>JAQCKU010000002.1 GCA_027592195.1 Actinomycetota bacterium
CCATACGACAACCACTAGGCGTTTCAGTGATTATTTCTCCCTTCAACTTTCCAGCAATGGTGCCGATGTGGTTTTTCCCAATCGCTATCGCTGCCGGTAATGCGGTGATCATTAAACCAAGTGAAAAAGATCCTTCAGCTGTTAATTTTCTCGCTGATCTATGGAAAAAAGCCGGACTTCCTGATGGCGTCTTTAATATCGTTCATGGAGATAAAGTCGCAGTTGATCGCCTGATCACTCACCCAGATGTTAAATCAGTTTCATTCGTTGGTTCGACCTCGATAGCAAAATATATTTATGAGACAGGGACACAGCACGGTAAACGAGTGCAAGCTCTCGGTGGAGCCAAAAATCATATGCTCGTTCTGCCTGATGCAGATCTTGAGCTCGCTGCAGATGCTGCAGTTAATGCTGGATTTGGGTCAGCTGGCGAGAGATGTATGGCAATTTCAGCGCTCGTTGCAGTGGAGCCAGTAGCCGATCAATTAATCAAAAAAATCTCAGATCGGATGTCAAAACTTACAACGGGGGATGGAAGTAAAGGCTGCGATATGGGGCCGCTAGTCACCCGTGTTCATCGCGATAAAGTCGCTTCTTATATTGGAGCAGGCGTCGAAGAAGGTGCGCAACTAGTCGTTGATGGAAGAGATCCAATAGTTAATGGTGGTGCAAATGGATTCTGGCTTGGCCCAACTCTATTTGATCGAGTCAAACCAACGATGTCGATCTATCAGGATGAAATATTTGGTCCAGTTCTTAGCGTGATCCGTGTTGCAACTTATGATGAAGGTCTAGATTTAATTAATTCTCACCAATACGGAAATGGCGTTGCTATTTTTACCAATGATGGTGGCGCTGCAAGAAGATTTCAAAATGAAGTACAGGTGGGAATGGTAGGAATCAATGTTCCTATCCCGGTTCCAACCGCGTACTACTCCTTTGGTGGATGGAAAAACTCACTCTTTGGCGATACCCATGCCCATGGAAGAGAGGGTGTGCATTTTTTCACAAGGGGCAAAGTGGTCACTTCCCGATGGTTAGATCCTAGCCATGGCGGAATAAATCTTGGATTTCCACAAAATCGCTAATTTTTAATTTGGGGAATAGCAAACCAAGCCAGAAATAGTGCCGGGACTGCAATGGCTCCAAGTGCGATGCCATAGATTAATTCACCGCTAGTTACCAAATAATAAGCAACAGGGGTAGCTATGAGATTTGCGATGACTATCGGCGCCCTTGCCCAATTCTTTCTTTGAGCAATGCCGCGGGCGGCAATCAAAAGACCTAACCCAGCTAAAATCGCAAAAATAATTTCAGCTAACCAAGCGCTTGGTTCCTCTACCTGGGTTAAGAAAGAATTTACAATAAGAAAGAGAGCAAGAGCAAAGAGAATAATCGACTCTAATGTCGCGAAGAGATAGGCATATTTATAGATCCATGACTTAGAACCTTGGTTAGAGTCTTTGGAGCTATCTGATTCGGATCGCACAAGCCTTACTTTATACCGAGCTGTACGTTCAGAGCGTTTGTTGAAGTTGGGTCTATTTGGGGCGGATAACTAGACTTACGGGGTGTCTTCGGAGAAGGAAGTAAAGCCAAAGAGCGCCAGTGGTGCATTCTCTGCCAGCGATAGCAAATGGCGTGAATCAACTTCTCAATATTTAAAGGAGATTTCAGAGCTATCACTTCTTTTAACATCGATTGAATCTGTTAAAAATTTACCAAAACTTGAATCAAGAAGAGCTGAACTAGAAGCTCTTGCATCAGCAAATGATCTCTGGGATTCACCGGACAATGCACAGATTGTCACATCAGAGCTTTCTCGAGCTGAGAGCGAGATAAAAGTTTTACGTCAACTAAGAAATAGAGTTGAAGAGCTTCCATTGCTATTTGATTTAGCGATAGGAGAAAATGATCAAGATGCTTTTAATGAAGCAATTAAGGAAGTTGGCCAAGTTGAAAGAGATATTTCAGCGCTGGAAATCCAGACACTTCTGAATGGTGAATATGACCATCGTGATGCGCTCATTACTATCCGGTCAGAGGCGGGAGGGATAGATGCAGCAGACTGGGCAGAGATGGTGATGCGGATGTACCTACGTTTCTGTGAAATAAAAGGTTATCAAGTTCAAGTTTTGGAAACATCGTATGCAGAAGAGGCAGGAATTAAATCCTCCACATTTAAAGTTTCAGGTTCATACGCCTACGGAACATTATCGGTTGAACAAGGGACTCATCGGTTGGTGAGAATTTCACCTTTTGATAGTGCAAATAGGAGACACACATCTTTTGCGGGAGTTGAAGTTGTCCCAGTCGTGGAGAAAAGTGATGCGATTGAGATTGATGAGAAAGATATACGGATCGATGTGTATCGCTCCTCAGGGCCAGGAGGGCAAGGGGTAAATACAACCGACTCTGCGGTGAGAATTACCCACATTGCAACTGGAATTGTGGTCTCTTGCCAAAATGAACGGTCTCAACTACAAAATAAGGCAACTGCAATGGCGGTACTGCAATCAAAACTTCTAGAGCGACGTCATGCGCAAGAGCAGGCCAAGATAGATAGTTTAAAAGGTGAATCGAGTGGTTCTTGGGGTAATCAGATTCGATCTTATGTCCTTCATCCTTATCAGATGGTCAAAGATCACCGAACTGATTTTGAGACAGGAAATACTCAATCCGTACTAGATGGCGATCTGGCAGGCTTTGTTGATGCTGGCATTAGATGGCGCAGAGTTCGCGGCGCTCAATAACTCCTAAGTAACTTTTAAACCTCGATTAGAGCGATCTGGCAGTGGTAACAATTTTGAGCAGATCTCTACCTTGATCTAGATAAATCTAGGTAGAGGGTGAAATACGGCTCATTTTTCCGCAAACGGGTCGAATGTCCGTAGATTCCTCCCCACATTGCGTAGGCTTCCCTTCGATTCGAAGAGAGAGTGGGTGGAGAAGTGATTCGATTTGATCACGTGACAAAAATCTACCCAAAAAGTGAGAAGCCAGCCCTCAATGATGTGAACCTTGAAGTGGCAAAGGGTGAGTTTGTATTCCTTGTTGGCCAATCTGGCTCTGGAAAATCTACCTTCCTCCGTCTTGTTCTGCGAGAGGAGAAGCCAACATCTGGCACTATCCATGTGGCTGGAAAAGATTTAACTCAGTTATCTAATTGGAAAGTTCCAGATTTGAGAAAGCAGGTTGGAACTGTTTTTCAAGATTTCCGATTACTTCCAAATAAGACAGTCTTTGAAAATGTTGCTTTTGCGCTCCATGTCCTTGGCCATACGAAAAAAGAAATTGCTCGTGAAGTTCCAGAGGTGGTTGAGCTTGTTGGCCTGGAGGAGAAACTTGATCGGAAACCGGGAGAGCTATCTGGTGGCGAACAGCAACGAGTTGCAATTGCGCGAGCCTACGTATCAAGACCGTCGATTTTGATCGCAGATGAACCAACAGGAAATCTCGACCCAACCACCAGTATTGACATCATGAAGCTCCTAGATCGAATTAATCGCGAAGGAACCACTGTCGTCATGGCAACGCATGATTCAGGCATTGTTGATCAGATGCGAAAACGGGTAATCGAACTGGAATCAGGTCATGTTATTCGTGATCAAGTTCGCGGTGTTTATGGATATACGGGCTAGAGCGAGGATTTGGGTTAGGTGAGAAGATGAGATTTGGATTTGTAATGAGCGAGGTCGGTATTGGACTTCGAAGAAATCTAACAATGTCGTTTGCTGTGGTAATTACTGTAGCTATTTCACTCTCACTACTTGGAGTTGGACTGCTTTCAAACGCACAGGTTCGTACAATGAAAGATTTTTGGTACGACAAGATTGAAGTATCAATATTTCTCTGTGGCCCACTCTCCGAGAGTGCATCTTGTGCTGGCGGCACAGTAAGTGTTGAACAGCGATTAGAGATCCAACAAGATCTTCAAGAAATACCAGTAGTCGAAACTGTTTATTATGAATCACAATCTGAGGCTTATCAACGCTTTCAAGAGCGATTTAAAGATTCTGCTATTGCACAAAATGTGACTGTAGATCAACTGCCCGAATCATTTAGAGTTAAACTTAAAGACCCAACTCAATTTGCTGTTATTGAGAGCGCATTCTCTGGGCGACCTGGGGTTGATGTGGTTCAGGATCAACGAGCAATTTTAGAAAAATTCTTTAGTTTACTTAATGTTTTACGAGATGGCGCTTTAATTATTGGATTAGCTAGCGTTCTAACAGCTGCGCTGCTCATAAGTAATACTTTAAGGATTGCCGCATATAACAGACGACGTGAAACCACCGTCATGAAATTGGTAGGGGCGAGTTCTTTCTCGATTCAACTGCCCTTTTTACTAGAAGGACTTTTTGCAGCAATTCTTGGTTGGGGAATTTCCTCAGGAATTCTTGCTGGTCTTAAATATGTAGTTGATGAGCAAGTTGCTCCATTGTTAACCTTTACAAATTTTTTCACCTGGAATGATGTTGTTCTCGCCTCAGCCTATCTACTGGCGACCGGGATCGTTGTCTCGGCAATCTCATCTGTTTTAACGCTTCGCAAATATCTTAAAGTTTAATCCCTTTAATAAGCTCAGCTTGGAACTTCCCGTGCAGCCTTACCTGCTTTAGACTGCACAGGTGAGCCAGTTCAATTCCAGCGCTCTTCAGTTAATAGGGAGTGGCAGTTGAAAATATGAATCTCTCAAAGTATGCCCGTCAATTCATCGCTGGATTATTATCACTTTCGCTTGTTTTTGGCCTTGGCTACACTCTTGGAAAAAATGAAAATACTGGTCCAGTAGATCAGGCGCTGAGAGAGATCCTTGCTGTAGATCCAGAAGGTGCATCTCTTGAAATCTTGAGACAGGCAGCAATTGAAGGAGCGCTTCGAGCAACTGGAGATGAGTGGTCGAATTACTTTCCTGAATCAACGATGGAAGTTTTTAATGATCAACTTTTTAACGAATACACCGGACTTGGAATCTGGCTCCGTAAAGTTGAAACAGGGGGAATAGAGGTTGCCGGAATTCAAGCTCAATCTCCTGCGCAATCGAGCGGGATTAAATTAGGAGATACTCTCTTATCTGTTAATGAGAACTCTCTTGAAGGCCTATCTCTTGCCTCTTCGCTAGCCATTATTCGTGGTGCGATAGGAAAATCTGTTGATTTAAGAGTCGATCGTAGAGGCAGAGAATTTATTCTTTCCTTAGAGCGTGCCACTCTTTCTATTGAAAATGTCACATCAGCTCAGATTGCCCAAGGAGTAGTTCTCGTTGATGTTGCAAACTTCAATTTAGGAACATCCGTTCAGATCGCTAGCCAATTAAATTCCTTTAACACCAAGAATGGAATAGTAATTGATTTGAGAGATAATCCAGGTGGTCAGATAATTGAAGCAGTAAAAACTGCAGAATTATTTGTATCTGGTGGAGTACTAGTCTCGTACCAAAAAGTAGATAGCGATCCTATAATTTTTCGATCTCAAAGCTTAAAGCCAAATCGCTCTCCATTAATTATTCTGATCAATAGGGGATCTGCCAGCGCTGCTGAAATTCTGGCTGGCGCGCTACAGGATCGAAATCGTGCAGTTTTGATTGGGGAGCGGACCCAAGGAAAGGGAACTGTTCAAGAATTTATAACTCTTAACGATGGATCTAAGTTAGAGCTGACAGTGGCAAAGTATCGAACCCCTTCAGGACGAATTATTGACGGGATAGGAATAGAGCCTGATTTAGCAGCTAAGGATGATGAGATAGCAAAACGTGCGCTACAAGTCCTAAGCGGCCTTGCCTCATTAAATTCCAACAAATCTTAAGCGCAAGTAGTGTGATTGGCTCTGGGTAATGGTTGATATTGACTACCAATAGCCCACCAATAGGGATGAATAGAGATTCTGAAAGTAGACTGCAGACCGGATTAATCGAAAGGGGGTAGTCGTGGTAAAAGAAAGTGGCAGAAAATTAATAGCGCAGAATAGTAAGGCAAAACACGATTACTTCGTAATCGATGCTTTCGAGTGTGGGTTGGTCTTAACCGGTACTGAGGTCAAGTCGCTGCGCGCAGGAAGAGCTTCATTAACAGATGGTTTTGCAATGGTTCGTGATGGAGAAATCTGGTTAACAGGTGTTCATATTCCTGAATACAATCAAGGAAGCTGGACAAATCATCTGCCTCGCCGAGAGAGAAAATTACTTCTTCATAAGACAGAGATCGAAAAACTTATTGGAAAAGCCAAAGAAGGAGGAACAACTTTAGTTCCACTTTCGCTCTACTTTAAGGATGGAAAAGTGAAAGTGGAGATAGCTCTGGCCAAAGGAAAGAAATCTCATGACAAGAGGTCTGCTCTTATGGAGAAGCAAGCTAAGCGTGAGGTTGATCGGGCAATTTCTCAGAGAGGCAAATCCCATAAAGCTTCGGCTCGCTACGAAGATTAGCGTGGGTAGAGCCTTTAGTAGCTAGGTATTCTCTTCTTTCAATAGGGATAAATTTGTATAGGGATAAAAATAAGGCTATTTCTAGCAATTATGCGGATGAGCCTAGGGGTTCTACACTTTGCTAAGTTTCTCTCAATCTTACAGTTCCCACTGTGAGTAGAGGTGGGCTAAATATCTCTATCTACCGATAGATTTTTGGAAGAGTTTTACCAACTTCTCCAAGATCTTTGATAGAGATAAGGAGCGTATCCTCTCCGTCATATTGGGGGTGAACGGTCTCGACTTTGGATGTTGAGGCAGGAGAAGCGGGCCGAGGAAGCCGGGATGATCTCGTAAACCACGAAACCCGTGCAAAACTATAAATGCCAATAAAACGGCAAACGATTACGCCGTCGCTGCCTAAGCGAAAAGGGTAATCCGCTAGCCCGATCTCGCCTTCGAATCGGAACCTAGCGTCGCTAGAGGGCTTACCAACTTGTAACGTTGTGAGTGCAAGACGGGAAATTAATCACAACTGAGTTTGTCGAAGACTTGTGTGCATGAGCTTCGGGACTGAGAAAACGTAAAGCACACTACGCCCGTAGAAGTACTGCTTTGGTACCGAAGGACCCGGGTTCGATTCCCGGCACCTCCACAATTGATCTCTCGCGTGCTCTCATCATTACCAGCGAGGGATTATTGATTAAACAATCTCATCGATTGGCCTTGGGCCAATTTCATAACTTTTTCCTTCAGGTGATTTCCAAAGGCAGGAACCATCAGCGCTACTAACAACTTGCCAACCACCGTGAGTCTTTAATCGATGGTGACGCCGACAGAGTAATCCCAAATTTTCAGCTGAAGTTGTGCCGCCAGATTCCCAACTTTGAGAATGGTCAAGATCTGATAAGTAACCAGCTCTTCGACAACCAGGGAATCGACAAGTTCTATCCCGTGCAATTAAAAAATCACGGAGTGCTTGAGGTGGTTCATAAATTTCTCTTCCGAAATCAAGAAGTGTTCCTGAGATGGGATCGGAGATAAACCGTCGCCATTTACCGTCAGCAGCCAATGCGCGAGCAACAGAACCTGGAATGGAACCATATCCTTGAAGGAGCGCTGGGTTATCGGCCATTCCCAACGCAGTTGGAAGATCCATTGTTATATTGACGGTAACTGGACGCCTTTGAGGTTTATAAAATTCAGAGAGATCATTGAGCGCCTTTGAAGCGATCTCACCAAGTGCATCTGCTCGCCGCTGATCCATGGAACGTTGAAACTTCTCGCGACCAATAACGATCTCCTCTTGCTCGAGTGAGATCTGCGCAAGAGCATCGAGAGCGTTTTTAAGGCTTAGAGCCTGCGCTGCTGGAAGTAGGGCGATAACAGTTGCCATCCCCTCGCGCTCTGGATAAAAATCAACTTTTCGCTCTTGCATCGCCTCTTCAACGCTCTCTTGGAAATCTTCTGGCGAAATTTTTGCTATTAAGCTCTTTACTTTATTGGCGACTTGCCCTGGAGTATGGAGCTCAGCATGGGCTAGCGCTCGCTCTTCAACGCGCTGAATTGAATCGGTAGAGAGGCCAGAGCGGATGGCGCGTTCTGTCTCTCGAGCGATCACAGTCGCATGAGCAGCGGAAATCTCACCAGCTGCTAACGCCTGTGTCGTGAGTGGCAGGTGATTGGAAAGCAGCCGCGCTGCATCAATCTTTAACTGCGCTGTGGCCGGGGCAATTCGAAGAGCAGCAGCGATCTCCTCACGATCTTGATCCTGGATGATTCGATAGCTCTCTTCGCTATCTGCAACTGAGAATGGATCTATCTCTTCATCCCCAGCTAAGGCGATTATTACTCGATTACTCCACTCTTGAAGAAAACTCATCTGTTTTTGCAAGGCAGCGAGGTAATCAATTTTGGCAGATTTTGAGAGCGGTTCAATATTAATCTGGTGGAGTTTATTTAGTGAACCCATTGATGCTGAATCTTTTAATATCTCACGGATTGATTCCTCATCAAGAAGTATTTTAGCCCGTGAATACATTCCCCAAGGATAGGAAAGTGAGAGTTATCAAACTGCTAAAAACTACAACTTGTTAATGAAAATGATCTGGGGAAAAGATTAATAAAAAAAGCTCTGGTGGCAAGATTTCCTTGCCACCAGAGCTTTTTTGATAAGCAGATACTCTAAAGAGTAAGAGCTTTCTTAGAAGCGGATATTGTTCTTTGGATCTGAAGTGATCTTTCCATCTGCTTCAACGTTATAGACTTTAAAGAGGGCGCCAACTGTATCGCCAGCTTTATCAAACTTTGCAGTGGTCCAAGCACCTTGGTAGGTGAAGGCTTGACCTGCAGCAGCAGCCTTTACAAGCGCTGCCATCTTGGTCCAAGGGATATTCTTTCCACCATTTGCACCTGAAACAGCGCGAAGGCTCTTCTTAAGAGAATCACTCTTAACGCTCTTTCCATGCAGCGCTGCTAGGCAGAGAAGAACCGTTGCATCATAGCCAGAGCCATCAACAAATGTTTCTTTTGTATTTGGCTTAGCTTTCTTACGAGCGTTCTTCCAGCGATCTGCCTTGATACCGATGGATATGGCAGATGTTCCTTTTACGCCAGCCATAATATCCACACCAATGGTCTGGATTACGGCTTCGTTATTGAAAGCTTCTGTCATAAATGTTTTCGTTGGATCCCATTTGCCAGTTCGCTTGAGAGCAGGACCAACTTTTGCAAAGGTATCTGGAAAATCAACAAAGACCCAAGCATCTGGAGCTTTGTCAGTGAGAAGTTTTGCCTCAGAATCAAATGTTGCATTCTCTGGATTCCAAAGTACTTTCTGGCCAACATCGCCACCACCTCTTACCCATTCATTGGTAAGGACGTTTGCAAGAGCTGTACCAAAAGCATCATTTCGGGCGCCAATATTGATGGTGCCCTTCTTTCCAATGGAATTTTGGAGAGCTTTAACAATAACTTTTGCCTGGAAAGCATCAGATGGATAGGTACGGAAGAGAAGATCTTTATCCGCAAAAGTTGTTACCGCAGGGCTTGATGCTGCAGTTGCAATCATCACAACATTGTTAGGTACAGCTACAGATTGAGCAGCTGCAAGAGTTGAGCCTGAGGTAAGCGGACCAACAATGGCATTGACCTTATCGCTTTTGACTAGCTTAGTCGCAGCTTCTACAGCAAGAGCTGGAGTTGCTTGATCATCTTCTTGCGCCACGATCTTACAGCTTCCTGCGATCTTCGCTTTCTTCATTGCTTTTGTTACAGACTCTGCTCCAAATTCAGCAGCTGAGTTGAGACCAATACCGTAATCAGCATTACCACCAGTTAATGGGTGGATAGTTCCAATTTTGAGATTGACCGCGGCAGCTTGTGCTGGAATTGTTGAAGCAAACATCGCAGCTGCAGCAACTACAACAGTTGACACAGCAAAAATGCCTCGCTTTGTTTTCATGTTTCTCCTTAAGGGTTGCTCAACTTGCGTTGTTGAGTTTCGTGAGTTTAGCGAGAGTCTCAATAGAATAGAAGAGATTTTTTCAAGATATTTTCTAACCCCAGCTATCAATATCATGTGAGGCGGATATGAACCGGAAAGGTAAGAATTGAAAATGAGCTGGGCGAGAACTTATCGAGCTCTGGCTTATTTCTTTCCGAAGTAGATTCCAACAATCTCTGGATCATTGGCTAGCGATCGTCCTTCACCCTCATGTCTATTTCTACCCATATCAAGAACATATCCGTAATCTGATATCTCCAGAGCTCGTCTGGCATTCTGTTCAACCATTAAAATCGTCACACCAGATTGATTGATCTTTACCAATTCATCAAAGAGTTGATCAACAAGGGCTGGAGCAAGTCCTGCAGATGGTTCATCAAGTAAGAGAACATCAGGCGCTGACATCAAAGCCCTGGCCATTGCCAACATCTGACGCTGACCACCAGAGAGCGCACCTGCACGATCTTTAATTCGCCCTGCTAAATCAGGATAGCGTTGATAGATATCTTCTTTCATCTCTTCTAAGGTTTTTCCTGCAAAATCAAGATACCCCACATCTAAATTCTCATCGATACTTAAGGCAGGAAAAACATTATCAATCTGTGGCACATAACCAATTCCTATTTTCGAAAGGTTATGTGGCTTCGTTTCTAAAACATTTGTAATAACCCCAGCTTTGTTAATGGTGACAGCTCCACCGGTCACCCTGGCTATGCCGTAGATGCCCTTGAGGATCGTTGATTTACCGGCGCCATTTGGTCCGACTATTGTTACGATCGATTGGGCAGGAACTTTTATATTAACGCCATTGAGAATTTTTATATCTCCATACCCACCTTCTAGGTTTTCAATCGTGAGTAGGGCTTGAGTCGAATCTTCTGCGGACATCTAAGCCCCCTTTCTTCTGGAACCTAGGTAGGCATCAATGACTAGTTCGTTATCATAAATCGAATTAGGTAGGCCATCGGCGATAATCTTTCCCTCTGCCATAACAATCACTCGCTCAGAGATATTCATAACAGTCTCTAAATCATGTTCAATAAGAAGAAAAGTGATTTCATTATTCTTTCTAAGATCTGCAATTACCTCAAGCAGCTTCTCGACAAGGGTGGGGTTCACACCTGCAAATGGTTCATCAAGTAGAACCATAGAGGGACTTGTCATTAACGCTCTTGAGAGATCAAGCAGTTTGCGTTGACCACCAGAGAGGATTCCGGCAAAGTCATTGGCAAATTTCGAAAGGCCCACTTGTTCTAAACGGAGCATCGCCTCTTCTCGAGTCGAAATTTCAAAACGTTTTCTTGCTGATGGATTGAGAAATCCCCAGAGATTATCGCCAGGATTTCCCTGTACCGCCATCATTAAATTCTCTACCACTGTCAGCCTTCGGATGACTTTTGCTCCCTGAAAGGTTCGCACCAGACCTCTCTGTGCGACTTGATAGGCATGGATCGAATGAATCGGATCACCTTTGAAATATATTTCACCCGAATCAATTTTATTTGCACCGCTAATGAGATTAAAGAGCGAGGTCTTTCCGGCTCCATTAGGGCCAATAATTGAGGTAAAAGTATTTTTCTCAATAGAAAAGCTCACTCCACGGACAGGTTTTACGCCACCAAAACTGACTGAAATATCGCGCACATCCAAGATTGGCGCTGCGCTCTGTTTTACTGTTGATTGCTCCATCACTTACTCCAAAACCATCTCTTCGCGTTTACCAAAGAGTCCTTGGGGGCGTTTAACCATAAGTAAGACCAAGACAAGACCAATAAGGAAAATTCTCAGATATGCCCGCTCTGGAGATGAGAGTTCAGATATTGGCCAGAAATCAAGGAATCGGGTTGCGCCATAGAGGAAGCCAAAGAAGATAGCAGCGATAGCTAATCCCTTTACCTTGGTTGCTCCAGCCAAAATTAAAATCATCCAGCCATAGAAGGTAACTATTCTTAGGAAATCTTCTGGCGCAAGGAGCATAAATTGAACTGCCCAGAATACGCCGGCAATTCCACCAAAAGCGGAACCAATAACTAAAGCTTGTAATCTAAATCGGAAGACATTTTTGCCCAGCGAGGCAGGGACATCATCATCTTCTCGGGTTGCACGGAGAACGGTCGCCCAAGAAGTCTTTTGAAGTCGAGATGAGATCCAGATGAAGAGGAAGAGAAATGGCCAGACCACAGAGAGCATCGCCATATCTCGTGAAGTCTCATCACCAAAAATTGGATAGAGTCGATCCATGATCCAATACAAAATTACATCAACTTGGTCGGTGTAGCCGCCAAAACCTTTTGGATTGGGAATAGCGAGCGTTCCTTGGGTGCCACCTGTTACGCCATCTGCATTAAGAATCAGGTAGCGAGTAATTTCAGCAAAGGCAATACTGGCGATCGCAAAGTAATCACCACTTAGGCGAAGCGTGGCAAGTCCTAGTAACGCCCCACCTAAGGCTGCGGCAGAGACTCCGGCTAGAGCTGCCCACCAAAAACTCCACTCGTATTTGATCACCAAGACTGCAATGGTGTAACCAGAAATTGCCATCATTCCCACATGGCCAAAGTTCATTACTCCGGCAACGCCATATTGAATCTGAAGACCAAGTGCAAAAATTCCGTAGATACCAGCCATTGTTAATACAAAGACCCAGAAACCAGGTTGGATAAATGCTTCCATTTTTGGTTACACCTTCCTGGTCCGGTACCCAAAAAGCCCTTCAGGCTTAAAGAGTAGAACTAAGACGAGAGTGGCAAAGGCAACTACCGGTTTGTAATTACTTGGAACTCCACCAAAGAAAATCGCAAGCTGAGAAAGTTCCATAAAGAGACCAAGGAGTATTCCACCAGCTAGCGCACCATAGGCATCTCCAATAGTTCCCAGAACCACTGCAGCAAAGAATGAGAGCAGGAGGGTGTCGCCCATCGCATTATTAAATTGTCCTTGAACTAAACCTTGGAAAACTCCAGCTAATGAACCAAGGGCTCCAGAGATTAACCAGGTTGCCATAACCACTCGATCGACATTGACGCCAGAGACAGCAGCAAGTGATGGATTATTTGCATAAGCTCTCATATCTTTTCCGATACGAGCTTTTGACATAAAGAGCGCAATTGTCATTATCGCTAGCGATCCAAAGATCAGAACCATTAACTGAGTATGAGCAATACGCGCCCCGAGGAAATCATATGTTTTTAATATATCGACATTAAATTTTCTAGTCTCGGTACCAAAGACATACTGAATAATAGGACGGAGCATAAGAGCAACACCGGTGGCTACAAGAAAGAGCGCAAGAGTTCCTGCCTTATTTCTCCGTAAATTTCGCCAGAGAACGAGCTCTAAGAACCAAGAGATCGCCATTCCGGCTCCCATGGAGATAATGATTGCTAAGAAGAAATTTATTTCTATGGTAACGCTGAAAAAATAGGTAATGAAAGCACCGAGAGTGAGAAAATCTCCGGCAGCAAAATTAACAAGTCGGAGAACGCTATAAAGAAGTGAGATTCCCACCGCGGCGATCGCAAAGATCGAACCAACGACAAGACCATTAAAGAGGTACTGAATAAGATCAGTCACGTTCTCCTCGAGCTCCCATCACGTTTCATTGCATATTGGAATTGAAAAAGGACCTGGCGCAAAGGCCGATGTGCGAGGTTACTGGGACGCTTGCGAGCTGACAAGGATGGGATGGGTCACATTTTTACTTCCCGTAAGCGTAATTTCACCCAACTCTCTTCCAGATAACGAGATGGCTCTTGAGAACTGGAGCGGTTCTGAGAAGTTAGCTCTCCAGCAAAGCGCTAGAGAGTTTTTAGAGCTGAGACAACTTTGGTTAATGATGCTTTAGCATCACCAAAGAGGAGCGTGGTTTTAGGATCATAGAGAAGTTCATTCTCAATTCCTGCAAAACCAGGTCGCATCGATCGCTTGAGGAAGATGATGTTTCCGGCTTGCTGCACATCTAAAATGGGCATTCCATAGATCGGTGCGCCAGGTGATGTTTTAGCGGCAGGATTAACCACATCGTTAGCCCCGATCACAAGCGCCACATCGGTCTGTGGAAAAGTTGGATTGATCTCATCCATCTCGACAAGTTGTTCATATGGGACATTTGCTTCAGCCAAAAGTACATTCATATGACCTGGCATACGACCTGCTACCGGATGTATTCCGTAGGCGACCTCTATCCCCTTGGCAGATAAGAGATCAGCCATCTCGCGCACAGTATGTTGAGCTTGCGCTACAGCAAGTCCAAATCCAGGAACAATCACGACTCGACGTGCGTAGTTGAGCAAGATTGCTACATCTTCTGGAGAACCTGATTTCACCGGTCGCTCTTCACCTGTTTCAGAGCTGGCCTGAGCTTTTGCGGTAAATGCCCCAAAGAGCGTTCCAAAAAGTGATCTACCCATCGCTTCAGCCATGAGTCGAGTGAGAATTGTTCCTGATGCGCCTACCAACGTTCCAGCCACAATTAAAAGTGTTGAATTTAAAACATAACCACTTGCAGCAACTGTTAAACCAGTAAATGCATTAAGGAGTGAGATGATGATAGGTACATCGGCGCCACCCACTGGAAGAACAAAGAGAATTCCGAAGAGAAGTGAAAGTCCAGCGAGAATGAGAAGGGGAGAGGTACCGCTTGAGTTGATTACCCAACCTGAGACAATGAAAATACTGAGAAGCGTTGCTGCGATGACAAATCTTCCCGCCGGGAAAATAACGGGTCGAGTTGTCATGATCTCTTGTAATTTAAGAAAGGTAACGATTGATCCGCTAAATGAGATACATCCGATCACTACTGTGAAGACAGCCGCTAAAACCACGGCGAATTTAGCGCTTTCGCCGAGTTTGATGTATTCAACAATTGCCACTAAAGCTGCGGCGCCACCACCGACGCCATTAAAGAGCGCAACCATCTGAGGCATCTGGGTCATCTGAACTTTACGAGCCGCTGGTGCGCCAATCAGAGTTCCTACCGCTATGGCGCCAAGGATCCACTCTAAGTTCTCTAGAGGAAGTGAGTACTCAGGATCGGCATAGAAAAAGACGGTGACAGTGGCGATAAATGCGCCAAGTGCGCCGAGGAGATTTCCACGTCGCGCACTTTTGGGGGAGGAGAGTCCTTTGAGAGCGAGTATAAAAAGTACTGCAGCAAGCAATCCAATCAGATCATAGAGAGTTCGGTTCATGCCTTCTCTCCTAGCTGCTTTTTCTTACCTTTAAACATCTCTAACATGCGATCAGTAACAATAAAGCCGCCGACTAGGTTGATGGTGGCAAGAACAATCGCTATCACTGATAACCAAAGTTCTAACCCTGGATCGCTATGGCTAGCAACAATAATTGCACCAACCAGAATAATTCCATGGATGGCGTTGGCACCACTCATGAGAGGTGTATGAAGAGTGGAGGAAACTTTAGAGACTACTTCGAATCCAACAAATATTGCTAAGGTGAAGATTGCCAGTAGCGCCATCGCCTCACTCATTTATCTACCTCTTCCTTCTCGTTTACTCATTATTTTCTCCTAGCCTTTGCATGAGTTACTGCGCTAGCTTCAATAATCTCATCTTCAAAATCTAAGTTAAGGGTTGCCTTCGCTCCGTCAGCTCCAGCCTCACTCTTCACGAGCAGGGCGAGAAGATTTACTAAATTCTTTGAATAGAGTGAAGATGCATGAAATGGAATTTGGCTAGCAACATCTTTTCCGCCCCAAATCCTTACACCGTTAGCCGAAGTAATAATCTCTCCTGCAACAGATCCCTCAACATTGCCACCTGATTCTGCCGCCAGATCAACGATGACCGTTCCTGGAGCCATCTCTGAATACATCTCTGAGGTTATTAAGAGTGGTGCTTTTCTATTGGGAACAGATGCTGTAGTGATCACAAGATGTGATTTTGTGATGTATGGCTTGAGAAGTTGGCGTTGTTGCTGGGCCCGCTCTTCACTCATCTCCCGGGCATAACCACCGCTACCTTCGAGAGCTTCAAGTTCTAAATTGATAAAAGTCGCACCCATAGATTTAACTTCATCGGCAGAGGAAGGACGGACATCGTATGCAGAGACCACAGCCCCTAAACGCTTGGCAGTTGCTATCGCTTGCAACCCAGCGACCCCTGCGCCAAGGACGAGGACTTGGGCTGGGGTAATTGTTCCTGCCGCAGTCATAAGGAGAGGAAAGAAACGCGGTGAAAGTTCGGCGCCAACAAGTGCTGCGCGATATCCAGCGCAGAGCGCTTGGGAGGTTAGGGCATCCATAGATTGCGCCCGAGAGATTCGTGGAATTAACTCCATGGAAAAAGAGGTCACACCAGCTTTTACTGCAGCTTCGATAATTTCATCCGAGGAGGAGATCGGAAGAAATGAGAGCGTGATGGCGCCATCTTGTAACTTTGCCATTTTTGCAGGTTCAACTGGTTGAACCGAGAGCAGGAACGTTGCTTGAGAAAGCTCTGAGTCAAGATCTCCACTGGAAAATATCTCAGCCCCTTGCTCCAGATAGGCGCCATCGTTGATGTCAGCGCCTTTGCCTGCGCCAGATTCAATTGCAATAGTGAGGCCACTTTTTACAAGTTTTGAAATCACATCCGGCATCAGCGCTACACGGCGCTCACCTGGCTTTACCTCAACTGGAACAACTACGCGCATTGAATTTATCCTTTGACTCGTTTCATATCTTGGCAGCTGGCTAAACTTACGGGCAATTGGTGATTAATTCCCCTTTAAATCGCCTTTTATGAGGTGGTAAAGCAGGGCCTGAATCGTAGTTCTACGATGGAGCGCTTGGCGCCATATTACTGACCGTGGGCCATCCATGATTTCCACCGAAACCTCTTCGCCTCGATGGGCGGGAAGGCAGTGCATGAAGATCGCATCTGGTGCAGCTCGATCCATTAACTCCTGGTTAATTTGAAATGGTGCTAACTCGCTAAATTTTTCATCCCGATCAGATTCTGAATCACCCATAGATATCCAAACATCGGTATAGAGAACGCTCGCTGCCGTGGCAGCAACTTTTGGATCATGCAGAATTTCAATCGTTGCACCGCTCTTAGCTGCGATAGCTCGCGCCGTTTCGACAATCTTTGGATCGGGCGCCCATTTTCCAGCTGGCGTTGCTGTCACAACGTGAGCTCCCATAATTGCTCCCATAATTAACCAGGCATGAGAGATATTGTTTCCATCGCCGAAGTAAACAAATTTTCTTCCGGTGAGGTCTTCACCAAAATTCTCACGGATCGTTACCCAATCTGCCAGAAGTTGTGTTGGATGATCTTGATCGGTGAGGCCGTTGATCACTGGTACTGTCGAAAATAGCCCTAATTGATCAACATCTGCCTGCTTAAAAGTTCGAATGATAATCGCATCGCAGAAGCCACTCATTATTTTTCCGGTATCTTCGATTGTTTCTCCTCGACCAAGTTGGAGATCATCACCACGGAGAAAAATGGGATGGCCACCTAAGTGGGCAACTGCGCTCTCGGAGGCAAGGCGGGTTCTCGTTGAAGGCTTGGTCATATAAATTGCAACAGTTTTATTTTGAAGAAAGGTATTTTTACTCAGCGGATTCCGAGCAAATTCGGATGCAGTGCCGAGAAGTATCTCGACATCTTCACGCGATAAATGTTCGGTTCGCAACAGGTCTTTCACATGAGTAGTTTATAGACTCCAGCCATGGCGTTTCCTCGATTTGGCCGGAGATTATCGAATTCACCCGATACCTCGGGTATTGGATTACCTACTCGAGGCGGAGATAGCGATCTTCTCGAGGCAGAAGTTGAGCCCTCGGAATTAGATTTTGAGCCTGGCGATCACGAGCGATTCTCGCATTATGTATTAAAAGAAAAAATTGTTGAATCGGCCGTTACTGGTAAAGCTGTCCGTGCGCTCTGTGGCAAGAAATGGGTTCCTTCTCGAGATCCTATGAAATTTCCCATCTGCCCGGTCTGTAAAGAAATTCATTCAGGGCTACGTAAGGGCCCAGATCCAGAATCAAATAGCGAAGATAATTAGTAACGCTCAACTGATGTGCTTAACTCATTTTAAAATCAAAGCTCATAGCGCTGGCGCAATTTTTATAATTCTCTCTGCCCTGGTATTTTCTACAGTTCCATCAAATCCTGCAGTGGCCCGAGAAATGTTCCTTAGTGAAAGCCCTACAACATCAGCTACTCCAGTAGCAGATTCCCTACCAGATCCGACAACGAGTAATCCAATAGCTCTAAATCCACCACGAAAAATTTGGACTGGTTGGATGCCGTATTACTCGATGCGTACATCCCTTCCAGCCGCTCTTAACAATCAAGATCTGATAAAAGAGATCATGCTCTTCTGGTTTACTTTAAAAGGCCCTAATCGAATATTGGATCTATACCAAGGTGGCAATCCAAGCATTCCAATGGATACACCGTTGGCACAGATGCGAGCTGCTGGATATCAACTGATACCAACGATTACAGATGGAACGGGAAAATTAGAATTACAAAAGATTCTCTCAAAACCGAAACAACGGAGTGCAACGATCGAGACGTTAATGAATTTAATCCGGTCAAAGAATTTTGATGGGATTGATCTCAATTTTGAAGGCTTCTCCTTTGTTGATGGCGTCGCATCTTGGGAGAAGACTCGAGGGCACTGGGTGGAATTTATCGTGGAGCTATCAGCAGCGCTAAAGGCAGAGAATAAAATTCTTTCGGTAACTACTCCTGTCTCCTTTGACCCTGATTCTGGAAAGCGTGGTTACTGGCTCTATGACTGGCCAGCGATTGCACCTCATATTGATCGACTTCGAATAATGACTTACGACTACTCCACTTCAAGACCTGGCCCGATCGGTCCGCTCTTTTGGGCTGAAGATTCATTGAAATATGCGGTTAAGGTGATGCCGGCATCAAAAGTTTTCCTTGGGGTTGCCGGTTATGGAAGAGATTGGGTTACCAAAGTTACAGGAGTCTGTCCTAAAGATGTTGCAGGTGTTGTTAAAGCTGGAGCTCGAGCTTCAACTTTTGTGATGCGCGATGCGCCTAACCTTGTTGCGCGATATGGGGCTAACGCTGAATATAAAGTCCGTGAAGGTGAAGTTAACTTTACCTATCAACGAACCTACACCGGAGTTACCGGTAACGGTTCACCAACAACATGTACTGCCTCACGAACTGCTTGGTATCAAGACCCCAGAGGCTATATGGCTCGAGCAAATTTAGTTTCAAAATATCGTCTAGGTGGTCTGGTTGCGTGGACTCTTGGAATGGAAGAGCCAGCTGCTATGAACGCAGTGCGAGCTGTTTCGCAAGATATTGCTCCCGATATCGTTCGAGCAGATTTACAGATTGATAAGAGCGATGTGAAATATGGTGAGATAGTTTCTCTGCAGGCAAATTTCACACTCACTGATAAAGCACCTGTGGCTGGCGCTCTCACCACAATTCAGATGAAGAGTGAGAAGAGCGGCTGGCAAGATATTTTCCAAGGAGTTACCGATCAGAGCGGTTTTATTTCAATTCGCACCCTAATCGGTGAGAGCGTTCGATTTAGAGCCCTTTCGGAGGGAAGTTGGGAACGTTTGGCCTCCACATCGGCCGAGGTTGCAATCGCATCTCGACCTGATATCACTTTAGCTTCCAAATTACTTTCTTCTAAAGGGCGCCAGGAGACGATGACCGTTCAACTGGCGCCTTTAAGAGCCGGGGTACGAGTTATTCTTGAGAAAAGTGATCCGGTAAAAGGAAAATTTGTTAAAGCAGGTGAAGCCCTGACCGATGAAAATGGTTCTGCTCAATTCCAGATTAACCATAAAGAACGAGGCTTTGCTGCCTTCAGAGCAAGATCTTTGGCTGATAAGAAAGCTAATTTTCCTGCCTCTGTGAGCCAATCGCTCTGGGTTACCATCCTTGAAAGGTGAGCGCTCGCTTTCGCTATTTAAAATTTTTGACAGCAAGGGCAATAATAGCGCCGTGATACCAGCAACCAACTCGCGCTCGCCACTTCAGGTTCTGGAGAATCAGGTTCTGGAGAATCAGGTTCTGGAGGAAGTCGAGATAAATTTAGAGCGTGACTGGCTCTGCATAGTCTGGGATGACCCAGTTAATCTGATGAGCTATGTGACCCATGTTTTTATTGTGCTCTTTGGTTTTTCACGCGCCAAAGCCACAGAGTTAATGATGAAGGTCCATAACGATGGGAAGGCAGTAGTCACCTCAGGTTCACGAGAAGAGATGGAGCGTGATGTTGCCAGACTTCATGAGTATGGATTATGGGCAACAATTATCCGTGATGATCAGAGCTCGTAAATATTATTCTCTTATGAGATATCTTCTCGAGAATTACTAATTAATGAATAGTCAGAGAAAAATCTTTCATACATTTTCTTCACAAGAGCGATACATTCTTATCAACTTGGTAGAACAAATCCTTGAACTTTTAGGCGCTCCAGCTGTAGATCATGATCCACTCAATGATTTTGTGGGTATTTCATCAAATGAACTTCCACCAGATGATCCAGTACTTCGACGTTTATTGCCCAGCGCATATAACCAGATTCAAGATGCCGCAGAGTTTCGCAGATATACAGAGCATTCGCTTCGAGAGAAGAAGCGCTCTGCTGCACATTTCATTAGAGAACTTCTCATAAATGAAGATGGCGGAGGCGATGAGATTGAGGAAAATCTAAGTTCGGATCCAATAGATCCGATAATGGAAGAAGATGGTCAATTGGCAAAAGGTGCTATCAAAGTTGCAATTTCTGAGAGTGATTTTCCAAGTTGGCTCTCAGGTTTAAATGACATTCGCTTAGCTCTAGCTGTTCGGCTAGAGATTGGCGGAGGCGCAATGGGAGATTTACCAGATGGAGATCATCGATCAAACTCTGGAGATAGCTTTTCGAATAAGAGTTTTGAATTGATGAAAGATAGCGATCCAATGAAGGCGGTATATGCGGTCTATAACTGGATCGGATGGTTGCAAGAAGAATTTCTCCTAGAGATAGAGACTAAAAAAACGGGCCCAGATCTTTAAGGATCTGAACCCGTTCTTTATTTAAATTACTTTACTTATTAATCTACTTTCATGCCTTCTGCAAGAGACTTCATGCGAGCAATCTTGTAGATTGTCAGACCGAAGAGACACTTAGCTAGAACATCCGCTGTTGTGTATCCAACCTGGCGCCACATAAATGTATTTGGATCATTTATATCGCTACCAAGAAGCGGAAGCATGTAGGAGATTGGGTAAACGCCCCATGTTGCAATAAGAAGCATTCTTAGTCGTCCTACAGTCGCCGCCACACCTTCTGGCTGACGATCGAGTGACTTCCCAAGCTCTACAAAGAGGACATAAAGAATGTATAGGAATGGAAGTGTTGAAAGAACACCCCATAGAACCTTTGTTCCGTTATCTAGGCTGATTTCACCTGGATATCCAAGTGCGATCATCGCAGCTGATGCTGGGACAAGGCGTGTGATGAGTGATTTGCTTGCCTCTTTTGCAAGTGCAAGAACTGCAATCACTTCAACAAGTAGTAGTGGAACTGTGAGGATCCAGTCAACGTAACGGTAACCTTCATTAAATGCATTTGCGCTCGCATTAATGTCGGTCGTGACGTTGAAAGAGCCTTCAACTGTTGCATCCTTAAATGAATCAAAGATTCGGATGTAGTGATAACCAGCGATAAAAGTAACCATCGATGAGAGCACTAGCGCATTGCGATATTTAGGAAGTACGCGGTGCTGTGCAACAAGGGTGTACACGGTTGTAGCAAGCATTGATATAAGTCCAAAGGAAAGGATGTTATATACGGTTTGCCACTGTCCGCCATCTAGATTGATCATGTATTAAGCCTCCGTGGGGCTGAGGTAACGGCCTCCCGGTTTGAGAGGTCGAGCGCCCTGCCGTGGCTTCATATGATCGCCACGCCAAGTGCTAGGTGTAAGAGTTCACCTTGAGCCCAGGTTCTGCAACCCTTCAGAGGGGTGTTTCTAGGAATTTTTTAAGATTTCTCTCCTTACTTTGTGATACCCACCAGTAGCCCTGCATTTCTGAGATAGAAGATGTCTCTGATGGATGCCATTAGCGATCTACCCTTACCCCATGTCTTCTGGCCCAATACCTTCTGGCCTTATTAAAGGTAAGAGCGCCCCGATAGGAATTTTTGATTCTGGCGTTGGCGGATTAACAGTGGCGAGAGCGGTCATCGATCAACTTCCCAATGAATCGATAATCTATGTTGGAGATACCGCCAGAACCCCTTATGGCCCTAGGCCACTTGCTCAGGTGAGAAGTTTTACTTTAGAGATTTTAGATAAATTAGTTGACCGGGGAGTGAAGGCGTTGGTTATTGCTTGCAACACTGCTAGCGCTGCAATGCTCCGCGATGCTCGTGAAAGATATGACCTTCCGGTAGTTGAAGTTATTCAACCTGCTGTGCGACGAGCAGTCTCCGCAACGCGATCTGGAAAAATTGGAGTGATTGGAACTGCAACAACAGTTGATTCACGGGCATATCTCGATGCATTTGCCGCTGCTCCACAACTTGAAATCACCTCAATGGCCTGCCCGCTCTTTGTTGAATATGTGGAGCGTGGCGAAACATCAGGTACAGAGATTACAAAAATTGCGCGAGAGTATTTACAACCGTTGATCGATGCCAAGATTGATACCTTGGTTTTAGGGTGTACTCACTATCCGCTATTAACTGGAGTCATCTCTTATGTGATGGGTGGAGAAGTCACGCTTGTCTCATCTGCAGATGAAACGGCTAAGGACCTCTATCGTGAACTCGTTGAGCAAGATTTACTACGAGAGAGCCAAGAAAAGCCGTTCTATCAATTTATCGCAACGCATGATGGTCAAGGTTTTTCCGATCTCGCCCGAAGATTCCTGGGCCCAGAGGTAGTCTCGGTTAGCACTGAGCTATAAGAAAGCTATAAGAAAGCTATAAGAAAGAGTGGAGAAGATTTAAATGGAGATGCGAAATGATGGCAGGGATCCAAAGACGCTACGAAAGGTAGCTTTTACTCGAAACTGGCTGCTCAACGCAGAAGGATCAGTTCTCGTTGAATTTGGTGATACTCGTGTTCTCTGCGTAGCAAGCTTTACTCCCGGAGTTCCACGATGGTTAAGTGGATCAGGAAAAGGTTGGATCACCTCGGAATATTCAATGCTACCTCGCGCTACCCATACGCGTTCTGATCGAGAGAGCGTTAAAGGAAAGTTAGGTGGAAGAACTCAAGAGATCTCTCGACTTATTGGGCGCTCGCTACGCGCGGTAGTTGATATGGAACAACTCGGAGAGAACACTCTTGTGATTGATTGTGATGTTTTACAAGCAGATGGTGGAACCAGAACAGCTGCGATCACTGGGGCATTTCTTGCCCTTACCGATGCGATCTCTTGGGCAAAAGAAAAAGGTTTTGTTAAGGCTGATGCAACGGTATTTTCTGATTCATTAGCAGCGGTAAGTGTTGGGATTGTTGATGGAAGAGCGATTCTTGATTTATCTTATGAAGAAGATGTGCGGGCAGAGACTGATATGAATGTAGTTGCTACCGGATCTGGAAAGTTTATTGAAGTTCAAGGCACAGCAGAAGCCCACCCTTTTGATCGAAACTTATTAGATCAACTCTTAGATCTTGCTCTTTCTGGTTGTGCAGAGTTGACTACTCTTCAGCGCGCAGCTTTAAAAAATTGAACTTCCTAATCCATGGTTAAAAAAATAGTAATTGCCTCACATAACAAAGGTAAGGTGCAAGAGATTCATCGTATTTTTTCTGCCGCTATCGGGCAGGTGGAGATATTAACCCTCGATGATTTTCCAGAGATCAGTGAGATCGAGGAGACCGGTGAGAGCTTTGAAGAGAATGCTTTATTGAAGGCCGCTACAGTCTTTAAATTAACAAATATTCCAGCCCTTGCCGACGATAGCGGCTTGGTGATCGATCACCTTGGTGGAGCTCCAGGCATTTACTCCGCTCGATATTCGGGGGAGGGCGATCTTGGTAATATCAAGAAAGTACTAGATCAACTCGATTCTGTAGCAAGGCAAGATCGATCCGCCCGATTTGTCGCGGTTGCCGTATATATAGATGAGAGTGGTCCGCTTTTTGCCAGAGGTGAGTTGGAGGGCGAGATTACTCTGGAGCCTCGGGGTGAAAACGGTTTTGGCTACGATCCAATTTTTCAACCGGTGAATTACTCGCAAACGTTGGCAGAGCTTGATCCAACAATTAAAGACCAAATTAGTCATAGGGGAGTATCGCTGAACCAATTAGCACCAGCACTCGCGGTAAGATTAGGCCAGAAATAACGCCCTGTTATTTAACCCAGATACGAAATCTGGATCGCTAACCCAAGGAGTTATATCGGTGGCAGCAAAACGAGCAGCAAAGAAAATAGCAAAACGAGCCGTTAAGAAATCCAAGGTCAAACCTGCAAAAAGAGCAGTTAAAAAGGCTAGCAAGAAAGTAAGCGCTAGATCTTCAGCTAAAAAGACCAAGGTGAAAGCGAAGAAGAGAGCTGTCAAAAAAGCAGCTCCAAAGAAATCTGTGAAGAAATCCGCAAAGAAATCTGTAAAGAAAGTAGCGAAGAAGAGCGCTGCCAAAAGGAAAGCTCTCTCGGTGAAAGTTGATGTACCTGAGGTACCAACTCGTGGACCGCTAACTCCATCTTCAACTCCAGTCGCAACAACTCGTCTGGCTCAAGGAAATTCAGCCCTCAGCGCAACCACTTCTGCTGGAGAGCGAAAAAATCTTGAAAAGGGTGGTTCTGCCAAGAAAAAAGGATCGGGTCCCTTCTTCTTTATTCTTATCGGTATTGTTGCAATCGCGCTGATTGTCTTCTCGCAAGCCTCTGATAACGAAACTTCCTCTAATTCGAATTCAAGTAATGGTGTAGCAACAGCTTCTCCAACTCCGAGCGCATCACCATCTCCAAGCGCTACTGAGAGCGAAGATAGCGCTAGCGCCCCGGCTTCCTATGACCCACCTACCGGAATAGTTGCTCAATATACAAACTCAGAGAAGAGTGGAGCTACAGTATTCTGGAAAGCTCCTGCTTCAACAGATGGCATCTCAGGTTATGCAATTCAAATTCAACGCAATGGTGGAGCACGTGAAGATTTATCCTCAACTCCAGCTACGCAGTTCAATCTTGATATCAGCAAGGGTTCATCTAATGGCTGGACAAGTTTTATAGTTCAGACAATTTACTCTGATGGAACGATAGTTGATGGAAAAGTGTTCGGTCTTTCAGGGCAGTGGAGCTAACTTCTAAGAACTCAAAAAGTTAAGGAAAAATCCGAGTCAAGAGAGATCTTGCCTCGGATTTTTTTATGTACGGTAATTAATCTTCTCAAGTACATTTAAAATCGCTGAAACATAAACATTTGCGCCGGTGGGTAGGAGATGGACCCCATCTGGCGCAAAGTACTCGGGATGATTTTTTGATATCTCATACCAATCAATGAGGTGGGCTTTTGGATAAGCATCGGCGACTTCGGCCACAATCTTATTATTTGCCTCACGCCAGCCTCGAGGAACTGCTGCATTAACAACGAGAAAATGTGGTTGATTTGAGAGAGCATCGAAGAGCTCTCTCACCTGGGCTTGGGTAATGGGTCCGTTATTGCCCAGATTTAAAATTGCGATTGAATCGGGAACGCTCTGGGAATCGATGGCGACTACCTGAAGTAGCTCAGAAATTTGTCGCCCAACCCGAGCATTGATCAAATCAATCGGCTCATAACTTTCCAAAAGTGAGCGGATACCCAAAATTACTGAATCTCCGGTCACCCAGAGCCCAGTTTTTTCATTGGGTGATTGAACATCTGAGAAATTATCTGCATTACCGTTTGGAGCTGATTTTGAACCTCCAGATTCTTGATCGGTAATTTCCAGAGCGAGTTCTCGTTTTTGCTCAGAATCCAGCGCAGCAAGTGAGAGCGTGGTAGTTGCGGCAAAGATAGTGATGAGCGTTAAACCAAGGATTGTTTTCTGTCGGATCCGCACTGCGCGAGTGCGATATTTCAAACCGCGAATCCAGAGTTCAATCTCACCATTGCGAACTGGTACCTCCACCCATCGGTAGGAGATATCGGCTAAAGCAAAGACAATTAATATTCTTAGCGCGTAGAGCGCCCATTCTTCTCCGATTAAATCAATAGAGGGTCTGGTTACTTGAAAAACAACCCAATGCCAGAGATAAATTCCGTAGGAGCGCTCACCAATCCACATTAAAGGTTTTGTCGTTATATATTTTGCTAGAGATGATGCGGGATGCACTAAAGACATAAGTGCCATGGAACCAAAGAGCGCGGTAAGTGGGAAAGCCACTGTATAGAGAGTTTGATTACCCTCTCTCACCAATAAAAATAAGGCAAATAATCCAAGTAAGGCAACTATTCCAAAACCATCGATAAAGTTTCGAGCGCCTTGTTTCACTTCAGCAGTAAAATTCTTCGGTATCCATCGGACCGCTAAGGCTGCACCTAAGAAGAGACCGATAGAGTGAGTATCGCTGCCAAAGTAAACATGGCTCACTGATGATTGCGACTGCGCATCAATTTTCACGGAATATAGAAAGAGTAGGGTTCCAGATAGCAAGGCAAAGATTAATGCGAATTTAGGTATAGCTTTCTTACCGAAAAATCGAAGTACAAAGAGTAAAACTAACGGCCATATGAGATAGAACTGAATTTCAACCGCAAGTGACCAGGTATGTTGGAGAAGTGGAGGGCGACCGATAGTGGAAAAGTAATCTTGCTCTCGAGAGATAAGCGCCCAATTCATTAGCCCAGTGAGCGCATAAGGAATGTCGGTAAGAAATCGTCGAATTGTCTCTGGAGCCCAGACGCTGATGAAGAGAGTTGTAGAGATAATCATGAAGAGCAGAGCAGGAAAGAGCCGGCGAAAGCGACTTCGATAAAATTTTCTCAGATCAAGGGCGCTTGATCGTTCAATTGAATCAAGGATTAAGCGTGTGATGACATAACCAGAGATCACAAAGAAGAGATCTACCCCAAGAAATCCTCCTGGCCACCATGGAAGCGTTAAGTGATAGGCAAGAACTGCAAGAACAGCAATCGCACGGAGACCATCAATTGCTGGAATATATCTATTCGAGCGAGTTGAGCTGAGGGGATTTTGATCAGAGATCAAACTAAATTTTCTTCTTACCTGTTTTAGTTTTCTTACCTGCCCTGGCAGGAGATTTCTTTTTTGGTTGCGTTAAAGGTGAATCGCCTGGCTCACTCTTCTTCTCTAACTTTGGTTTTCCATCATTATCGATTGATGATTCAACTTTGTTATAAAACTCTGAAAGTTTTGAGAAAGATGAATCAAGTTTGCTCCGAGTCTGAGAGATCGCCGAAGCAGCTGCATCTAAAGATTGGAGTTGGACTCGATAAAGTTTTTCAGCAGTTTCGAGGACATCACCCAACCAGATACGAAATTGTGAGACTTCACTCGTTGTCTCAAGTAGGAGAGTCTCTGCTTCTCGCCGTGCAGCCGATGTCAAGGCGCTTGCTTCTCGCTTTTTCTGATTTAGAACTTCCTGACCTTTATTTTCAGCATCGATAATTACATCTTTGGCATCAGCTTCAGCTGCATCAATAAGGCGCCGTCCTCTTATCTCTGCTTGATTCAAGAGATTTCGCGCCTTTGACTCTGCCCCATCTAAAGTTTCTTTAGCTACTCGCTGGCTCTCTGAGAGAACTCTTTGAGATGCTACATTTGCCTTTGACTCTCGTTGCTGAGCAGTTTTTATCAGAGTCATCGCTGTCTCAGTTGCAAGAATTTCAAATTCTTCTTTATTGAGAGCGGTTATATCTCGTCTAGAGCGGAGCTCATTTAATTGAGACTCAAGCTCACGAATTCTTTCAATTGTTTGAGAGGTTGCTCTGCCAGTGGTATTGACATTTTCGGTGAGAGGATTTTGATCCAATTTTTTAATGGCAGCCCGCTCCTCGGTATCTTGAAAGCCCATCCACTTTTTGATCCCACCCATTTTGACCTCTACTTCATATGATTACGGTTTGATTAAATTACTTTTCCCTCTTACAAGCTCTCGGATCTGATCTGATCTGGTGCGGGAGGTGGGACTTGAACCCACACGTCCGAAGACACAGGTTCCTAAGACCTGCGTGTCTGCCATTTCACCACTCCCGCAATAACGCTCCTTAGTAGCTTTCAATCCTAAAGAAGGCTCTCACCCTGCCACCATCTCAAGGAGAGAGGGTAAGGCTAAATCAACACCGGGGTAAATCCCTAAACGGTAGCCTTAGGGCGGTGAGCATAGAGACGGAATTGGCCGAGGCGATAGTAGGCGCTCTCTGCCGGGCTCAAGCAAGTCAGAGCCTGCCTCAGATATCACCCGAGCTAACCGGCATCGATGAGATTCCACTCGAGAGGCCAAAAAATCGAGACCATGGCGATTTTGCTTCCTCGATAGCCCTCGCCCTCGCTAAGAAAATGGGGATTAAACCTCAAGATGTAGCAACAGCTCTTGCTGATCAGCTCAAATCGCATCCTTTGATTTCTAAAATTGAAATTGCAGGTCCTGGATTTATTAACTTCACGCTAAATAGCGCTAGTCATGGTGAAATTATCTCTGAGATTTTAATTCAAGGAAAAAAATTTGGTGAAGTGAAAGATCTTTTAGGTAAAAAAATTAACCTGGAATTTATCTCGGCTAATCCGACCGGCCCAATACATCTAGGCCATACCAGATGGGCTGCTGTAGGAGATGCGCTAGCGCGGACTCTCATCGCAGCGGGAGCTGAGGTAACACGCGAATTTTATATTAATGATCGCGGCGTGCAGATGGATCTCTTTGGCCAATCACTTCGAGCTAGCGCTATTGGGATTGCACGCCCAGAAAATGGTTATCAAGGTGGATATATTGATGATCTTGCTCAAGTTATTGTTAGTGAGCACCCTGATTATTGCCAACTTCCAGAGGAAGAATCCTTAATCGCTTTCAGAGAAGCTGGTTATAAACTTCAGTTGAAAGAGCAGCAAGAGGTAATTAAAAATTTTAGAACGGTAATTGATCTCTGGTTTTCTGAACGCGAGCTCCATAAAGGTGAATCAGTATTAGATGAGACGCTACAAGAGTTAGAGAAACAAGGACATGTATACGAGTTAGATGGAGCGCTCTGGTTACGGACAACAACTTTTGGCGATGATAAAGATCGAGTTTTGAGAAAATCATCTGGTGAATACACATATTTTGCAAGCGATACCGCTTATTATCTAAATAAACGAGGTCGTGGATTTGAAATAGCAATTTATATGTTGGGGGCAGATCATCACGGCTATGTGGGACGATTAAAAGCAACTGCTGCTTGTGCAGGAGATGATCCTCAATACAACATCGAAATTTTAATCGGCCAGTTGGTCAAAATTATTGAGAATGGCGAAGAGGTAAAACTCTCAAAGCGAGCTGGAACCATTGTCACCTTAGAAGATCTTGTTGAGAAAGTTGGAGTGGATGCAGCGAGATATACCTTAATCCGCTATCCAGTAGAGACGCCAATGATTTTAGATGTGGATCTTTTAAAGAAACATACCAATGAGAACCCGGTCTATTATGTTCAATATGCCCATGCAAGAATCTGTGCAGTTCTCAGAAATGCGGCAGATTTCGGAATCGAATTTGGCCCCAATAATTTTGATCCCACTCTCTTAAGTGATGAGCGTGAACGAGAGCTCATCGGCGCGCTCTCGCAATTTCCAACGGTTATTGCCGATGCTGCCTCACTTCGCAGCCCCCATAGAATTGCTAGATATATCGAAGAACTTGCCGGCATCTATCACCGTTTCTACTCTGAGTGCCGGGTCCTGCCTATGGGAGATGAATCAGCCACTTTGCTCCACTCCAGTAGAGCAACTCTCTCAGATGCCACTCGTCAGGTAATCTTTAATGCGCTTGATCTCCTTGGAGTCAGCGCTCCAGAGAGGATGTGATTTTTCTATGAGCCAACCTGAGGTTATCGATCCCAAAATTCTCTCGGCTAACGCATCCTTTCAAAGTGGAGAATTTTATATTGCTGGTTTATCTGCATCTGCTCTCGCTGAAGAATTTGGAACGCCTGCTTTTATTATTGATGAAGACGATTTCAGGTCTCGAGCGCTTAACTTTAAAAATGCTTTAGAAGGAGCATTTGGTGAGAGAAGTGGCAAATGTTATTACGCAGGCAAAGCATTTCTTTCAATTGAGATAGCTCGTTGGATTGCAGAGCTAGGTTTAAGTTTAGATGTTTGCACTGAAGGTGAACTTGCAGTAGCTCTTGCAGCACAATTTCCACCAGATCGAATGGAGTTTCATGGAAATAATAAATCAGCTTCAGAGATAAAAAGAGCAATTGAAATTGGAATGGGACGAATCGTTGCAGATAGTGAAATTGAACTACAGCGAATTAATCAAATAGCAGGAGAGCTTGGCCGGAAACAAGAAATTTTAATTCGTTTAACTCCAGGAGTGGAGGCACATACTCATGAATATATCTCTACTGCACATGAAGATGTGAAGTTCGGATTTTCTATTGCATCTGGATCTGCAATGGCTGCGCTAAAAATGGCGAGCGAGCTAGGAAATCTCATCTTGATGGGAATTCACTTTCATATTGGTTCTCAGATCTCATCGACAGAAGGTTTTGATCTGGCCATTAGACGAGCCTTTCAACTTCTTTCTGACTTTAGATCCGATTCAGGGATCACGCTCACTGAATTTGATATTGGTGGTGGCTACTCCATCTCCTACATTGAGCAAGATGATCCAACCAATCCGCGAGAGATCATGGATCATTTAGCCAAAACAGTAAAAAAAGAGTCAGAAAACTTTCAATTTCCTCATCCTGAAATTTCGGTTGAACCTGGAAGGGCAATCGCTGGCCCATCTACTGCAACGCTCTATGAAGTTGGAACTGTGAAAGAGGTAATTTTGGAGAGTGGCTCTCGTAACTACATCTCAGTTGATGGTGGGATGAGCGATAACATCCGAACATCTCTCTACGATGCCAAATATTCGGTTGCCTTAGCTAATCGAATCTCTAAGGCTCCTAAAATTGCATCTCGAGTAGTTGGTAAGCATTGTGAAAGCGGAGATATCATCGTGAAAGATGTAGACCTACCGAGCGATATCGCCGTCGGCGACCTTTTAGTCACTCCAGCGACCGGTGCTTACGGCCGAAGCATGGCAAGCAACTACAATCATCTTCCTAGAGCTCCTGTCGTAGCGGTACGAGATGGAAAGGCTCGCCTGATCGTTAGACGAGAAACTTTTGAGGATCTTCTGGGGCTCGATCTTTAAATCGTGAAGATTTAATTAAGAGCTAACCATTATCTGTGAAAAATAAGTGAGAGATCAGTTAGAGCCGAAAGGAAGATATGAGTAACTCATCTGTAAAAGATCAATCAAAAAACTCTATCAAAATCGGTCTCCTTGGTCTTGGAAATGTTGGAGTTGAGGTAGCAAGAATTCTGGAAGAGGAGAGCTCCGATCTCTCAGTGCGCTCAGGCGCCCCGCTTGAGATTGTTAAAGTCGGAGTTAGAGATGGATCAAAGCCTCGCCCACAATTTTCCAAAAATCTTATAACTCAAGATCTTCAATCCATTGTTACTGATCCAGAAATTTCGATAGTCATTGAAGTAATGGGTGGCATAGAGCCTGCACGCACGCTGATTTTAACTGCTTTAGCAAATAAGAAATCTGTAGTTACAGCTAATAAAGCTCTCCTTGCAAAACATGGAAGTGAGCTTTATCAGGCTGCCCATGAAAATGGCGTAGATCTTTACTATGAAGCAGCTGTCGCAGGTGCAATACCAATCCTGCGGCCGTTACGTGAATCAATTGTTGGAGATCATGTGACTCGCATTATGGGAATTGTTAATGGTACGACAAATTACATTCTGACAAAGATGGATGAAGAGGGTGCTGATTATCACCAAGTATTAAAAGAGGCGCAGAAACTTGGTTTTGCAGAAGCCGATCCAAGCGCTGATGTGGAGGGCGAAGATGCTGCTGCCAAACTTGCGATACTGGCTTCTCTAGCATTTCATAGTGAGGTTCGAGGCGAAGATGTTTTCTGTCAAGGAATTTCACATTTAACATCTCACGATATCGATATCGCAAAAGCGATTGGCCATGTTATTAAATTACTTGCGATAGCAGAGCGAGGCGATGATGGGCAGATCTCAGTTCGAGTACACCCTGCCTTAATTCCACGGAGTCATCCGTTAGCTTCAGTTCGAAATTCTTTTAATGCGGTATTTGTTGAAGCAAAATCTGCGGGCGAGATGATGTTTTATGGTCGAGGCGCAGGTGGAGAGCCAACGGCGAGTGCAGTTCTTGGAGATCTCGTTGCTATCGCCCGCCATATCTCCTTTGGCGGATTAGGCAGTCGTGAGAGCGGTTATGCCAATCTTGCGATCGCTCCGATCGGCACAGTATTCACTCGTTATTTAATCAGACTTGATGTTGCAGATCGCCCAGGTGTTTTAGCGACAGTGGCAAACACCTTTGCCAACCATAAGGTCTCTATTCAGACGGTAAGACAATCTGGGCGTGGCGAAGATGCAGAGCTAGTTGTTATGACTCATGCTGCAACCGATAGAGATCTCTCAGCAACTGTGGCAAGTCTTTCAGAGTTAGAGATTGTTAAAAAAGTTGAGAGCGTCCTTCGAGTTGAAGGAGTGGAGAGTTAAATGAGTTTTCTCTCTAACTTTTTTGCAAAACCCTCTGGTGCGCATCAATGGCGAGGTGTGATTGAAGAGTATCGGGACCGCCTCCCAGTTACAGATAAAACCCCGATAGTTTCACTCTGCGAAGGTGGAACACCTCTGATCTATGGCTGCTATCTCTCTGAGCTGCTTGATGGAGAGGTCTGGTTGAAATTTGAAGGCGCCAATCCCACCGGTTCATTTAAAGATCGTGGAATGACTATGGCAATTTCGAAAGCTGCCGAAGCTGGAGCAAAAGCCGTCATCTGTGCATCAACAGGAAACACCAGCGCATCGGCAGCTGCCTATGCAGCAAAAGCGGGGATGCGCCCCGTTGTTCTTGTCCCTGAAGGAAAAATTGCGCTAGGTAAACTTGCACAAGCCATTGCTCATGGCGCTCAACTGCTACAAGTCGATGGAAATTTCGATGACTGTTTAAGAATTGCACGTGAGCTATCGGAGAGCTATCCGGTTGCGCTGGTGAATTCAGTTAACCCATATCGAATCGATGGTCAGAAAACAGCTGCCTTTGAGGTTGTTGATGCACTTGGTTTTGCACCAGATATACATGCTCTTCCGGTGGGAAATGCTGGAAATATAACTGCCTATTGGGTGGGATATAACGAGTATCGAAAAGATGGGTTGGCAAAGACTCTTCCGGCCATGTGGGGATTTCAGGCTGCAGGCTCTGCTCCTATTGTTAAAGGAAGAGTTATTACAAAGCCTGAAACAATTGCAACAGCAATTCGAATTGGAAATCCAGCTTCTTGGTCTCAAGCCCTCGCTGCTCGTGATCAATCTGGTGGAGTGATTGACTCAGTGACTGATAAAGAAATCCTTGCCGCTTATCGATTGGTCGCTGCAAAAGAAGGTGTTTTTGTGGAGCCATCAAGCGCTGCGGGAATTGCAGGACTCATCAAATTAAAGCGGCAAGGAAAGCTTGCATCGGGAAAGAAAATTGTTATAACAGTGACAGGTAATGGCTTAAAAGATGTTCAATGGGTCTTAGATGGCGCCTCGTCCTCGAAGATAATCCCACCAGCAATCCGAGCAACCCTTCACGATGCGGCAGAGGCAATTGGGTTAGAGCCACTTTCTAAGAAGGCTAAAAAAGTTGCTACCAGATCAAAGAGTAAGAAGAGCGTTGCCAAGAAAAAGAGTCGAGGAAAATAATGGCACGAGCTAAGCATCGACAACGGGTCACCTTTAAAGCAACTCCACAACAGGTAAAAGTTCCTGCTAGCGTTGCAAATATTGGTCCTGGCTTTGATAGTTTGGCGCTCGCTTTAGATCTTCGAGATGTTTATGTTGCTCAGATCCTTGATGATGAAGTTTTTGATATTGATGTGACTGGTGAAGGCGCCGATGATGTGGCTCGAGATAAGAAAAATTTAGTTATAAAGGCGATGTATCAAGGCTTTGAATATTTTGGCGGCAAACCTGCCGGGATAGCGCTCCGCCAACTTAATGAAATCCCTCATGGCCGAGGCTTTGGATCTTCTGCAGCAGCAATTGTTGGAGGGCTAGCTCTAGCGAGATCCTTGGTTCTCAATGGCAATCAATTGATGGATGATCACGATCTTCTTGCATTAGCTACAGATATAGAGGGGCACCCTGATAATGTCGCAGCAGCAATTTTTGGCGGCGCAACAATTTCATGGGTTGAACTTCGGATGGCGGTAGCAACTGGTACAGCAGTTAATTTCCCTGTTGCAAAAGAGATCTCTGCCTTAGTCTTAATTCCAGAGCAGATGCTCTCCACTTCAAAGGCGCGAAAAGTTCTTCCAGAAAATATTTCTTTTGCTGATGCAGCATTTAATATCTCCCGTTCTTCACTCTTAGTCCATGCGCTCAAAGAGCGTCCCGACCTCCTCTTTCCAGCAACCGAAGATAAATTGCATCAAAATCACCGACGTGAATTTATGCCTGCCTCGATGGCGCTTGTAGATAAATTAAGAGGGGCAGGGGTAGCAGCGACTATCTCAGGTGCCGGGCCAACAGTTCTCGTTCTTCATACTGGCGACTCACATGAAAGAGAAGAGATCATCAAGGCAGCGGGGACGCAGTTTTCACCACGAGATATTGAGATTGCAACGACAGGGGTGGAGAGCTCTTCGATTTAGCTTTAACTCACTTCTTTTCCTGGCAAGAGCTGCGTTTTTCATCCAGTTTTAAGAAGAGCCTATCTTCGTGCTAAGGTTTAGCCATCTGGTCGGGGATCTCCCAGTTACACGATAGCCAGGTTTACAAACCAAAATCACCCCAGATACTTTAAAAAGTCCCAGAGGAAACTCCTTGTAAAGGTAGCTGCATGGCTACAGAAATGACTACAGATACATGAGCGAAACCGCTACCAAATCTAAAAAAGATATTACTGACCTTTCTTCCATGGCTGTCACGCAGTTACGTAAAACTGCCGTTTCCTTAGGAATTGATGGTGCAATTGATATGAAAAAACCAGAATTAGTTACCGCGATTGAAGGGCTTCAAGCAGCCAATCGTGAAGCATCTCGAATTGAACGCGAAGAGCGACGAGCAGAGCGACAAGCTAAGCGAAATGAAAAAGCTGCCAAGAAGAATTCTAAAGATGCAGATGAAGAGATGAATGAAGACTTGGATGGCGACGATGATTCAGATGAGGGCGAAGATAGATCGGATTCTGGATCGCGCTCTGGCTCACATTCACCATCGCAGAGTGAGAATAATGGCGAGCGCGATAATCGCGGAGATAGAGGCGATCGCAATGGACGTGGCGGAAGATTTGATCGCCGTGATCGATCGCGCCGAGATCGTGGTGGTCGAGATCGTGAAATCGTATTAAATGATGATGATGTTCTCCTACCCGTTAGCGGACTTCTTGATATCTTGGAAAGTTATGCCTTCCTAAGAACTGGTGGATACCTACCCGGTCCGCAAGATGTCTATCTCTCGCTACAGCAAGTTAGACGTTATGGTCTCCGTAAAGGCGATGTGGTAGCTGGTAGCGTCCGTGAGCCAAAAGAAGGCGAGCGACGTGAAAAATTTAATGCGCTCGTTAAGATCGAAACTGTTAACGGGATGGATCCAGAGAGCGCTCGAGATCGAGTTGAATTCTCCAAACTCGTTCCACTTTATCCGCAAGATCGATTAAGGCTAGAGACAGAACCCAATATTTTGACCACTCGTGTTATCGATTTAATTGCACCCATTGGTAAAGGACAACGAGGACTTATCGTTTCACCTCCAAAGGCTGGAAAGACCATGGTTCTTCAATCCATTGCCAATGCGATTACAGAGAATAATCCAGAGTGCCACCTCATGGTCGTTCTTGTTGATGAACGTCCTGAAGAAGTGACCGATATGCAGCGATCAGTTAAAGGTGAAGTTATCGCCTCAACATTTGATCGACCTGCAGATGATCACACCACGGTTGCAGAGCTTGCAATTGAGCGAGCCAAGCGTTTAGTTGAGCTAGGCCATGATGTAGTTGTACTTCTTGATTCCATTACCCGTTTAGGCCGCGCCTATAACATTGCAGCACCTGCATCTGGTCGAATTCTTTCAGGTGGCGTTGATTCTGCAGCGCTCTATCCGCCAAAGAAATTCTTTGGAGCTGCTCGAAATATTGAAGATGGTGGATCACTTACGATTTTGGCGACAGCCTTAGTTGAAACTGGATCAAAGATGGATGAAGTTATCTTTGAGGAGTTTAAAGGCACTGGAAATATGGAACTCAAACTAGATCGAAGATTTGCCGATAAGCGGATCTTCCCAGCCGTTGATGTTGATGCATCAGGTACGCGAAAAGAAGAGATTTTGATGGGGCCAGAAGAGCTCAATATCGTATGGAAGTTACGGAGAGTTCTTCATGCCCTTGATTCTCAACAAGCCCTAGAGCTTCTCTTGGAGAAGATGAAGGGAACCAAGTCCAACGTTGAATTCTTGATGCAAATTCAGAAGACAACAGTGGGGCCAAGCGCTGAAGATCAGGTGAAGTAAAGCGAGATCTCAAGGCAAATTTTCGTCATATCGAGCTATAAAGCGATCGGGATTTTCAAATCTCTGCTCACTTGGTTAATCTAGGCAGCAGATGAGATGATTTAGCGCTGGTTCACCGATCTGCTTTCACTATGTCACATATTGGACCCAGCACGAGAGAAGAGAAGAAGAGAAATGAAAAAAGAAGTTCATCCAAATTATGTTTCAACCACAGTTACCTGTGGATGTGGCGAGGTCTTTACTACTCGTTCAACCGTTGAAGCCGGTTCACTCTTTGTGGAAGTTTGTTCTGCATGCCATCCTTTCTACACAGGTAAGCAGAGAATTCTCGATACCGGTGGCCGCGTTGCCCGATATGAAGAGCGCTTAAAGAAGAGCGTTGCAAAGGGCGCGAAAAAACCTTCTAAATAACCCAAGCCCCTTACTGATTCTGGCCAGAAATTATGAGTAATCGATTCGCTGCCATGCCTGAGATATTGGCAGAGTACGAACAACTAGAGAGAGAGATGGCTGATCCATCGATCCATAGCGATCAAGGTAAAGCCCGTCAGTTGGGAAAGAGATATGCTCATCTTGGTCCAGTTATTGCTGGCTATAAGGCCTGGAAATTAGCTGAGGAAGATTATCTTGCAGCGAAAGATTTAGCAGAACTTGATCCAGAATTTGCTGCAGAGCTGCCTAAGCTTGAAGAGAAATTAAACCAGGCAAGCACCATTCTTGAAGAACTTCTCTTGCCGAGAGATCCTAATGATGATCGTGATGTTATTTTAGAGATCAAGGCTGGGGCAGGAGGAGATGAATCTGCTTTATTTGCCGGAGATCTTCTCCGTATGTACCTGCGTTATGCAGAGCGTCAAGGTTGGAAGACAGAGATCATTGATACAACAGAGAGTGATCTTGGTGGATATAAAGATATCTCGGTTGCCATTAAATCTCGTGGAATTCCTGAAGCAGGACAAGGCCCGTTTGCAAAATTAAAATTTGAAGGTGGAGTTCACCGCGTTCAGCGAGTTCCTGAAACAGAGAGCCAAGGTCGAATCCATACCTCGGCAGCAGGAGTTCTTGTCCTTGCAGAGGCAGAAGAGATCGAAGTTGAAATTAATATGAATGATCTCCGTATCGATGTTTATAGATCATCAGGTCCTGGCGGACAGAGCGTAAATACAACAGATTCTGCTGTCCGTATTACCCATATTCCTACTGGGATTGTTGTCTCGTGCCAGAATGAAAAGAGCCAGCTACAAAATAAAGATTCAGCGCTACGAATTTTACGGGCGCGGTTATTGGCTGCCGCTCAAGAAGAGGCAGATCGAATCGCCTCTGCAACGAGAAAATCTCAGGTAAGAACGGTAGATCGAAGCGAGCGAATCCGTACCTATAACTATCCAGAAAATCGAATTAGCGATCACCGAGTAAATTTTAAAGCTAATAATCTTGAAGCAGTTCTCGATGGACAACTTGATGATGTGATTGGTGCGCTCCTTGATGCTGATAAATCTGAAAAACTCTCCGCTGCAAGTGCATGAGTTTAAAAAGTATTCTCCAACGCGGTAGAGAAAAACTCGCCGCTGCCAATATTTCTGCTGTTGATGGTGAACTTCTACTTGCCCACGTTCTCGGAATTGAACGGATGGAGCTGCATGCAAGAAATTTTGAATTATCTGAAGCTGATCTGATCGAGTGTGAAGATAGATTTGATGATCTTCTACGAGAGCGTATCGCTGGTCTGCCAACTCAGTATTTAACTGGGCAGGGACCATTTCGCTATCTCACATTTGATGTTGGCCCAGGAGTTCTCATTCCACGTCCAGAAAGTGAAGGGCTTGTTGATCTTGCCCTTAAAGAGATCACAACTTCTCAAAAAAAATTGAGCATCGTAGATTTAGGCGCAGGCTCAGGCGCCCTTGCAATCTCGCTCTGGAGTGAGGCGAGAAATGCTGGAAAAGAAGTATCGATAATCGCAGTAGAGAATTCACCAGAAGCGCTCGCCTGGTTGGAGCGAAATATCGCGCGCCATGAAGCGGATCTTCGGGTAGTTAAATCTGATGTGAGCACTGCTCTCGTTGGCGTTAAGTGCGATCTTGTTATCGCCAATCCTCCCTACATTCCACTCTCAACTCAACTTCCCAGTGAGTTGAGCCATGAACCTCAGTGCGCGCTCTTTGGGGGTGAATTGGGATATGAGAAAGTCTTAGAATTTATTGGCGCAGCAGCGCGGATATTAAAGAGCCAAGGGTTGCTCTATCTCGAGCATTTTGAAGATCAAGCTCAGATTCTTAGTGAGTATCTTGCTCAAGACTTTAAAGATATTACCTCACATGATGACCTTAATGGTCGAAATCGATATATTTCAGCTACCCGCAGATGATCAAGATTGGCAGTGATCTACCAAGACTATGAATTCTAGATTCGAAATTAAGCAGGGACCTCGAGCAAAAATAGCTGATGCACTTGACTCTGCCCATAGCGCACTTACCGCGGGTAAAGTGATAATCGCACCGATTGAACATGCCTATGTTTTTGTTGCTGATGCATTTAATCATGGTGCGGTTGCAAAAATCCATCAACTTCGAGGCGACTCATCTGGCGTTGCAACACAGGTACTTATCCGAGATCAAGATCTTGTCAGGGGCCTTGCCGGTGAGTTTAATGAAGAGGCAAAACTCTTGGCAGAGAATTTTTGGCCAGGGTTGTTAACAATTATTCTGCCAATTCAACGAGGACTGACATGGAATCTTGGCGATAGCAAAGAGTTGGGAAGAGTTGCACTTCGAGTTCCAAGTAATCGTTTTATGAGAGAGCTTCTCGCTCTCTCAGGCCCGCTCGCTATTGCATCGGCTACCCGCATCGGCATGAAGCCGGTCCGCAATACCTCACTCTTTCCCGCACTGGATTCAGATCTCGGAGCAACCATTGATGCAGGTCTATTGCCAGCTGCACCTGGTGGCTTGGCTAGCACGATAGTTGAGATGAAAGCTGACGGCGTTGATCTCATCCGTGAGGGAGCTATCTCACGCGAGGAATTGGCGACTTTCATCCCTTCCATCGCGCGAGGATTAGATCCCACCGCTTAGGCTTATGCCCATGTCAACTTTCTATGGTCCAGATTTCCAAGCGCTACAAAGTTCTGATCCTCAGATAGCAGAGGTTCTCCTTAAAGAGCTTGATCGCCAGAGAATGAATTTACAACTTATCGCAAGTGAGAATTTCACATCTCCTGCAGTCTTGGCAACGCTTGGATCCACACTCTCCAATAAATATGCCGAAGGATATCCGGGGAAGAGATATTACGGTGGCTGCGAAGAAGTTGATGTGGCAGAAGAAATTGGTATTGCTCGTGCCAAGGAATTATTTGGTGCAGAGCATGCAAATCTTCAACCACACTCTGGCGCTAGTGCAAATGTTGCGATTTATCAAGCTTTTACAAAGCCTGGAGATACCGTTCTTGCAATGTCTCTGGCAGAAGGTGGCCATTTAACTCACGGATCTAAAGTAAATTTCTCAGGCAAATGGTTCAATGTAGTTTCATACGGAGTCCGGAAAGATAATGAAAGAATTGATTACGATGAGCTAGAGGCTTTAGCGCATCAACATAAACCAAAGATGATCTGTTCTGGTGCGACCGCCTATCCAAGTTTGATTGATTTCAAACGGATACGTCAGATATGTGATGCGGTTGGTGCAATTATGTGGGTAGATGCTGCTCACTTTATTGGTCTTGTTGCAGGAAAGGCGATTGAATCACCAGTGCCGTATGCCGATGCCGTCTCATTTACAACGCATAAAGTTTTGCGTGGACCTCGTGGTGGCATGATTTTAAGTAAGGCAGAACATGCAGCGGCGATAGATAAAGCGGTTTTTCCAGGGATGCAGGGCGGGCCAATTATGAGCGCTGTCGCTGGCAAGGCAGTTGCGCTCAAAGAGTGCGCCACCTCTGAATATCAAGATTATGCAAAGAAAGTGATTGAAAATTGTAAAGAGCTTGCCGCCTCACTTGAAAATGAAGGGATGCGAGCAGTCTCTGGTGGAACTGAGACACATCTTGCCTTGATCGATATCCGCTCAACGGGAGTAACTGGAAAAGAAGGCGATGAACGGTGCTCTCAATCTGGAATTACTCTCAATAAAAATGCGATTCCATTTGATCCAGAGAAACCTTCGATTACCAGCGGAATTAGAGTTGGTACAGCCGCCGTGACAACGGCCGGCATGGGCAGAGCAGAGATGAAAGAAATTGCATCTTTAATTGCCAGAGCTATCCGCGATGGTGCAGATCGCGAGAAGGCTGCGAAGATTATGCAAGATGTGCACTCTCTGACAGCGCAATTTCCGGTTTACCCTCGGTAAATTGTGCGCGAATATCTCCTAGTACTCTTTATCGCTGCAGCTCTTACCTATCTCATCACACCTTGGGTTCGCTCACTTGCAATAAAGGCAGGTGCAGTCGCAAAGGTTCGTGATCGAGATATTCATATCGCATCAACTCCACGATGGGGTGGCTTTGCTATGTGGGCTGCGCTTGCAATTACCCTTCTTATGGTTAGCAATTTAAACCTGGTGGGGAAATCTTTTACACGTGAGCTACTTGGCGTTTTTCTCGCAGCAACTTTTGTAGTTGTTCTGGGAATTTTAGATGATCGATTTGAACTTGATGCAATTACAAAATTAGCAGGCCAGAGCCTTGCCGCTGGAATTTTATTAATTTTTGGTATTCAAATTTTATGGATACCAGTAAATGGAATTGTCATCCTACCCACCAATATTGGACAGTTTTTAACAGTAATCGTAGTTCTTATTACCATTAACGCAGTTAATTTTGTTGATGGACTTGATGGTTTAGCTTCAGGAATCGTTGCCATATCTGCCGCTGCGCTCTTTGGTTTTGCCTATCTCCTAGCGGTTGAAAATGAGTTCCCTCGAGCAGGAGCTCCATCTCTCGTGAGTGCGTTAATGATTGGTCTTTGTCTTGGGTTTCTTCCACATAATTTTCATCCGGCAAAGATATTTATGGGAGATTCTGGATCGATGCTTCTAGGTCTGATGCTTGCAGCATCAGCAATTACGCTCTCAAGTCAAGTAGATATAAATGCAGCATTTTCTGAGAGCCTTGTCCCGGCGCTTCTTCCCATTCTCCTTCCCTTTATGGTTTTAGCGATTCCGCTCTTAGATTTTATTCTCGCCATTATGAGAAGAGTGAGAGCTGGAAAATCTCCTTTCGCGCCTGATAAAAAGCATATCCATCATAAATTGATGGAATTGGGAAATTCACAACAGCGAGCAACTGTAGTTCTCTATCTCTGGACAGCTATGTTGGCGATTCCAGCGATGGCTTCAGCATTTCTGCCGCTATGGCAGGCAGCAGTTATCGGACTACTTCTTTTAATTCTTTCGCTTGCCGTAAATAAATCAAAGTTAGATTTCACCACAAAACGAGTCAAAATCGATTTCGAGTAGTGTTCTTATATGAATGATCCCGAGAATGATCCTAAGAATGATCCTAAGAATGAGATGAGTAACAAAAATAATTGGCAGAGCACCCTCTGGAAGCGAGCTCTTCTGCCATCTCTATTTGTCAGCTCCCTTGCACTCATTCTCGGATCGTTGCTGAAAGGAAGCGCTGGTTTATGGGGAGCGCTCCTAGCAACATTTACCGTATTGATCTTCTTCTCAGTTCATCTAGGTGTTGCCTCATTAACAAGAAAGATGGATCCAGCCAGCACTATGGCGCTGGCGATGCTCTCTTATCTACTCAAGATCACCTTTATGGCGCTCTTTCTCGTCCTGGTTACCCGATTAACAAGCCCAGAGACGATCGATCGAACGGTCTTTGGCGCCACATCGATCGTGCTCATCTTTACTTGGTTAGCTGGAGAGATCCGAGCCTTTTTAAAGCTAAGATCTGTTCTTGATGTCGAGCAATAGCCAAGGCCCAGATAAAGATCGAGAGAGTAAACGTGCCGAAGAGGGTGCGCTCTGGTCGATCTTTGCCTATCTCCTCTCAGGACTTATCGTCTGGGGCGGGATTGGCTACGGCCTAGATCAGTGGCTCGATAAGAATTTCTTCACCTTGATCGGACTGCTGCTAGGTATGGGAGCTGCCCTTTATCTCGTCTGGCTCCGCTTCGGGCGAAAATAAGCAATCCTGAGAGCAGGTATCGGCTAGTGGCCTGATGAGTGGCCTGAAGGATAAATCACAGTGAAAAACTGATCTGAGAGTAGTTTCCAATTTTTAGAAATCGCCCCTTGTCCTTTAGGGTTACGGGCGTCTAGAGGCCCCAGAAGCATTAGCTGAAGCTGATGGCCAGGGGTTGGCCAAGGAAGACTCGAACTTTTTGGGAGATTCTGCGTGGGAAAAATTTTGGCAGCGACTGGTGAGGGTTTTAATCCACCGGGTGCTAAAGATTTTGATCTTCCTCCATTTATCGATGGCGTAGCTTTCGCGACTAAACCAATTCTTCTTCTATTTCTCTCGGTTGCACTCATTTCGTTTTTCTTTATCGTCTCCTCACGTAAAGCTGCAGTGGTGCCAAGCAAACTGCAATTTGCAGGTGAAGGCGTTTACAGCTTTGTCCGTGAAGGTTTAGGGCGAGAAATCATTGGCCATGATTTCTTAAAATTTGTTCCATACCTTTTTACGCTTTTCACATTTATTTTAGTAAATAATTTCTTTGGAATTATTCCTTTAATTCAATTTCCAACAATGTCTCGAGTCTCATTTCCTTATGTTCTAGCGGTCATTACATTTCTTGTCTTCCACTATGTCGGTGTAAAGAAACAGGGAGTTATTAAGTACATTAAAGAAATTGCATTTATGCCAGGTGTTCCAAAGCCGGTCTATATTCTCTTGACGCCAATAGAGATTGCAACATTTTTTATAGTACGTCCGCTAACGCTCTCACTCCGTCTTTTTGCAAATATGTTTGCCGGACATCTTCTTCTGCTCGTCTTTTTCTTAGGGGGAGAGCACCTTCTTATGGGCGCCATTGGTTTGAAAATTGTGAGTCCATTTGCCTTTATTATTGGGATTGCACTGACTTTCTTTGAATTTATGATTCAAATACTTCAGGCATATATCTTTACACTACTAACAGCGCTCTATATCGCTGGAGCGTTGGCGGATGAGCACTAAGAGTAAATAAGAGTAAAGAAGAGAAAAACGAGATAAGGAAATAAGTTAAGAATTCCGAATCGCGCTCGGTGATTCGGTGAAGATGGAAGGGTAAGAACAATGGATGGTTCGCTCAATCTGGTCGGTTATGGCCTATCTGCAATTGGACCAGCAATCGCAACTGGCATGATCTTTGCTGCTTATATAAGCGGAGTAGCACGCCAACCTGAAGCGCGTTCAGTTCTCCAACCAATTGCGTTCCTCGGATTCGCTTTGGCTGAAGCACTCGCACTCTTTGGTCTAGTCCTAGCATTCGTCCTCTAAGTGAGAACGAATAGATAACTATGAAGACATTTTCGTTTGCAGCAGCAGAAGAGTTAAACCCACTCATCCCTCATACTGCTGAGATCATTGCAGGCTTTATCGCTTTTGCGCTTTTGTATATGGTCATTCGCAGCAAAGTAACGCCAATGTTTGAGAAGGCATTTACAGCAAGAACTGAGGCGATCGAAGGGGGAATGGCTAAGGCAGAGCAGGCTCAACGCGATGCGGAAGTAGCCCTCGCTCAATATACAAAGCAGCTAGCAAGTGCACAGACAGAGGCGCTCTCAATAAGGGAGGAAGCAAGAGTCCAAGGTGCAGCAATTTTGGAAGAGCTTCGCATGCAAGCTCAACAAGATGCGGCACGGATCACAGCGGCAGCAAGCGCCTCTATTGAGTCGGAACGGCAACAGGCGATTGTTTCGCTACGCAATGAAGTGGGAACTTTAGCGACAGAGCTTGCCTCCAAAATTGTTGGTGAGGCCCTTGAAGATCAGGTGAGACAGTCACGGATAGTTGACCGTTTCCTTGAAGATCTTGAGAAGAGTCGGTAGCAGTAAAGAGTTTTAAGAGAACTATTACATATTTATAGAGATATATCTCCAGCTAAAAATTGAGAGTTAGGAAGAGTTAATGTCAAAGAAAGATCTTGGTGGGACAAGCAGATCATCGCTTGCCGCAGTCAGGTCTATCCTCGACGAAAAACTCAAAGGTTTAGATGCCAAGGCGAGCCAGCTCATGGCCCAGGATCTCTTTACAGCCTTAGCAATTACTGATTCATCCCTTGGCCTGCGTCGCGCACTGACCGATCCTTCTCGAGATAGCGGAGCTAAAGGTAAATTAGTGGAAGATCTTTTTGGGAAAGTGATATCACCGGGCGCACTTTCCTTAATAAGGGCACTTTCGAGCCAACGTTGGTCTTCATCTGGCAACTTCTCTGATGCTTTGGAGGCGATTGCAATTGGAGCGCTAGCAGCATCTGCAGAGGGAGCAGGAGAATTAGAGAAGGTTGAGGTAGAAATCTTCTCTATAGGACGGATTGTTACCTCTGAAAGTGAGCTTCGCCAGAGCCTCAATGATCGAAAATATTCTGGTGAGGCAAAGAGTTCACTCCTTCGCTCCATATTTGAAGGCAAGGTTTCAGGCTCAACCCTTCGAGTACTGAACTACATCAGCGCACATCTTCGAGGAAGAAATATTGAGCGGACAATTGAATTTTATGGCACCGCTCTTGCCTCCTATAAGGAGCGCTCTGTGGCTCATGTGAAGAGCGCAATTGCGCTCAGCGCAGAGCAAGAGAGCAAGCTCGCTTCAGCTCTTGAAAAATCACTTGGCAGACGAGTTCGTTTAAGTGTTGAAGTTGATCCAACTGTTCTGGGGGGAATCTCCATTCAGGTAGGAGATGAGCTCATCGATGGCACTGTTATTAACCGACTTGTGAATGCAAGTCGTTCATTGGTCGGAAAGCAATAGAAAACAAAGGAGATAAACATGGCGGACATTGCGATTAAACCAGAAGCGATCCGTGATGCCTTAACGAGTTTTGTTAAGTCATACGATCCGGGTGTCGCATCTCGCGATGAAATCGGAACTGTTGTTGAAGCAGGCGATGGCATTGCTCGTGTTGAGGGTCTTCCTTCAACGATGACCAACGAGTTGCTTAAATTCGAGAACGGAACCTTAGGGCTTGCACTCAATCTTGATGTCCGCGAAATCGGCGTTGTTATCTTGGGTGAGTTCACAGGCATCGAAGAGGGAACCCAGGTTCGTCGAACCGGCGAGATCCTCTCTGTCCCAGTAGGCGATGGTTTCCTAGGTCGCGTTGTTGATGCGCTAGGTCGCCCCATTGATGGAAAAGGTGAAATTAAGGCTGAAGCGATTAGAGCACTTGAACTTCAGGCGCCCTCAGTTGTTCAACGTCAACCGGTGAAAGAACCGTTGGCCACAGGTATTAAAGCTATCGATGCTATGACTGCTATCGGTCGAGGACAGCGACAACTTATTATTGGTGATCGTCAGACCGGAAAGACCGCAGTTGCTATCGATACCATCATTAACCAGAAAGATAATTGGAACTCTGGTGATCCAAAGAAGCGCGTGAAATGTATCTATGTAGCTATTGGACAAAAAGGTTCAACAATTGCTTCTGTAAAGGCAGCCCTTGAAGAAGCTGGCGCAATGGAGTACACAACAATTGTTGCTGCTCCAGCATCAGATCCTGCTGGTTTTAAATATCTATCTCCTTATGCAGGTTCTGCCATTGGCCAGCATTGGATGTACAAGGGCGATCACGTATTAATTGTTTTTGATGATCTATCAAAACAAGCTGAGGCTTATAGAAGCGTCTCGCTCCTACTGCGTCGTCCACCAGGTCGCGAAGCCTATCCAGGAGATGTTTTCTACTTACATTCACGACTTCTTGAGCGTTGCGCAAAGCTCTCTGATGAGTTAGGTGGCGGTTCAATGACTGGACTTCCCATCATTGAGACGAAAGGTAATGACGTTTCAGCCTTTATCCCAACAAACGTTATCTCGATTACAGATGGTCAGTGCTTCCTTGAGACAGATCTATTTAACGCTGGCGTACGTCCTGCAATCAACGTAGGTATCTCGGTATCTCGTGTTGGTGGTTCTGCACAGACTAAAGCTATGAAAAAGATTGCTGGTCGTCTCCGACTTGATCTGGCGCAGTTCCGAGAGCTTGAAGCTTTTGCTGCCTTTGGATCAGATCTTGATGCCGCATCGAAGGCGCAGCTTGAGCGAGGAGCACGTCTTGTTGAATTGTTAAAGCAGGGTCAGTACTCACCATTCTCACTCGAGCGAATGATTCTCTCAATCTGGGCGGGAACTACTGGACAGCTTGATGATATTGCCGTTGCTGATATTCGACGTTTTGAGAGCGAGTTCTTGGACTTTGTCTCACGTGAACGGAAAGAAATATTCCAGGTAATTGCAGAGACAAAAGAACTCTCTGACGATACGGTAGCAAAGATGGTTGAAGCGGTATCTGCCTTTAAAAAGCAGTTTGCGGCAACCGGATCACAATCTATTAATGAAGCGGATGTTCCTGCTGAAGGCCATGACGCTCAGGAGCAAATCACGAGGTATAAGAAGTAAATCATGGGTGCTCAACTTCGTATATATCGTCGACGTATTCGCTCGGTTAAAGCAACCAAGAAGATTACTCGTGCCATGGAACTTATCTCGGCATCGCGTATCGTCAAGGCGCAACAACGAGTATCTGCATCGACTCCTTATGCGAACGAGTTAACTCGAGCAGTATCTGCAGTGGCAACATTTTCAAATACTGATCACCCATTAACTTCTACTTCAGAGAATCCAAAACGAGCTGCGGTATTAATTATCACCGCCGATCGTGGAATGGCTGGAGCCTATTCAAGCGCTGCAATAAAAGAAGGTGATGGCCTCATCAACGGTCTTAAAGAGCGTGGATTGGAAGTGAACGTATTTCTTGTCGGAAGAAAAGCTATTAATTACTACAAATTCCGAAATAGAAAGATCACCAATTCATGGAGTGGATTTTCTGATAATCCGACTTATGCAGATGCAAAAGCGGTATCAGATGATCTCATCGCATCATTTTTACGAGATGCTCAGATCGATCTTACCGGTGTAGATGAGCTACATGTTGTCTACACTGAATTTCGATCCATGATTTCTCAACTTCCTTTCTCCAAGAGAATGCTTCCCCTTGAAGTTGTTGAAAGTGATGGACCTGCTCCACAAGGTCTTCTTCCTATGTATGAATTTGAACCTAACGCAAGTGAGGTTCTTAATGCGCTGTTGCCACGTTACATCGAGTCACGTGTTTACAACGCAATGCTTCAAAGCGCTGCATCAGAGCATGCGGCAAGACGTAGAGCAATGAAATCAGCAACTGATAATGCTGATGAGTTAATCAAATCCTTTACCCGACTTGCTAATGCGGCTCGTCAGGCAGAAATTACCCAAGAGATCAGTGAAATTGTAGGCGGCGCGGATGCGTTGTCTTCAGCTAGTGCAGGGAGCGAATAAATGACCACCAAATCTGCCTCAGGCCGTGTAGCGCGAGTAATCGGGCCGGTTGTCGACATCGAGTTTCCATCCGATGCGATGCCAGCAATCTTCAATGCGCTCCATGTAAATGTCACCATTGGGGGAGAGGAGCGAATGCTTACTCTTGAAGTTGCCCAACACATTGGCGATAACCTCGTGCGAGCAATTTCGATGCAGCCTACCGATGGAATGGTACGTGGCGTAGAAGTGAGCGATACAGGGGCTCCGATCTCGGTACCAGTAGGTGATGTCACTAAAGGCCACGTCTTTAACGCTCTTGGTGAATCACTCGATGTGCCAACCTCATCGCTAGATATTAAAGAGCGCTGGCCAATTCACCGAACCGCACCTGCCTTTGATCAATTAGAGTCAAAGACGGAGATGTTTGAGACTGGAATTAAAGTTATTGATCTTCTCACTCCTTATGTTAAAGGTGGAAAGATCGGTCTCTTTGGTGGAGCTGGTGTTGGAAAGACCGTTCTTATTCAAGAGATGATTTATCGGGTAGCAGAAAACTTTGGTGGCGTTTCAGTATTTGCTGGCGTTGGTGAGCGTACCCGTGAAGGTAACGACCTTTTCCTTGAGATGACTGAAACTGGAGTTATCAATAAAACTGCGCTGGTCTTTGGTCAGATGGATGAGCCACCAGGTACCCGTCTTCGGGTTGCCTTATCTGCTCTCACCATGGCGGAATATTTCCGTGATGTACAGAAGCAAGATGTTCTTCTCTTTATCGATAATATCTTCCGATTTACTCAAGCTGGCTCTGAAGTTTCGACCCTTCTTGGTCGTATGCCTTCTGCTGTGGGTTATCAGCCAACACTTGCTGATGAGATGGGTGTTTTACAGGAGCGTATTACCTCAACTCGTGGCCACTCGATCACATCAATGCAGGCAATTTATGTTCCTGCCGATGACATCACCGATCCAGCACCACACACCACCTTTACCCACTTAGATGCAACAACGGTTCTTTCACGGCCGATTTCTGAGCTTGGTATCTATCCCGCTGTAGATCCACTTGATTCAACTTCTCGAATTCTTGACCCACGCTATATTGGCGAGAATCATTTCCGAGTAGCTAACCGAGTTAAGCAGATCTTGCAACGATATAAAGATCTACAAGACATCATTGCCATCCTTGGTATTGATGAACTTTCAGAAGAAGATCGAATTCTTGTTGGTCGCGCTCGCCGTATCCAGCGATTCCTTTCTCAGAACACCTTCGTTGCTAAGGTCTTTACCGGTCTCGACGGTTCTTTTGTGCCGCTTACCGAAACTATCTCAGCATTTGATGCTTTAGCCAATGGAGATTACGACCATATTCCAGAGCAGGCATTCTTCATGTGCGGTGGCCTTGATGATGTGGAGAAAAAGGCTGCGGAATTGGCAAAGGCCTAAGCGATGTCAGAGCTACGCGTTGAATTAGTTTCACCAGAGAAGCGGGTGTGGAGTGGCGGCGCCGTAGTGGTCTCAGCCAGAACTCTTGAAGGCGATATTGGTATTTTGCTAGACCACTCTCCGCTCTT
>JAQCKU010000049.1 GCA_027592195.1 Actinomycetota bacterium
TCTTAAAGTAAAGAACAACTTAATCTCTTCTTGATCTAAGCGAGAGTAAATATTTACCGTGAGAGCTTGCCCGAGATGAAATCTTCCGTTCTATCATGGGCAATTTCATCTGAGTATTGCTCCGGTGGAGATTTCATAAAGTAGCTCGATGGTGAGAGTAAAGGTCCGCCGATTCCGCGATCTAAAGCAATTTTGGCGCAACGGAGCGCATCGATAATTACACCTGCAGAGTTGGGTGAATCCCATACTTCAAGTTTGTATTCGATATTAAGTGGGACATCACCAAAGGCGCGACCTTCCATCCGAACATAGGCCCACTTGCGATCATCAAGCCATGGGATGTAATCCGATGGTCCAATATGAACATTGCGTGGATCCATCTCGTAATCTAATTGAGAGGTAACCGATTGGGTCTTTGAAATTTTCTTTGATTCAAGACGATCGCGCTCTAACATATTTTTGAAATCCATATTTCCACCAACATTTAACTGATAGGTGCGATCAAGATAGACGCCTCGATCTTGGAATAGCTTGGTCATAATCCGGTGGGTAATGGTTGCTCCAACCTGGCTCTTAATGTCATCTCCAACAATCGGAACGCCAGCATCAGTAAATTTCTTTGCCCATACAGGGTCGGATGCGATGAATACTGGGAGCGCATTAACAAAAGCAACTTTTGCCTCAAGTGCACACTCGGCATAGAACTTCGCTGCCGCCTCTGATCCAACAGGCAGATAACAGATAAGTACATCTACCTTGGCATCTTTGAGAGCTTGCACCACATCGATTTCAGGCGCAGTTGACTCCTCGATCGTCTCTTTGTAATAGCGACCTAAACCATCGAGTGTTTTTCCGCGAGCAACAGTGAGCCCAGTTTTTGCAACATCTGCAAATTTGATGGTGTTATTTTCACTCGCCCAGATGGCATCTGCAAGATCTACTCCGACCTTCTTTGCATCAACATCCAGTGCTAAAACAAATTTGATGGAGTTGATGTGATAGCCACCGACGACTGGGTGCATTAACCCTGGGATAACTTGGTCATCGGTTGCATCTTTATAGTAGGTCACGCCCTGCACGAGGGAGTTGGCACAGTTACCTACTCCTACTAGCGCAACGCGAATCTCGCCTGAATTGGTCACGAGGATTTCCTTTCGCTTCTGATCATTTCTTCCAACCAAACAATTTCTCGTTCAGCCGATTCCAAAGAGTGGCGTCTCCACTCAATGAGGTATTTATCTACACCTGTAGGATCTCTTTCGAGTTCGCTACGTAAAATTTGGGCCTTCTCTTCCAATCGACGAAGTCGTCCCTCTAATATTTTTAATCGGTTACTTCGCGGAGTTGGGCTAAAAAATGCGAAACGAACCTCAAAACCTTCATCATCCCAAGAATCTGGGCCGGAATTTTCTGTTAACTGAGTAAAGCGTTTCTTGCCAGAGTCGCTAATGGCATAGACAATTCGAGATCGACGAGAGATGCCACCGCGCTCGGAGATAGATTGCTCTTGGAGAAGGCCGGCCTCGAGCATTCGACGAAGGGCTGGATAGAGGACAGAGAATGAGAGCGCTCGAAATGGGCCATAGATCGATCCGATTCGCTTGCGAAGTTCATAGCCATGAAGCGGGTTCTGGGAGAGAAGTCCTAGGAGGGCGAATTCAAGTGATTCAGTGCGCGAGCGCATTATGATCTTTCCTCCCTCTTTCATACTTCATCTTTTTCGTACCTCTTGCCCTACTTCGGGCACCTCGGCCGAGAGTATAGCGTTCTGATATATCGAGTCGATATATCGAACCGGAATCTAGTTGGTGATTTGGGAGAAATCAACTCGGCGCGCCTTGGCCCCCGGCCAGCGGGGTCAACCAAAATCTCCAAAATAGGGAGCTCTCTGGTTGGTGAAAAGATCAAGCAACTCCAGTAGACTCAAAAATAGTAAAAATAATGCCCAATTTTAACGGGTGCGCGATGAGCTGAGGGTTGAGATGGCAAGCAATAACGAACGGAAAGCACGCGAATTTATCTCACCGAGTGATCTCACCTTCTCTTGGAATGATTGCCACCGCTGCCTCTGGCTCTATTACAACCATGGCGTCAAAAATCCCTCATTTTTACCTCTCGTTGGAGATTTGGCTGATATGCAAGAGCGGTATTTTGATGGCGCATCCTCACACCACATGGATCCTGAGATACCAGCTGGAAAGGTTCTCGATCGTGGCAAGTTTGTTCTCTCCAAGCCGATCGAAATCGATGGTGTGCCCAGTAAATTTGCGATCCGCGGTAAATACGACCTTTTGATGGAATTTGAAGATGGAAGTTATGGCGTCATCGATTGCAAATTTCAATCTCGCGATACCGATAAGCGCGATTTCTATGCGCCGCAACTTGAGGCCTATGCCTTTGCACTGGAAAATCCTGCAAAAGGTGAGGCAAAGAAAATTTCATCCATCGGGCTCTATGTCTGGTCCCTTCTTACGCCACGAGGAAATTCTGATACTGGATTTGGATTGCAGGTAAAGAGCACCTGGCGTCCAATAGAGCGCAATCCAGAGGCATTGCAATCTCGATTAAAAGAATTTATCCAGATGCTGGCAGAGCCAATTAAAAGCGCTGGATCGTGTGAACATTGTCGCTATATCTCAGTACGGCGAGAAATTCTTGGGAATGAATAACAACTAACTCGACTTACTCGTCCTCTTCATCACCTTCTGCTTGCCGATCGCTATTTTGAGAATTTTCACGCTCTTCTCGCGCAATCTTTGCCTTCGCAGCGGTTGCATAGATATCAACATACTCTTGGCCAGATAAACGCTGGAGCGCTTCCATGATCTCATCGGTAACTTTGCGAAGCGTCTTTGGATCATCGCTATCTCCTGAATCAGAGAAATCCATCGGTTCACCAAAGACCATCGCGACTTGCTTAAGCTTTGGTATCAACTTTCCCGTGGGTTGAATCTCTGCCGTGTTAAACATTGCAACAGGGATCACAAGGGCGCCAGATTCCAAGGCAAGTCGTGCGATACCGGTTCTCCCTTTATAAAGACGACCATCAGGACTTCTCGTTCCCTCTGGATAGATGCCGATGCAATCACCCTCTGCTAAGACCCGCAGACCGGTATCGATCGCCGCTTCACTTCGCCGACCGCCTGATCGCTCAACAGGAACTTGGCCAAGAGCGTGAAAGGTAATTTTCGTAAAAAATCCTTTAATCCCCGGAGAGGTGAAGTATTCACTCTTTGCTAGAAAGGTAACTTTTCTTGGAACCACTAATGGCATAAATATTGAATCGCTAAAGGAGAGATGGTTGGAGGCGATAATCACCGGCCCAATAGAGGGAACATTGCGAAGGCCAGTTACCTTGGGACGAAAAAGGAGCATCAAAATTGGTGAGAGAAAGGCTTTTAATATGGTGTATGCCAGAACGGTCATAGCCTGCCTCTCCTGATCAAAACATTTTTTCATCTCTGGGTCGCCACCAGAGCAAGAGCGTTATCTTACCGCTATGACTTTGAGGCGGGGAATCCTCAGAAAATGGATATTTATGGGTAGTTTTTCCAAGGATTGATCAATTACCCCGGGCAAGCTCTGAAACTCCAATTAACCCAGCGTTATTGCCAAGTTTGCCAATCAAAATTTCTGGTAGCTGATTACTCGGATTAATCTTTCCGTGGGCCCTCAAAATTGCTTGGAGTAAAAGATCTCCTGCCTCACTGACGCCACCGCCAATAATTATTTTCTCTGGATCAATCATCGTTGATACCGCTTGGATCCCAACAGCTAACCATCGACCAATCTCATCAAATGCTAAGAGCGCATCTTTATCACCAGATAACGCTGCCGCAGTAATCTCACTGCCCTCGATCTGATCGTCCCAGCGGTTATCACTTGATTCTCTACCGTGAACGATCCGCTGAAGTGATCGAATCAGCGCATTTCCCGATCCATAGCGCTCAAGGCAGCCGCGAGCGCCACAACCACATTCCTCCCCTTGATCAACGACTGGTAGATGGCCAATCTCATTGCCCTTACCGGATGCACCGATCAATAATTTTCCATCGATAATTATTCCGCCACCGATACCTGTCCCCAGAGTGATCATCGCCATCGGATCTGCTCCGATTCCTGCACCAAAGCGATATTCACCCCAGGCAGCGGCGTTCGCATCATTTTCTATAAAAATTTCAAGATCGGTAGCTGCAACCAGATGTTGATGGATAGGAAAGTTCTCTAACTTTTTAATATTCGGATTAATGCCAATAAATTTTCGATCAGGCGAGAGAAATCCAGCAATTGCTACCCCAGCGGAGCTGATCGGATATCGAGCGGAAAATTCATTGATTAATCGAGCAATATCATGGATAACCTCAATACCACTTTGATCTATAGTGTTTTGAGCTATACCGCTTTCATCAGAGGTGGAAATTCTCTGGATCTCAATAATGGTGCCAGTGCTATCAACGACGCCGCCAAGAATTTTGCTGCCGCCCAGATCGATTCCGATCGATAATGAATTTTTCATAATGACGGCGAGAGTATGGAAAGAGGTTTAACTCTCAGCTTTACTCTTGAGCTGTGCAAGCATCTGGCTAATCGTTGACTCTTCTTGTTTCTTCCGCATCATCTCTGGCACAGGCATAGAGATTCCAACTTTTAATTGATAGGTCACATCAGTTGTATCATCGCCGTTATCTTTGAGTAGATAACTTCCACTCATCTCAGTGAGTAGATCTGCATCTTCCAGCGAGAAGGAAATTTTTCCTGGCGCCTGGCTCCAGTCATAGAGCAAGGTGGCTCGATCCTTTAATACCCCTGCTTCAATTTTGACTGTGACCTTCGTTGGCTGGGCGGAGCCACTTCCTTCCTCAATCTCTACCTTCTTAATAGTGGAGGACCACGATGGATAGTTGGCAAGATCGTTGAGGATCTCAGATACTTGCTCGATCGGTGCTTCGATATGGGTTGTCCCGCTAGAAAATTCGCTCATGGGGCAAGGTTACCCAATAGTAGGAAAAGATAAACCCAGCTTCTGACTCCCTTTTTAATCGATAGACGACTACCTTTTACACATGACAATGACATCTTCTGCTTCGGCGCCCAAGAGTGATTACACAACCATGGCCATTGTTCCTCCGGCCACAACGGGAAATCTCACCAACTTGGTTTCAGAACGTGCCTGGTTTGAACCAGAACGGATCATGCTCTCCAGACCTCTTGGAGATGGATGGCAGCCGGTTACTGCTAAAGAATTTGAGGCAGAGGTTCGCACAACTGCCAAGGGATTAATTGCATCAGGAGTTGCACTCGGCGATCGCGTTGCGATTATGGCAAAAACTCGTTATGAGTGGACTATCTTAGATTTTGCTATCTGGTATGCCGGGGCAACAACAGTTCCAATTTATGAGACATCATCATCAGAGCAGGTCGATTGGATCATGAGTGATTCTTCCTCTGTCGCAATTATTGTGGAAACTCCAGCGCTCAAAGAACTTATCACTCCAGTTTTATCATCTTCTGTTAAAAATGTTTGGACGATGACCGAGAATGTTCTCGCACAGTTGGAGTGGGCTGGTAAAGATGTCTCTGATGTAGATGTTGATGCCCGCCGTAACGCTTTAACGCCAGATTCATTAGCAACGCTCATTTATACCTCAGGAACAACAGGTAAACCTAAAGGCGTTCAACTCACCCATGGAAATTTCCTGGCCGAATGTGGAAATGTTGTAGCTGGCGCAAGTGATTTATTTATGAAACCTGGTGGATCAACTCTTCTCTTTCTCCCCGTTGCTCACGTCTTTGGTCGGATGGTTCAAATTGGGGCGGTCTCTGCAGGTCTGCATCTTGCCCATTGCGCAGATCCCGTTACTCGATTACTTCCAGATCTTGCTTCTTTTAAACCAACATTCGTTCTTGCAGTTCCACGAATATTTGAAAAGGTCTATAACGGAGCTGAGGCAAAAGCTGATGCCGCCGGGAAAGGCGCTATCTTTAGAAAAGCAGCAGATATTGCGATCGCCTACAGCGAAGCCCTTGATACCGGAAAAATGTCAGCAGGGCTCAAACTGAAACATGGCCTCTTCGATAAATTAGTTTTCTCAAAGATTCGCCATTCACTTGGTGGTCGAGTAGAGGCAGCTATCTCGGGTGGAGCTCCTCTTGGCGCACGACTTGGCCACTTCTTCCGCGGAGCTGGCGTTCGAGTTTTAGAAGGTTATGGCCTCACAGAGACCACTGCAGGCGCCACCTTAAATCTCACCACTGCTCACCGAGTTGGATCAGTCGGTCGACCAATTCCAGGGACCACCATCAAAATTGCAGAAGATGGCGAGGTTTTAATTAAGGGTGCGATTGTGATGCGCGGTTATTGGCAAAACGATGAAGCCAATAGCGAGGTATTTACCGATGATGGTTTTTTCCGTACTGGTGATTTAGGAAAACTTGATCAAGATGGTTATCTCTCTATCGTTGGACGTAAGAAAGAGTTGATTGTTACATCAGGTGGAAAAAATGTTGCCCCGGCAGTTCTTGAAGATCGACTCCGCGCCCATCCACTGGTGAGCCAATGTATGGTTGTTGGCGATAATCAACCCTACATCGCATCATTAGTCACGATCGATCCAGATGCGATCAAAGTCTGGATTAGCGCTAATAAAAAAGATGGAGCAACGCTGGCAGAACTTGTTAATGATCCTGACCTACATAGCGTTATTCAAACTGCCGTCGATGAAGCTAATAAATCGGTAAGCCGAGCCGAGTCGATTCGAAAATTTACGATCTTGCCGGTTGATTTCACCATTGCAGGTGGCCATCTGACCGCCAAGCTCTCAGTGAAGCGACATGTTGTTGCCAAGGAGTTTGCAGCCGAAATCGAAGCGCTTTTTGCATAAACCTGGTATCGCCTTAGAGGCGAGTGAGCTTGTTGATGAGAGGCTGCGACTTGCTCGCAATCTCCATGACACAGTGGCTCAATCTTTGGCATCACTTGGATTCGCGCTCGATGAGATCATCGGGCGCGAATCCATTTCACCTGATGATAGAAAATTGGTCAGGTCGGCAAGAATTGAGATCATTGAGATCATCGATCAATTACGAGATGAGATCCATTCCCTCCGCCGCTTTGAAAATCTCTCGCTAGCGGAGTGGATAAGAGAAGAGATTGATCTGCCGATCGATTATTCATCTGATTTTTTCGGGCCTTGGAGTGATGATCGCTATGAGCATATTGGCTATCTGGTTATCGAGTTGATTAATAATGCCATCGCTCATCAAGGAGTGAGATCATTGAGAATTAAAGAAGAGGCAAACGCTCTTGAAATTAGCTTTGAGAGAGCAGAGCTTTCTCGGCGAGTAAAAGAGAGTAAAGAGCGAAGCTTTGGTCTTATCGGAGTAAGAGAGCGCCTTGAGCAGATCAATGGGCAATTGATCGAAGGTGCGAGCGGCTTTCTGATTCGATGGTAGCCCCTTCCATTCTTCTTGTTGATGATCATGCCATCGTGCGCGAAGGAGTCAAGCGCGCGCTTGCAACGAAGCTGAACGGCTCGATCTTTCTGGAAGCGCCATCTTTTAGCCAGGCTCACGAGATGATCCTTAGACAGAGACCTAAGATTGCAATTATTGATATTCATCTTCCAGATAGCTCAGGGTTGGAGTTGGCTTCCTGGGCACGGATTGAAAATCCTGAGATGGGAATCATTATTTTTTCTATGGCTCAACATCCAGAGTACATATTGAACGCCTACGATCTTGGCGCTTCTGCATTTGTTGATAAAGCAGCTCCGATCAGCGAGCTGCTCGAGGCGATTGAGGTTGTTACTTCCAACCCCCTTGGATTTTACTGTAAAGATATTGGAAAAGCGCTCTCCTATCGACGGGAGAAAACTCCGCTCACGGCTCGAGAGTTGGAGATTCTTCGAATCCTTCCTACCGGCAAAAAATATGAAGAGATTTCAGCAGAGCTATTTATCAGTGAAAGTACTTTAAAGAGCCATCTTCAAGCTATCTACCGAAAATTAATTGTGAGAAATCGGGTCGAAGCAATTAATGAAGCAAGGCGGCTTCAAATCTTGCTGCCAGCCGATCCCAACTCCAGAAATCATTAACCCAACTCTGGCCATTTCTTCCCATCTCATCTCGAAGCGATGGATTAATCAAAAGCTTGATCACCGCGGTAGCAATTTCATCAACGCGCTCTCCATCAACAAGAATCCCAGTTTTACCATCGATAAGCGCCTCGCGCGCTCCACCGGAATCGCCAACAACTACCGCAAGAGCACAACTACTTGCTTCAAGATAGACAATTCCTAGACCTTCTACCTCAAGGCCTCCGAATCGATCTCGAGATGGGGCGGCAAAGATTGACCCCATCGATAAATATTTTGGAAGATCAGAAAGTGTTATCCGTCCAAGAAAGGTTACGGCACCAGATAGCTCTAATTTCTCAACGAGTTTTTCTAACCTCACTCGATAGGGTCCTTCACCAATGAGAAGAAGATGTGCGGTGGGGATCTCCTGCAAAATTTCGGGCATCGACTCAATTAATCGATCTTGTCCTTTTCGATGAACAAGTCGACCCACTGAGATTATGAGCTGTTTTCCTTGAAGATTATGATCGCTGCGAAATTTTGCCTCAAACTCGCTATCAAAAGTTGGTTGGAAAATACTGGTATCAATTCCTGGTGGTAGATGGGCTAATTTCTTCCGATCTTTCTTGGTGAAGCCTTTGGCAATTTCACTCCGGGTATATTCGGTGATATATCCAATTCGATCCAGTGATCTTCCAATAATTTTCATTCCAAAAGTAAATGGCGGAATTTTTGCCCACCAGATCTCATGGCCATGAGTTAAGGCCAGAGTTCGCAGTTGGCCTGCTCTGCCGAGCCTTCGGAGCTCGCTCTTTAAGGCAGGATTAAGAAGTGCCAGTGGAGCAGCTGCGCCGTACCAGATTCGATCTATCGGGTATTGGCTCAGAAGTTTCTTGATCGATCTTGCCACTCGGGGTGTGGGAAGGAGAATTTTTGCGCGATCACGGATGATCTCAACTCCGTAGCTCTCACGCCACTTCTGATCGTATTCTTCAGTATTTCCTTGATTTGATGTGTAGATAATGCTGCTTCCATAGGGAAGGCGTTGGATAAGGCCAATAAGAAATGTCTCTATCCCACCGGCTTGCGGACCAAAATCATTTGTTATTAATAAAGCTCTCGCTCTTTTTACGGTATCTATCTTGTTAGAGGCGGCGTGCACCGACATACGGCTTTCGTCCAAACCAAGCACCGAAGGTCGCTATTTGGACCCGTGCTCCAGGACGTGGCGCGTGAACCATCCGGCTTTTACCCACATAAATTCCGACATGCGAGATTGGTCGGCCAAAGAAAACTAAGTCACCTGGAATAAGCGCGCTCCGTGAGACAGATTTACCACGGC
>JAQCKU010000050.1 GCA_027592195.1 Actinomycetota bacterium
CTGCGGTATCAATAATATGAATATCAAATCCCTCACCGATCGCTTGCTTTGCCCCATCAAAGGCGACCGAGGCAGGATCTTGGCCATCATGGCCGGTGTTTATCTCAACATCGAGCCTTACCGCCCACGTCTTTAGCTGTTCCACTGCAGCGGCTCTAAAAGTATCGGCTGCAGAGAGAAGAACTTTCTCCCCTGATTTTTTCAATAAATATGCCAACTTTGCAACCGATGTGGTCTTACCGGTGCCATTTACACCAACGACCATGATCGTTGTTAATTTTTCACCTCGAATAATTCCACGATCTAGAGAGCTAAAGTAGCTTGCGAGCAAGCTCGCTACATCTTCGGTGAGATTTCCACGTTGCCGCTTTGAGATCTCTAAAATTTCTCCACTTAATTTTGGGCCAAGATCTGCCGCTAAAAGCGCGCTCTCAAGTTCATCTAAATCAAGAGCAGTTGGTGCACCAGTTAATCCGCTAAATTTCGAGAGGATCTTGCCAAAAATTCCCATAACGTTAAATGGAAGCTGGCGCTTGGACTTCACGTATTCGTTGTGAAATTACCTCTGAAACACCATCGCCACGCATCGTTACGCCATAGAGGACATCTGCAATCTCCATCGTTCGCTTCTGATGGGTGATGATAATTAATTGAGATGCAGAACGAAGTTCTGCCAAGATCCCAAGAAGTCTTCCTAGGTTTGTATCATCAAGGGCTGCTTCAACCTCATCTAAGACATAGAAGGGGCTAGGCCGGGCTTTAAAGATCGCTACCAGAAGAGCTACAGCAGTTAAAGATCGTTCTCCTCCGGAGAGAAGCGAGAGCCTTTTAATTCGTTTGCCCGGTGGTCTGGCTTCAACATCGATTCCTGTTGTCAACATATTGTCAGGATCGGTCAGAATCAATCGCCCCTCACCACCTGGAAATAATCGAGCAAAGATCGATTCAAACTCTCGTGCAGTGTCATGATAAGCGGTAGTAAAAATATCTAGGACTTTATCGTCAACTTCTTTTATAATATCGAGAAGATCTTTCTTTGATTTCTTTAAATCTTCTAACTGATCTGCTAAATATTTCAATCGCTCCTCTAAAGCGGAGTACTCCTCAAGGGCGAGTGGATTAATTTTTCCAAGAAGTGCCAACGATCGCTCTGCCGATGCGAGACGTTTCTCTTGTTCGGATCGTTTAAATGCAATCAGCTCTCCAGGAACAATTTCGCCATCTTCTTTTTCGATAAAGGTAGGGAGGAGATTGTCTGGACCATATTCATTGATTAATTGATCGCTATCGAGCCCAAATTCCTCTAAGACTCTCCCTTCAATCTGTTCAATCCGTAAACGTTGTTCTGCCCGAGCAATCTCATCTTTATGAACACTTGAGGTAAGGATTTCGAGTTCTCCTGCCAACTCTCTAATCGCCGCCCTCAGCGCAAGAGTTTCACCTTCACGATCAGAGCGCGAAATCTCCAACCGCTCACGTTCTGCTCCTGCCTGTGATATTGAAACTTCAATCTGAATCAGCGCTTCGTAAGCTGCCTCGCCAATTTCTTGGGCGATCAAGGCATGTCGGGAACGAGATTCACGACGAGTTATCTGCCTGGCAGCGCTCTCTCGCTCATTCTTTGCTGCGTTTTCAAGATCTTCAGCTCGCTGCATTTGAGCGATGACGCGCTCCTCTGCTGTTCGAACTTCAAGTCGTGAATTGATTTCGCGCGATCGAATTTCTTTCAATCGATTCTCTAATGAAATTAAGTGATCACGATCTGGCTCTTGGAAGATTTGAATCTCTATCGCATCATTTTTCACCGCTTCAAATTCAACTTGAAGATTAGCAATTACTTCCTCAATTTTAACTATCGCTTGGATAAAACGGGCAGCCTCATCTGAAGCGCTTTTAACGCCCTGTTCTATCCCTGCACTTTTTTTGGCAATCGCAGTAAGAAGTTCCTCAGATCCAGTTAAGCGATTTAGGGCACCCTCGTACCGTGATTGATATGAATCTATCTCAACTAAGTTTAAGTTTCGTTCTTTTTCAATGATCTCTCTCTGGTTAAGGAGTGCTTGGAGGCCATCTTCGCTCTCCTCAATTAAGGACTGGATCTCTATCAGTGAATTAGCGCTACCACCTCGAGCTAAATTGGCAGAGAGCAGCTCGCCATCTCTTGTTATCACGACCAGCTCTGGATACTTCTCTACAATCGCTTCTGCTTGAGCCAAGCTCTCAACAACTACTTCATTGGAGAAGAGTGATCCAATCAGCTCTGCAAATTTCGCTGATTTCACTTTGCTAGCTAGTGAGGTCAACTCCCCTGAAATTATTGCGGCAGGTAGTTTAGGTAAATTACCGGCAATCAAGATTTCTGCTCTTCCTGAAGAATCACTCTTTAAAATCGATAAAGCTGAGAGCGCACCTGATAAATCTTCAACAACTATTGCATCTGCAGTTGCGCCAAGGGCTGCAGATACAGCAAGCTCCCAACCTTTTTCGATCTCAATCAACGAAGCGATACTGCCTCGAAGCGCCAGGCCTCTGGGATTGGCAAGAAGTGATCCTGCTCCATCTTTATGGCTGGCAGCGCTTTTCAGGGCATCGATCTTTGAAGTCGCTGCAGAGAGGGATTTATCAATTTCAATTAATGATTTCTGGAACTCATCATCTTTTGCTTTTAATTTCTCTAAGAAGGATTTTTCACTCTCAACTTCTTGATCATGTTGTATTTTAATCTCTCTTGAGCTTTTAGCTTCACCTTCAATACTTTCAAATTCACTCTCCAGAAGATCTTTTCGGCTATTGGCATCAGCTAGTGATTTCTCAAGTCGGCCTCGCTCATCCCTTGCTGAGGCCAATTTAGATTCAAAAGTGCCAATATTTCCCTCTCGCCTTGCAGTTGCTTCGCGGGCATCTGCCATCTGTTGTAGCGCAAGAGTTATTTTATTTTCTTCTTCTTTAAATTCACTCTCAAGTTGAGCTAACTCTTTACTCACTTCAAGAAGTTGAGCCTTAACCGCCTCTACCTCAATACGCAATTGGCTCTCTTCTTGCCTAAGCGCAGCAGCCTCTGCCTCTAGCGCTTCGGGATCTCGTCCAGTGAGCCTTGCCTCTTCCATATCCTCGGCCAGATATTTAGCCCGCTCAGATGCGAGAGCTTGCGTTGCTCGCAGTTTCTCGCGCTCTCCTGTGAGACGATAAAAATTATCTTGAGCTGCACTTAACAGTGGAGACTCGACAGCGGCGAGTTGATCTAGCTCAATCTCGCGATTTCGCATTCGCTCTAACTCTCGCTCTACTTCATTTCGTTTTGCACGCAACGAAGTTTCATCGGCGATCTCTGCATCTAAATCTCTCTGTAAATTGACGATGTCATCGGCTAGTAGCCGCAGTTTTGAATCCCGAACATCAGCTTGAATTGTCGAAGCTCGTTTTGCTACCTCTGCTTGTTTTCCAAGCGGTCGAAGCTGTCTTCGAAGCTCTGAAGTGAGATCACCAACACGAGACATATTGGCCTGCATGGAATCTAATTTGCGAAGCGCCTTCTCTTTTCTTTTCCGATGCTTTAAAACTCCTGCTGCCTCTTCAATAAATCCGCGCCGTTCTTCAGGATTGGCTGAGAGAATTGCATCGAGTTGACCCTGTCCCACGATCACATGCATCTCGCGGCCGATACCGCTATCGCTTAAGAGCTCCTGAATATCGAGAAGGCGGGCTGTCTCACCGTTTATCTGATACTCACTCTGCCCACTTCTAAAGAGAATCCGGGAGATGGTAACTTCGGTAAAATCAATCGGCAGCGCACCATCGGTATTATCAATTGTTAAGGAAACTTCAGCGCGACCTAACGGGGATTTTCCCGAAGTGCCGGCGAAGATGACATCTTCCATCTTTCCACCGCGTAGCGATTTGGCGCCTTGTTCGCCCATAACCCAAGAGAGCGCATCAACAACATTGCTTTTGCCAGAACCATTGGGGCCAACGACACAGGTAATTCCCCGCTCTAATTTGAGGGTAGTCGGATTGGCAAAGGATTTAAAGCCCTTAAGCGTCATTGACTTTAAGTACACGCGTAAAACTTACCCGAGTGCGAAGATTTTCTTGGACAATCGCGAACGATTAAAGGAAGATAAGTCTGAAGTTGAGGTTTAGGCTTGCTGATAGCGCTGGCAATGTGGGCAGAGATGCGATGAGCGATTGGTAAATTTAATTCGAGTAATCAACCTTGCGCAGCGCGCACACTCTGTATTTTCTCGGCCATATACCTGTAGCGAATTTTCAAAATAGCCGCTCTCGCCGTTGACATTAACGTAGAGGCTATCAAAACTTGTACCGCCAGCTGATATCGCCTTCTCAAGAACCTCTCGAGCCGCCTGTAAAAGTGTGCGCCATTGGTTTGAGGAAAGTTGTGAAGCTGGCTTCATAGGGTGAATTTTGGCTCGCCAGAGAGATTCATCTGCATAGATATTTCCGATTCCACTAATACGGTGCTGATCTAAGAGGACTCTCTTGGCCTCACTCTTACTCGCTCGTACTTTTTTAATGAACTCAGCTTCATTAAAATCTGGATCAAATAAATCTGGCGCGATATGGCTCATAGATTGCGGATACCCATCAACTAATTGATCCACTCTTAACCATCCAAAGGTGCGTTGATCATTGAAAATAAGTAGAGAGCGAGTACCTTTATTGGAAACTCTGGCAACTGCTCTTGGATGTTTGACATTAAGATCACCAAAAAATTGTAGATCTTTAGCTTCACTATCTTTTCTGGAGCTCATTTCAGGAAGTGAAATTATTCGAAACTGTCCACTCATTCCTAGATGGCATAAAAGAGTGATATCTAGCGGTGATTCTGGTTGAGCAAATTCAAACCAGAGATATTTTCCTCTTCTTTTCACCGCTGAAATGGTGAAATTTTCTAGATGATGCAAGGGCGTAAGCGATAAATCAGAGAGCGCTCGAGGATGGAGTTGATGAAATGAGAGGATTTGACCACCAATAAGATGTTTCTCAAGTCCTAATCGAACGCTTTCGACCTCTGGTAATTCAGGCATTTTTTACAGTGACCAGATAGATAGATCGCAAGCACAGAGCGATACTTATTGGTTCTGACTTTCTTCAAGTAATAGCTCGTAGGCAATTCTTGCAGCCTCTTGTTCTGCCTCTCGCTTACTCTTGCCACGTCCAGAAGAAATTCGCTCACCATTGACTAGTGCGAAGGCAGAGAATTCCTTTGCATGATCTGGACCTGAGTTACTCACTTCATATTCGGGTGCGCCATATCCTAAAGTGGCAACAATTTCTTGAAGCGCAGTTTTACCATCAAGACTTGCGCCACGAACAAGCGCTTCTTGTAGCGCATCTGACATGAGATGGGTAATGACTTTCTCCGTTAAGGCCAGGCCATGCTCTATATAGATGGCGCCAATTAGCGCCTCTAACGCATCGGCAAGGATGGAGCTTTTATTCCGTCCATCGGTTAGCTCTTCGCCTCGACCAATTCGAAGACTTTTACCAAGCTCAAGTTTTCTTGCTATCTCTGCCAGGGCCCGGGTACTAACAACTCCAGATCGGAGCGGAGATAATTTACTTTCATCATATTGGGGAAAATTTCTATAAAGGGTCTCTGTAATTATTAATCCGATAACGCTATCTCCCAAGAATTCCAGCCGTTCATTGGTTGGCAACCCGCCAAATTCATAGGCGTAAGAGCGATGAGTGAGGGCAAGTTCTAAAACTTCAGGAGGGAGTGGAACGTTGAGCTGATTTAATAATTTTTTGAGAGCTTCATCGTTGGACATCGCGTCCTCCATATAGCGCTCTAAAAGATGAGATTAAATATCGAGAACTTGACGACGGTTATAGGTGCCACAGGTGGGGCAAGCTGTATGTTGCAACTTAGGTTGCTGACATTGCCCACAGGCTGCTGTTGCTGCTGGGGTTGCTTTCCACTGGCTTCGGCGCGCACGAGTGCGGGAACGAGACATTTTTCGCTTAGGTACTGGCACGGGCGGCAGTATTCCAGCTTCTCAAAGGAAAGTAAAAACGGGGAGATCTCTACCGTTATCAGCCCTTGCCATCGAGCTTTTTGGCTAGATCTGAGAGGGCAGACCACCTGGGGTCGATAGCTTGATGGTCATGATCGGCAGGGAGATTTTCATAACGCTCACCACAGCCAGGGCATAGACCTAGGCAATCTAGAGAGCAGAGCGGGTTTACCTCAAGGGCAAGGACGATGGCATCGCGCACAGGGGTTTCAATATCAATGCAATCATCTTTCACCATCAAGATCTCATCAGTATCTACATCATCTTTAGATAGTTTCGCTGCTTTACTCTCGTATTCAAAGAGTTCATCAAAGCTCTGATCTATATCTTCTCTAACCGGATCAAGGCAACGAGAACATTGACCCTCTGCTAGAGCGAGAATTTGACCACGGATTAAGACACCTTCATCAACTGACGTTGCTGTCAGGCTAATATCTAAAGATCTCCCAATCTGCACCGCAATCATGGCAACGCCTATAGGCTCGGTAAGAATAAAATCTAATGTGTAATCTTTATATTCACCAGATCTACGTGGAAGTTCATGAAGGTTAAGAATTATGCCCATGAAAAATTATTAATCTGCTAATTCTGCAAGGACATCTTTATCATTACTTCCTGCTAGCCGATCACGACCTCGATTAATAGCTTCAAGTGTTTTATTGAGGACGACCTCTAAGGTTGCAAGACGTGAATCAATATAAGCATCTACCTCTGCTTTTTCATTATCGCCTAACGCTCGAGCTTCTGCCAAGATCTGCATAGATTCCTCTCGCGCGCTCTGAACAATCGCTGTCTGCTCCACCATTCTGGCTACCTCTTCTCTGGCGTGAGCTACCAACTGTTCAGCTGAGGTACGGCCTTCATCGATAATTCGATCTCTTGATGCAATTAGCTCTTGCGCTGCAAAGAGATCGCTAGGAAGGCTGGCTTTAATTTCATCAAGAAGATCTAGAAGTTCCCGGCGATGAAGAACAATCGAACCAGAGAGCGGGACCGATCGAGCTTCTTTTACTACGGTCAACGCCGCTTCCAATTTCTCTAAAGATTCCATCTCTTCAACTCCCTATCACTTTTAACTATCAGATCCTTGTAGATCTAACCTACGCTCAACTCTTAAAACGCGACTTTAGCGCCTTCAGGACATTTGCGGGTACCCAGGAGCTCACATCACCCCCATATTTAGCAATTTCTTTGACAAGTGATGATGAGAGGAATGAATAATCTGGCTTTGTTGCCATGAAAAAAGTTTCTACACCTTTAAGTTGGAAGTTCATCTGACTCATCTGAAGTTCATAATCAAAATCACTAATTGCCCGTAGCCCTTTAATGATTGCTGTAATTTTATTTTGCTCACAGTAGTCAACAAGAAGGCCCGACCATGAATCAACTTTCACATTGGGAAATTGCGCCACTGATTCTTTAATCAGCGCAATCCGCTCTTCAATAGTAAACATTCCACTCTTACTGGAATTGACCAGTACCGCAATGATCACTTCATCAAAAAGAGGGCTTGCCCTTTCAATCACATCGATATGTCCGAGTGTGATTGGATCAAATGATCCCGGTGCAACCGCGCGGCGAATCGGCATGCTCAAAGTTTAACCCGATCCAACTCGCCAAAATACAGTTTGGCATGGCCATATCGCTTCGATTTAACCTCAACTAAGCCTGGTGGCCAAGTAAAACCTCGACCTCTACTCTGGCGCTCAAGTGCAATAAGTGAGCTCTCACCAAGATAGTGATTTTTTAGCAGGGTAGTTAATATTTCAGAGACGTTTTCATCGTTGAGGCTATAGGGGGGATCGAGAAAGATAACATCAAATGGTTTATCACTTTTGGAGATAAGAGAATTTTCAACGCTACTTTGATGAATTTCAATAGCGCTAGATGGAATATATTGATGAACCATTTCAATATTTTCCCGTGCAATCTGATATGCGGTGCGATCTATTTCGATAGCGGAGATAAAGGCTGCGCCGCGACTGAGCGCTTCTGCTGCGACTGCCCCACTTCCGGCAAAGAGATCGAGAAATCGAATTCCCTCAAGTCCGGCAAATTCAGAATCTAAAGAAGAAAAGAGCGCCTCTCGGGCACGATCAGATGTTGGGCGAACTCTCTCATCAGGTGGAGATATCAACCCACGACCTTTTGCTACGCCAGAAATAATCCTCATTGAAAATCTTAACCCTTCTCCATAAATTCGATTTGAGATTCTAATTCCAATTCATTTACTGCAGCCGCCAGCGCAGGATGATTGGTTAGATCGTTATCCCTCTCCAAAAGTGCGATAGCTAGTTCGCGCGCTTTTACGATCATCTCTTCATCACGTAATACTCGCAATAATCGAAGGTGTGAACGGGTGCCAGATTGCGCCTGCCCTAAGACATCACCTTCTCTGCGTTGTTCTAAATCAATTCGTGAGAGTTCAAATCCATCAAGGGTGGCCGCCACTGCTTCAAGACGGGCAAGGGCAGCAGTACCTGGCCCAGCGCGACTTACCAAGAGACAGAGCCCCGGGCTCGCTCCTCGCCCAACTCGACCGCGAAGTTGGTGAAGTTGAGAGACGCCAAAACGATCTGCATCAAGAATGACCATTACCGTTGCATTTGCAACATCGATACCAACTTCTATCACTGTGGTTGCAACAAGGAGATCGATTGCGCCTTCAGCAAAGGAGTTCATAATCTGATCTTTCTCCTCCATCGACATCCGGCCATGAAGCGGACTGATTCGAAGATTAGAGAGTGGACCATTTGAGAGCATCGGGTAAAACTCTTCCACCGAGGCCATGGTTTTCTCTGATTCTTCCCGTTCGCCACCTTCTTCACCAAGTAATCGCGCTGCCCGTTCTGCAATATCAGAGCTGAGAGAAAAAGTTACCTCCGATAATGAATCGCTACTACTAATTCTTGGTGCAACAACATATCCCTGATGTCCCTTAGCAACTTCTTCCTTAATTCTCTCCCATGCTCGATCAAGGAAATGTGGTTTCTCTAGAACCGGGATGAGATGTGTGGTGATTGGCGAGCGACCGGTTGGTAATTGGTCAAGAATAGAGAGATCTAAATCGCCAAATACCGTCATCGCAACAGTTCGCGGAATTGGCGTAGCAGTCATAACCAAAATATGAGGTGGGGTCTGCGAGCGATTTCGCAGCGCATCTCGTTGCTCAACACCAAATCTATGTTGTTCATCAACAACGACTATTCCCAAATCCTTGAAAGTGACGCTCTCTTCAATC
>JAQCKU010000051.1 GCA_027592195.1 Actinomycetota bacterium
TGCCCATCCATTAGCGTTACAACTATTAAAAGAATTTCATCAACTCGGCGGCCACGGCGTTGCAGCCCCCAGCGCCAATCGATTTGGAAGAGTCTCGCCAACAACTGCCGACGCTGCAGCGCAAGAGCTAAAAGGCTATTTAGCGCCAGATGATTTGATTTTAGATGGCGGGGCTAGCGTTGTCGGAATTGAATCAACGGTGATCGATTGTTTAGGTGAGAGCCCAAAAATCTTGCGCCCAGGTGCAATAAGTAAAGAGATGATTGAAGAAGTTACTGGCCTCAAGGTTTCCGAAGGTGGAAGTGAGATTCGAGTATCTGGCGCGCTGGAAAATCATTACGCACCGATTGCCCAGGTTTTTGTCGGGGAGGTGAGATCAGCTGGCGCAGGATTTATCGCGCTTGAAAGCGTCGCCACCCCTGATGGCCATATCCGTCTTGCATCACCACGAACCATCGATGAATTTGGGCGAGTTCTTTATCAAGGACTTAGAGATGCTGATGATAAAAAATTAAGTGAAGTTGTGATCATCCCACCAGAGGGTGAAGGTCTTGCAGTAGCAATTAGAGATCGAATCGAGAAAGCGCGGATGAAGTAAATATTAATTTGCCATCATCCGGCCACCGTTAACATCAAGAACGGTACCGGTGATAAAGGAAGCACCCTCACCTGATAAGAAGAGAACTGGCTCAACGCATTCAGAGATACTGGGCATTCGATTTAGAGGAATAGCGTCAAGAACCTCGCGTTGTTCTTTCTCGCTCATCGCATCAAACATTCCCTGTAGCCTTCCCGTGAGAAAAAGACCAGGAGCGATTGCATTGACTCGGATATTTTCACCACCCACCTCTTTAGCAAGTCGCCGGGTTAATCCAAGAATTCCAGCTTTGGCGGCTGCATAAGGAATTCCAGTGACTGGGCTTGGGCTTCTTCCTCCGATAGATGAGAAGGTAACGATTGATCCACCACCGCGAGCTTTCATCGATGGGATAACTGCCTTCGCGCAATGAAAAGTACCTTTTATATTCACATCGATCACCAGATCAAGATCTTCAGAGGAGATATCGTCGATATCGCGAGGCGTTCCTAGAGATCCACCGGCTGCCGCAACAAGAAGATCAATGCCACCAAAGGTTTTTATAATTTCATCCGTTGCAGCGATCACCCCAATTTGATCTCGGACATCGACAACTCGACCAAAAAATCCTCCACCAGTTTCTTTAATTTCTGTACCAATGGAATCGATAGCGCCCTGGTTGGTATCAAAGATCGCTACATCGGCGCCCTCTCGGCTAAAGGCCTTGGCAATTTCAGAACCAATCCCACCCGCTCCACCTGTGATCAGTGCAACTTTGTTTTCGAACCTTTTGGCCATGCTTCCCATTTCCCTTCGTAGAGAGCAAGGGTATCCTTCCAAGTATGAAAATTTTATGTATCGGCGGTGGTCCTGGCGGTCTCTATTTTGGACTCCTGATGAAGAAACAGAATCCGAGCCATGAAATTACCGTTGTTGAGCGCAATCGCCCTTATGACACTTTTGGCTGGGGCGTAGTTTTCTCTGATGCAACGCTCTCTAACTTTGTCCGCGCCGATGAAGAGACCGCTCGTGAAATTTTAGGCTCTTTTAATCATTGGGATGATATTGATGTTCGTTATAAAGATGAGAGCATCATCTCAGGTGGCCATGGATTCTGCGGCATAGGAAGAAAGCGGCTACTTAATATTTTGCAACAACGCTGTGAAGATCTTGGCGTTAACTTAGTTTTTGAAACCGATGTGAAAGATGATCAAGAGCTAGCAGCGCAATACGGCGCCGATATTGTTATTGCATCCGATGGTGGCAATAGCGCGATTCGAAATAAATATGCCGAAACCTATAAACCAGATGTGGAAAATAGATATTGCCGCTTTGTCTGGCTCGGTACAAAGAAAGTATTTAAGGACTTTACCTTTATCTTTGAAGAGACTGAACATGGATGGTTCCAAGCCCATGTCTATCAATTCGATGGCGATACTTCGACATTTATTGTTGAGACTCCAGAGGAGACCTGGCTTAAATCAGGTTTAGATTCAATGAGCCAGGAAGATGCGATCGCTTTCTGTGAAAAGCTCTTTGCAAAAGATTTAGAGGGATCCAAGTTGCTGAGCAATGCCTCACACCTTCGAGGATCTGCGATCTGGATTAAATTCCCCCGAGTAATTAATGAGAATTGGATCCATTGGAATGAGCTTTCCGGTAAAAAATATCCAACCATTCTTTTAGGCGATTCTGCCCATACCGCACATTTCTCTATTGGATCAGGTACCAAACTTGCGATGGAAGATGCGATCGAGCTTGCTCGCTCCTTTGAAAGCGTCGAGAAGAAAGAGATGAGCGTTGAGCAGGCCTTAGATCAATATCAGGCAACGCGCTCGATCGAGGTATTAAAGATTCAATCTGCTGCGCGAAATGCGATGGAATGGTTTGAAAATGTTGAGCGCTATACCGGTATGGATCCTGAGCAATTTAACTACTCACTTCTTACCCGGAGCCAACGTATTGGACATGAAAATCTACGGCTTCGAGATAAAGAGTATTTAGAGGGATATGAGCGGTGGTTTGCTGAGCGAGCTTTTAAATTGGCAGGGGTGCCACTTCCTAAGGGTGGATCGCAGATTCCTCCGATGTTTACCCCACTAAAAGTTCGCGATATTGTTTTAAAGAATCGAATCGTTGTCTCTCCGATGGCGCAGTACTCATCAGAAGATGGCGTCGCCGGTGATTATCACCTGGTTCATCTTGGCGCTCGCGCTATGGGTGGGGCTGGATTGGTCTTTACCGAGATGACCTGTGTGAGCGATGATGCGCGAATTACACCGGGATGTCCTGGGATGTATACCCCAGAACATACTCTTGCCTGGAAGCGGATTGTTGATTTTGTTCATGAAAATACTGATGCAAAAATTGCCATGCAGTTGGGACATGCTGGCGCGAAGGGTGCAACAAAACTTGCTTGGGAAGGAATTGATAAGCCAGTGGAATCAGGTGGCTGGCCACTGATCTCTGCATCCCCACAACAATATTTAGAAGGTATTTCAGAGCGCTCACGTGAAGCGACCCGTGAAGATATGGATCGGATCAAAGCTGATTTCATCCGTGCAACTGTTGAAGCAGAGAAAGCTGGCTTTGATTGGCTCGAGCTTCACGCAGCTCATGGATATTTTCTCTCCTCTTTTATCTCACCGCTGACCAATCAACGTAGCGATCAATATGGCGGCAGTTTAGAAAATCGACTCCGCTATCCCATTGAAGTATTTGCTGCGATTCGCGAAATCTGGCCAGCACATAAACCGATAAGCGTTCGTATCAGCGCTCATGATTGGGTAGATGGTGGAATTACTCCTGATGACGCTGTCGCAATCGGAAAGGCCTTTAAAGAGGCCGGCGCAGACTTTATCGATGTCTCATCTGGCCAAGTTTCTAAGAAGGAAGCTCCGGTCTTTGGTCGGATGTTCCAGACCCCCTTTGCCGATCGAATCCGTAATGAGGCAGGTATTGCAACGATTGCAGTCGGTGCGATCTCAGAGGCAGATCATGCAAATACCATCATCGCAGCCGGTCGCGCTGATCTCTGCGCTGTTGCCAGGCCACATCTTGCCAATCCAGCCTGGACCCTCTCTGAGAGCGCCAAATCAGGATTTAGCGATATTCGTTGGCCGAAGCAATATGTATCGGCGAAGATTCAACTTGAGCGCAATCTGGAGCGAGAGAAGATGGTTGCTGAAGCGGCGAAATCAAATATGTCTTATGAAGAGATTCAAGCCAAATTTTCTTAATAGTTTTTTAAGAAGAAAAGTTATTAACGATATGGTGAAAAATCTGGTGGCCGTTTCTCGGTAAATGCTTTTCCACCCTCTTTAGCTTCATCGGTTTCGGTGTAGAGATCTAGCACATCAAAGGCCAGTGATTGAATTCCCATAATATGATCGCTATCGGCATTGAAAGAATGTTTAAGGGATTTAATTGCAGTCGGTGAGAGCGCAGCAACTTTCTTTGCCCACTCCATCGCTGCGTTGATCAACTGATCTGGCGGAACTACTTTATTTACCAGGCCCCAACGCTCTGCAGTCTGCGCATCATATTGTTCACAGAGAAACCAAATTTCGCGGGCACGTTTTTCTCCAACAACTCGGGCAAGATAGGCCGACCCAAAACCAGCATCAAAGGATCCAACGCGCGGTCCAACTTGGCCAAATTTTGCAGTTGTCGATGCGATCGAAAGATCTGCAAGGACATGGAGGACATGTCCTCCTCCAATAGCAAAACCATTAACCGCTGCAATAACTGGCTTTGGTATGGCGCGAATTATTTTATGGAGCGCTTCAATCTCAAACATTCCAGTTTCAGTCTCACCGTAATTACCTTTCTCTGCCCGCTCCTTCTGATCTCCGCCAGTGCAGAAAGCCTTCTCACCAGCACCGGTCAAGATGACCGCGCCAACGCCCTTATCAACCCAGGCATATTTAAATGCAGCGAGCAGTTCATCAACGGTCCGACCGCGAAGCGCGTTATAACGATCTGGTCGGTTGATAGTTATGAGAGCGACACCTTCGCTAACTTGATAGGTGATATCACTTAACTCTTCGCGCTTAATCATGTGTTGATATTACTCGAGCCTGCTATGAAAACTAGAGCTCTACCGCAATTGCAACGCCTAAACCAACGCCAATACAGGCTGCGGCGATACCAATTCCCCCGCCTCGCCTTCGAAGCTCGCGAGTTGTATCAACAACTACTCGCGCTGCCGATCCACCAACTGGATGGCCCATCGCAATTGCGCCACCATTTACATTGACGCGCTCTCTATCTATCTGGGGTAGCTCATGGAGAACTGTTAAAACCATCGCAGCAAATGCCTCATTGATCTCCCAAATTTCAATATCTTTAAAATCAAGGTTAAGTTTTTTCAGAAGTTTTTCAATGGCATAAACCGGAGCGAGGGTAAATTCATCTGGCTTTGTTGCTGTGATCTGCGTACCGAGAATTTTTCCATAACCGCCAGAATTTTTACCATCAATTCCTAGATCTGATAAACCACTCTCATTGGTAAGAAGAAGTGAGACCGCCCCATCATTCATCGGAGATGAGTTACCTGCAGTTACTGCGCCGGTCTCTGAAAAGGCAGAGTTTAAACTCGCTAATTTTTCCAGATTTGATTCAGGCCGAATTGATTCATCGCGAGATAGACCAGCAAATGGAAAGACAAATCCATCATGTAGCCCGCTAGCCCATGCCTTCTCTGCCCTTTGATGAGATCGAAGCGCCCACTCATCTTGTTCCTGCCGTGAAATATTAAGCCGCTCGGCAACGATCTCTGCGCACCGACCAAGGCTTGCAGTCCATTGACTTGGAAAGAGTGGATTGGTTAAACGCCATCCAACAGTTGATTGATTGAGTTGATCAACAGATACTGATTCTGGTTTCTTCTTTGAATCTCGTGGAACAATCCAAGGAGCGCGCGACATACTCTCAACGCCACCTGCAATAACATATTTAGCATCACCGGTTTTAACAGCGCGCGAACTCTGGATGATCGCTTCAGCGCCAGATCCGCAGAGGCGATTAATTGTTACCCCAGGAACGCTCTCTGGAAGTCCAGCAAGAAGTGATGCCATCCGCGCAACATTTCGATTATCTTCACCTGCGCCATTGGAATCACCCATCATCACATCATCAATATCTACTGGATCTAGTTTGGGTAACTTTGCAACCAACTCTTTAATTGTGGCTGCAAGGAGATCATCAGGGCGAACCTGTGAGAGCGAGCCAAAATATGAGCCAAAAGGGGTCCGTGCAGCTTCTGCGATAAAGGCGTTCATATGCGCGATTATCCCTGATAAATTTGGGGAAGAGTAACGCGAAGGAGCGTGATTTATCCGTGGCATCTGAGAAGCAGTTACGAATTCTCATTACTGGCGCGGGTCGAGGTATTGGGCGAGCGATCGTTGCCGCACTGAAAGATTCACCACTTCAACATAAAATCGCAGTGACAGCTCGTACCGAATCAGAGCTGGAGAGCTCTATCGAAGGTGCGCTCGGTGAACATCTCATTATCTCTGCAAATCTATTGGAGCCTAGAGCGCCGCTCACAGTTGTGGAAGAGGTTGTTAAACGCTTTGGCGGAATCGATCTCCTTATTCTTAATGCCGGCGATGGCCAAGCTGCCACTCTTGAAGCTACCGATGATCAACTCTGGAACCAGACTTTAGAGCTCAATGCAACGGCGCCATTTCGATTTATCCGGGCTGTTACCCCAATTATGAAACGACAGAAAAGCGGAAAGATCGTTGTTGTTGCAAGTCAAGCAGGTTTAGTCGGTGAGGCTCATGTCAGCGCATATACCGCTTCTAAACATGCAGTAGTTGGGCTAACTCGATCTGCAGCAGCAGAGTTAAAAGATCATGGCATTACCGTTAATGCCATCTGCCCAATATTTGTTGATACCCCCATGATGCAGAAAAGTATTGATGCCGCTGTTGCCCGTACCGGGAGAAGCTCCGAGGAGACAAAAGCGCTCCTGGCGGCAAAGCAACCAGCGGGTCGAATCCTTACCCCTGAAGAAGTTGCTACTGCAGTTCTTAGCTATCTCGATAATGAGCGAACCGGTGAAACGAAATTATTAGATGGGCTTGGCGATAAATAAAGTAAGAGAAAGTAAAAAAGTAAAGAGAAGTTATCAGGCAAGTGATTAAAGAAAAGGTGGCGTTATGAGTTTTGAGCGAATTAACCCAGAGGCCATGGCAGCCCCAATAGGTTTTTCTCATGCAGTGAAAGTGAGTGGAAAAGATATTATTTTTCTAGCAGGTCAGACCGCACTTAATAAAGAAGGTGTAATTGTTGGTAGCACCATTGTGGAACAGTTTGAAAAGGCTCTTGGCAATCTATTACAGGCACTTACCGAGGCAGGGGGTCTGCCAGCTCAGCTCACCAAATTAACGATATTTTCCGTGGATCCAGCTGGTTATCGTGCGAATGCCAAGGAGATCGGAAAGGTCTGGGCTCGCCTTGTTGGTAAAGATTACCCAGCGATGACTTTGGTGGGAGTTACAAGACTTTGGGATGAAGAAGCGCTCGTTGAGATCGAAGGGTATGCCGCGATTTGATAGATCAATCACTTCGCGCGCTCTGGTCTGCTAGATCAATTGCAGTAGTTGGTGCATCAGATCGCGATGGCGCAATTTCTCAACTGCCGATCACCTATCTTCAAAAGTATGGCTATGCCGGTGAAATTTTTCCAATTAATCCTAAAGGTGGCACGATCTCTGGCATTAAAGCATTCACTTCATTATCTGAAGTAGGCAGACCCATTGATCTTGCGCTCATTATTGTTCCGGTGGGATCTGTTATTTCTGCGATAAAAGATTGTGCAGAAAGTGGCGTCAAAGTTGCAACAGTTATGGGATCAGGTTTTGCAGAAAGTGGCGATGAAGGTAGAGCGCTTCAAGATGAAATTCTTGCAATTGCAAAAAGCGCTGGGATGAGAATTGTCGGACCAAACTGCATTGGATCAATCGGAGGTGCCAGTAAATTACTAGCAACTTTCTCGCCAGTTTTTTCATCGGATGCAACAGAGCTTGCACAATCAGGCCTTGCCTTAGTTAGCCAATCTGGCGCACTCGGTTATGGCACCTACTCACTTGCACTCGATCGCGCACTTCCCATTGGAGTTGTTATCACTACCGGAAATGAAGCAGATGTGAGCGCTATGGAAGTTGCAACCTGCCTGGCAGAAAGTAGCGATGTAAACGGAATTTTGATCTATGCCGAATCAATTACCGATTTTCAGGCGTTGAAAGAAACTGCAGCAAAGAAACCAACAGCGATATTAAAAGCTGGTAGATCTGATGCTGGTGCAAAAGCGGCAAGTTCTCATACCGGAGCTCTTGCTACCTCGGATCGAGTAACTACCGCAGCGATTAAAGCTGCAGGTGCTGTCAGAGTATTTGATATTGAAGAGTTATTAGATGCCGGGGCAATTTTCTCGATAAATAACGGGAAAAGCTCACCAAAAATATTGAAGGGGAAGAAGATCGCTGTCATCACCACCTCCGGTGGAAGTGGAATCTTGGCTGCCGATGCCATTGAAAATTATGGGCTAGAGCTTGCAACACTTGATCCTAAAACTCGCCAAGAGTTAGATCAGATCATTCCAAGTTATGGCTCATCTGCAAACCCAGTTGATCTCACCGCTGCAGTGATGGCAGATCAAAAATTATTTGAACGAGCACTCAGCGTTCTGGCAGGAGATCTGGGCGTTGATGCCATTGTTGCTGCATTCTGCGTTTTGGTTGGCTCTGATGTGGAGATGATTGCGCAATCACTGAGTAAAATTTCACAGATACCAATTGTTGTTGCAAGAACGGGATCTGCATCCCTTGCGCCAATGGCAGATAAACTTTTTAGCGATGCATCCATCCCAATTTTTCCAACACCAGAGAGAGCAGTTCGGGCGCTATCTATTCAATGGCAAGTTTCAGAAGCTGGTCGGCCAGCTCCACAGAAAGTGCGAGATCGAATTATTGCCTCAACAAAGCAACCTTCACCAAAGGCATCAGAGGTTGAACTCAAAGAGATCTGGCGATCTGCAGGGGTCAGCGTTCCAGAGAGTTTCCTCATCTCTGATATCGCTCATGCGAAAAAAGCAGTGGCAGATGTTGGTGGACGCGCAGTCTTTAAAGTTGTGCTTCCAGGCCTTCTCCATAA
>JAQCKU010000052.1 GCA_027592195.1 Actinomycetota bacterium
ATGTTGGTTACATGGAGCTGAATTTGATATGCGGACAGGTGAAGCGCTTACCCCTCCAGCAATCGCACCCCTTGCCATCTACAAGGTAAAGATCGAAGGAGATTTGATATCTATTGATACTTAACCAGATCGATAGCAGCAAAGATAAAAATATCGAGTTTGTAGCAATTTTAATAATTTGTAAGAGTGAGAATGATAAAAGGAGCAAAAGATGGCAAAGTTAGAGATTAAGAACTTGCAAGTTGGAATTGAAACTGAGAGTGGATTAACGGAAATTCTCAAAAGAGTGGATCTCACTGTTAATTCAGGAGAGACCCATGCGATCATGGGGCCAAATGGTTCAGGAAAATCAACGCTGGCTTATTCGATCGCTGGACACCCAAAATATAAAATCACCGGCGGCAGCGTTACCTTAGATGGCGTTGATGTCTTGGAGATGTCGGTAGATGAGCGAGCCCGGGCAGGTCTCTTTCTTGCTATGCAATACCCGGTAGAGGTACCCGGAATTTCGGTATCTAACTTCCTCCGTACTGCGGCGACAGCTCTCCGCGGTGAGGCGCCTAAATTGCGTGAATGGATCGGTGAAGTCAAGGGTGCAATGACTGCACTCAATATAGATCCAGCATTCTCTGAGAGAAATGTTAATGAAGGATTTTCTGGTGGTGAGAAGAAACGCCATGAAATTCTCCAATTAGAACTTCTAAGACCAAAGATTGCAATTCTTGATGAGACTGATTCAGGCCTTGATGTTGATGCGTTGCGAATTGTCTCTGAAGGCGTTAACCGAGTTAAGGAAAATACTGGAATCGGTGTTCTCCTTATTACTCACTACACCCGAATTCTTCGCTATATCAAGCCAGATTTTGTCCATGTCTTTGCCAATGGCAAAATCGTTGAACAAGGTGGCTCTGAGCTCGCAGATAAGCTAGAAGAGAAGGGCTATGCCGACTACGTAAACGCGTAATCGTTTTACTATGCCATTAGATGTTTCAACTATCAAAGCGGACTTTCCGATCTTGCAGCGAAAAGTCCGCCATGATAATCCACTAATTTATCTAGATAGTGGTGCAACATCTCAAAAACCAATTCAAGTTATCGATGCAGTCTCCAATTTTTATAAAAATCATAATTCTGCCGTCCATCGTGGCGCTCATCTGATCGCTGAAGAAGCAACTGATGCCTATGAAGGTGCGCGGGAAAAAGTTGCGAAATTTATTGATGGTGACCCTGATGAAGTTATCTTTACAAAAAGTGCAACGGAATCTCTCAATGCTCTTGCCTATTCCATCGGAAACGCAGCAAAAGGATCACCCTTCTATTTAGATGAAAATAGTGAGATTCTCGTCTCAGAACTTGAGCATCATGCCAATCTAATTCCATGGCAGGAATTAGCAAAACGCACCGGCGCTAAATTGACGTGGTTTGAAATTGATGAAGATGTTCGATTGGATTATTCAAATATTGATCAGTTAATCAATAAGAAAACCAAAATTATTGCCATTACTCATCAATCAAATGTTTCTGGAGCGATTACGGATCTTCCAGCAATTGTTGAGAGAGCTAAGGTGGTTGGGGCGCTAACAATTCTTGATGCCTGCCAATCTGCGCCACATATGGATATTTCGGTAAAAAAACTAGGGATTGATTTCTATGCATTCTCAGGACATAAAGCGGTAGGCCCAACAGGGATCGGCATCCTATGGGGCAGGACAGAGCTATTAGATCAACTTCCTCCTTTTCTTTATGGGGGATCAATGGTCACATCGGTAACTATGACGGGTGCGACCTTTGCCAAATCGCCAAGAAAATTTGAAGCAGGAGTACCAAACATGGCTGGCGCTGTAGGGCTTGGTGTTGCTTTGGATTATCTCAGCGATATTGGAATGGAGAATATTCATAACCATGAGATTGCTTTAACTCAATATTCACTAGAGAAACTTGCTCAAGTTGAGGGGTTAACGGTAATTGGTCCGAAAAATGTGGAGATGAGAGGCGCAGTACTCTCATTTACAGTAGATGGCATCCACCCTCATGATCTTGGTCAGGCACTTGATGAAAATGGAATTGCAGTACGGACAGGGCATCATTGCGCTTGGCCGTTGATGAAAAAGATGAAGTTAGTAGCAACAACCAGAGCCTCTCTCTATCTTTATAATGATTTCACAGATGTTGATCACTTAATAACTGGGATTGAGTCGGCAAAAAAGTTTTTCCTGAAAAGCGGAAGATAAGAATGAATTTAGAATCGTTGTATCAAGATCTTATCCTTGATCACTATAAAAATCCGCTCAATAAAAAACTTGCAGAAAATCCTGGCATATCAGTGCATCATGTAAACCCATCTTGTGGAGATGAGGTAACCCTTCATCTCACTGGCGATAGAAGTGAATTAAAAAGTGTCACTTGGGATGGGGTGGGATGCTCCATTTCTCAAGCTTCAACATCTGTTATGAGTGATTTAGTGCAGGGAAAAAGCCCCGCCCAGGCAGAGAGTATTCTCAATTCTTTTATGGAGATGATGCAGAGTAAGGGTGGCTCGCAAGGAGATCTGGAATTGCTGGGAGATGGAGTGGCCTTTTCAGGGGTTTCTAAATTTCCTGCCAGAATCAAGTGCGCCCTTTTAGGGTGGATGGCTTTAAAAGATGCGATGGTTCAACTAGATTTAATTTAGACATCAACCGTTCGTTGATGAGATAGTTAGGTAGTTAAATCGATAGGGGAGAAAATGACAGAGACAGGTGCACTTCGTCAGGCAAGCGCAGATGATATTTCTGAGGCGATGAAAGATGTTATCGACCCAGAGCTAGGTATCAATGTTGTCGATCTTGGATTGATCTATGACATCTCAATCGAAGCTGGAAATGTTGCGATCCTTGATATGACTTTAACTTCGGCAGCCTGTCCATTACAAGATGTGATTGAAGATCAAACTCGCCAAGCTTTAGTTGAGTTGGTAAGCGATGTGAGAATCAACTGGGTCTGGATGCCACCATGGGGCCCTAATAAGATTACCGATGACGGCAGGGAACAGCTTCGGGCAATTGGATTTACGGTTTAAATAATTTTTATTTTCGAAAATCATAAGCAGGCTAGCTAATGTCAATGCAGGCGCTCTGGATGACCCATAGGTCAATGACTGCAGATCAATCTGTTAAAAATCAAAAATTAAAACCAGGAACTTTGAAGAGGATTTTTCAATTCGCAGTACCCTATAAAAAATCGCTATCTCTTTATCTAGCAACAGTAGTTATCGATGCACTTCTCGTTGTCGCCGCTCCGCTACTACTTAGAGAGCTCATTGATAAAGGGGTGATCCCCGGTGATTCGAATTTAGTAACCAAATTAGCTATCGCGGTAGGTGTAATCGCAGTAATAGATGCCCTCTTTAATATGGTCGGTAGATGGTATTCGGCCAGAATCGGCGAAGGATTGATCTTGGATTTGAGGAACAAGGTTTTTGAACATATTCAAAATCAATCCATTGCCTTTTTTACCAGAACTCAGACTGGAGCGCTGATATCTCGGATTAACTCAGATGTTATCGGGGCTCAGCAAGCATTTACAGCCACGCTAAGTGGTGTAATCAGTAATGTTCTAACCTTAACTCTTGTATCGATAACGATGATCTATCTCTCTTGGCAGATCACGCTGGCATCACTTATCTTGCTACCCATATTTCTCTTGCCTACAAAATGGGTTGGTAGAAGGTTACAAAAATTAACGAGAGAATCCTTTAATTTGAATGCTGAAATGTCCTCTCTGATGATTGAGCGATTCAATGTTTCAGGTGCGTTGCTAGCAAAACTCTATGGTGAGCCAAAGGAAGAAGTTGATAAATTTTCTCAGAAAGCAAGAAAAGTAGCTAATATCGGTATCTATATCGCGCTACTTAATAGATCATTTTTTATCGCTTTAACTTCTATTGCTGCCGTCGCTACGGCAATTGCTTATGGAATTGGCGGAAATTTAACGATCGATGGTTCAATTTCTTTGGGAACACTTCTGGCAATAACAACGTTGCTGGTTCGACTTTACGGCCCGCTCACTGCGCTCTCTAATGTACGAGTTGATGTTATGACAGCGCTCGTCTCTTTTGAGCGAGTTTTTGAAGTGCTTGATTTAGAACCGATGGTCTCTACTGCCAAAAATCCAGTCAGCATGCCAAAAGGTGATCTCACTTTGAAATTTGAGAGCGTCACCTTCAGCTACCCGAAGCCAGATGAAATTTCTCTCATATCTCTTGAAGCCGTAGGAGATTTGAATGTAGATCGATCGGGTGAGATCTTCGCTGGTGATGTGATCAAGAAAATATCATTTACAGTGGATTCGGGAACTTTAACTGCCCTTGTTGGGCCATCTGGAGCAGGTAAAAGCACATTATCAGCGCTCATTCCTCGACTTTACGATGTTTCTTCTGGATCAATCGCGATCAATGGCGTTGATATTCGAGACTTGGATTTACAGGAGTTAAGAAGATCAATCGGTGTAGTAACGCAAGATGCTCATCTTTTCCATGAATCAATCGCTCAGAATCTTCGTTATGCAAAATCAGATGCGAGTATTGAAGAGATGGTAAAGGTCTGTAAATCAGCCCAGATCTTTAGCCTTATAGAATCCTTGCCTAATGGTTTTGATACTCTCGTGGGTGAGCGCGGACATCGATTATCCGGTGGTGAGAAACAACGGTTGGCTATTGCAAGGTTGCTTCTCAAAGAGCCAGAGATAGTAATTCTTGACGAAGCAACTGCACATTTAGATTCAGAGAATGAAGAGTTGGTACATCAAGCGCTCAATGTTGCTTTGGCCGGGCGAACTAGTATCGTCATAGCGCACCGATTATCAACTATCAAACGTGCAGATCAGATTCTCTTAATTTCTGATGGAAAAATTGCTGAACAAGGAAGACACGAAGATTTGATGGCTTTACAGGGTCAGTACGCCGATCTGGTCTCTAAGCAGACTTTTTCTTAAGATCTTCTCGAACAATTAAGATCCTGCCAAAAAGAACGAGGGCTGCGAAAAACCACCATTGAATAGCGTAAGCGATATGGGGCCCACTTCCTGGTGGAGCGAAAACGGAGGCAACATCTGGGAGAAAATCTCCTCCGATTAAATCAAAATAGAACTCCTCAGAATCAACTTTAGCCTCACTATTCCAACGTGAGAGTAGATCTCTATTCTTTCCGGTGGCAAAAAAACTCCCAGCAATTTTTGCTTCTAAATTATCTGAGCGGAATCGAACTAGGAGATTGACATTTCCTACCGGGATAGCCGCAATAATCGGAGGCTCTGTTGCTGAGGCGCCTGCTTTAACCCAACCGCGATCGATCCAAACTTTTCTTCCATCGGCAAGGCGGAAAAGAGTGGCAACTGCATATCCATATTGGTCGTTGTAGTAGCGATTGCGCAGCAGGATTTCATTTTCTGGAATAAATGATCCTGTAATGAGAAATTTACGCCATTGCAACTCTTCTAGGGATCTGGTTGGTTGGGTAGTACCAGTACTTTGGGTCGGAAAATCGATTGCAGGGAGATTGATATTTTTCTGAAGAAGTGCGTTCTCTCCTCGACGTTCCATACCTCTTTCATACTGCCAGAATCCAGCGGTAATACAGAGCGCCAAGAGCGCGACTGCCAGAAGGGTAATACCGAAATTTTTGAGTGGCGAGATAAATGCCAGAAGCGCTGCCTTCACCTTCATAATTCTATCTTGAAGGCGCACCCTCTGCAGTGAGGCAATTTTCTCGCTCCCGAATTAGTTGATCATGCAGATAAGTTAATTAGTTATAGTTTTGATGTCATCAATTTCTTTGGATTTAATCCGGATAGTTTCTCTCCCAGCATTAGCGACGATGACAGCGATATATGGCAGGGTCACAGCTCCAAAAAGTGCGATCCATCGATAAGGGTTAGGAAGAATTACTGCAAGAATAAAGCAGAGCGTTCGAATCATCATGGAGATGAAATAACGTCGAGCTCTTGCTGATTGATCCTGAGAGAGAGAAGGTTGAACATCTGAGATCGAATAAAGATTTTCTACCCTGTCACCACTTTTATTGGCGCCATGGGAGCCATCTCGACTATCGCCCCTATTGAACATGTATCAAGGTTAGGAGGTTGAGGGCAGATGAGCGAGCTGAAATAAAGGGTTTACCCGCAGGTAGCAGATAGGGTCGGAGCCATGTCTCGAATAGTTCTTGTCACAGGAGCCAACCGGGGAATTGGGCTTGCGATTGCGAGAGCTTTCCACAGCTTGGGAGATCAAGTGATCGCTACTTTTCGCAGTGAACATCCCGCCGACCCGTTTCATTGGCTCCAATTAGAGGTAAATGAGAAAGATTCAGTTGATCGACTCTTTGATGAAATTGAGAAGAGTTTTGGGCCGGTAGAGGTACTTATTGCCAATGCTGGAATCACCAGAGATGGATTGATATTGCGGATGAGCGAGAGTGATTTCGATGATGTGATAGGGGCAAATCTCAAAGGTGCATTTCTTGTTACACAACGAGCTGCTAAGGGCATGTTGAAGTTAAAACGGGGCTCCATCATTTTCATTGGCTCTGTCGTTGCGATGTTAGGTTCTGCCGGCCAGAGTAATTACGCAGCAACAAAAGCTGGACTTATTGGGATGGCCCGATCTCTTGCTAGAGAGTTAGGAAGTCGCTCCATCCGGGTCAACCTCATCGCACCTGGATTTATTGAGACAGATATGACGGCAACTTTAGATTCTGACCGAAAGAAGATGATTACCTCGCAGATCCCATTGGGCCGTTTAGCTGAGCCAGATGAAGTTGCGCAGGTGGCTATATTTTTAGCAGGAGAGTCATCGCGATATATAACCGGGGCAGTTATTCCAGTAGATGGTGGATTGGGAATGGGAAATTAATATGGGCATTTTAGCTGGAAAAAATATTTTAGTAACTGGCGTCCTCACTGATTCTTCTATTGCGTTTCAAATTGCACAGATCGCCCAAGAAGAAGGTGCCAATGTAGTGCTTACCTCTTTTGGAAGAGCGATGAGTTTGACCAAGAGAATCGCAGGACGTCTACCAAAAAGTTGCGAAGTATTAGAACTTGATGTCACAAGCAAAAATGATCTAGATACGCTCAGTGAGAGATTGGCGCAAGTAATCAACGGTCCATTAGATGGAATTGTTCACTCGATAGGCTTTGCACCCGAGTCGGCCCTAGGAGGTAATTTTCTCCATACTGAATGGGAAGATGTATCGAAAGCAATAGAAATCTCCGCATTTTCTCTCAAATCGCTAATGATGGCTTGCCTACCACTTGTTGATCCCGCTAAAGGAGCAAGTGTTGTTGGTATGGATTTTGATGCAGCAGTGGCTTGGCCGAAATACGATTGGATGGGCGTAGCCAAGGCGGCGCTAGAATCAACCTCTCGATATCTTGCAAGAGATCTGGGAAAACTTAACGTTAGAGTTAACTTGATCGCAGCTGGCCCAATCAAAACAATCGCTGCAAAATCAATTCCAGGCTTTATCGAATTTGAACATCTCTGGGATGCTAGAGCGCCACTTTTCTGGGATGTTACAGATCCGATTCCAGCAGCTAAGGGAGCGGTAGCTCTTCTCTCAGATTTTTTCCCAAAAACCACAGCTGAGATCATCCATGTCGATGGTGGCGTCCACGCCATCGGAGGCTAGTCAGCGGTAAAAGCCCGTTCCACTCTCTCATACCAGTCTCATTCGGAGCAAAAGTTTAGATAGTGGGAAGAAGAAGGATCGGATTTCTCTCCCGAGAGGGGCTGGGTTAGACTGAGAGCGCCTTCGAGGAAGATCTCTCGAATATGAAGTGAGGCTCGCGCCTCCACCTCATCTGCCTGAGGCAGAGTGGTCAAGTTTCTAGCTTTTTGCTAGTTGGCTTTCGCGCGAACCCTCTTCTTTCAAGATATTTTTACAAGGCTCCTGCTCTCTTTATGAGATAAGGGTTTATCAATGATGGATGAGAGGAAGTTCTTATCAGCACAGAACCTCGTATCAACGATCGAATTCGTGTTCCACAAGTTCGCGTCATCGGTGCAGATGGTCAGCAGGTAGGCGTTATCACCATAGATCAAGCTCTAGCTATGGCAGATGAAGTAGGTCTTGATTTAGTCGAGATCGCACCTGAAGCCAATCCACCCGTATGCAAGGTAATGGACTTTGGAAAATATAAATACGAAGTTGCTCAAAAAGCACGAGAAGCTCGCCAGAACCAGACCCATATAGTGGTTAAGGAGATTCGCCTTGGTCTAAAAATCGAAAATCACGATTATGAGACTAAGAAAAATCAAGCGGTGAAGTTTTTAGGTAGCGGTGACAAAGTTAAGGCAACAGTTCAATTTAAAGGTCGGGAACAAACTCGTCCGGAGATGGGATTTAAGTTGCTACAACGTTTAGCTGAAGATGTTGCTGAAATTGGTTTTGTTGAATTTGCACCAAAGCGTGAAGGGCGGAGCATGACTATGGTTTTAGCCCCCACGAAGAAGAAAAGTGAAACTAAAGTAAAAAAGAAGAGCGAAGAAGCGAAAGCGGAGTAAGGGAGAAATTCATGCCAAAGATGAAAACGCACAGTGGTGCGAAGAAGACCTTCAAGGTCACGGGTAAAGGGAAGGTACGGCATGAGCGCGCTGGAAAACGCCATCTACTCGAAGGAAAATCCTCACGTAGAACTCGTA
>JAQCKU010000053.1 GCA_027592195.1 Actinomycetota bacterium
TCCTTGCTGCTTTCGTTCTCTTTACCCGCTTTGCTACCTCAGCTGCCTATGCATCGATTGAAGGCACACCGGGCGCAGGAGCAAGCGTTCTGATGTCTATCCGTAAAGGTTGGACCGTGACTCCGGCGGTAAGTGTTAATAAGAGCCAAGATATGGTCCATCGAGCTGTTGGTCGCGCCGGGATTGTCCTTGTTGGTGAAGGTCGCGATGGCGTTAAATTTTTGCTCAATGATGAACGGAAGAAAATGGAGCGGATTGCACCGGGCGTTCCCGTTAATACCCTCATCTGTGGCGAATTAGAGGGAGAAGTCTCGGTTCGAAAATTACAACGGAAGATGAAAAAGTTTCCTAAAAAACTCTCCATGCCTCAACTTCGTGAGTTGAGAGCTCGCCTTAAATCTGTGGGCGGTATGAATATCCCACTTCCCAAGGGGCCGATGCCAAAAAATATCAAGATTCCTAAACGCTAGAAGCAAAGATAGCTGGAATACTCATTCGAGCTAAGAGGTAAGAAGGGCGTGATCGCTATGGCACAGAAAATAGCTGTTGTCACCGGAGCAAGTGGTGGAATTGGTAGCGCAATCACCGCCCGCCTCATCTCAGATGGATTTCATGTTATTGGCCTAGATATCAATACTCAAGGGCTAGCAAAGCTTGCCGAAAATTATGGCGATAACTTAACTGCTATTGAAGTTGATCTGACAGAGCAGAGCGATGTGATCAAGGCATTTGAAAAGATCACTCAAGATTTTGGTGGCGTAGATGCCCTCGTCAATAACGCCGGAAATTGCTACATGTCAGATTTTCCCGAAATTAGCCAAGAAGAATTTCTCCTTCAGATGGATGTGAATTTCTCCTCTGCTTTCTACTGCTCACAAGAGGCAGTGAAATCAATGCTTACTCGCCCAGGAATTAAAAAAATCGTTAGCATCTCATCAAATGGCGCCTATAACTTTGATGTCTTTGATCCACCGCATTACCGAGCCAGTAAAGCCGCGATGGATACCCTCACCAAAGATCTCGCCCGCCGTTATGCAAAAGAGGGAATTAGCGTCAACTCCATTGCGCCAGCAATGACCCAATCACCACTTTTTAACGTCTTAAGTAAAGAAATTTTAGATAAGGCGATCTCTGCTATGCCCCGGGGTAGTGCGATGAAACCCAGTGAGATTGCAGGTTGGGTTGGCTTTCTTATCTCCCCTGCCGGAGATGTCTCCAGTGGAAATATTATTATCCTCAATCAAGGAAGAGATGTCCGGTAAGTATTTTCTCCCAGATGTTATAGCTTTTTTGTTTGCTTAAAGATATAGCTCCGGCGCTTTTTTCAATTCGCTCCATTGTGCAGGGCCATGGCCATAGATCACAAAGGCGTTGCGCTCCTTCGCTAAATCTAAAATACGCCGCGCGCTAAAGAGCGCACCCTCCACATCAACTGAATCTAAACATCCTTCATCGATCTCTGACTCTCGCGAGATCGCATCGCAAGTTAAAAGAATTGCTCCACTTTCTGGAAGCTCAAGGAGGATAGCTAACTCCCCTGGCGTATGTCCGGGGGTATGAAGAATCGTTAACCCAGGGCCTAATTGAAAATCTTCCGCTACTAAAAGATATTGCGAATCAGGCCACTCCAACGGTTGTCTGCCTCGCCAATAGATAGGTTTCTCCAGAGCCCGTTCATCTCTACCGATAATGATGGGAACACCAGGGAAATCTCCAATATTGCCAACGTGATCGATATGGGTATGGGAGATCACCAGAAAATCCAAATCTTCTTTTTCTACCCCCAGTAGCGCCAACTGCGCAGCAGGTTGATGGCGATGAGTTAATTCAAGAACTTCACCGAAGGCGCCTAAATTATCTTCTAGCGATGCCGCTTCGAGATCATCGGCATATTTAGCAGGAAATCCCGTATCGATTAAGACCTTCTCGCCAGCGCTCGTTTCAATAAGAAATCCCGGGATCCCAATGATTCGCCCATTGGCATGAACGGTAAAGAGCCCAAAATCTAAAACTGCCAACGAGATGGGATGGCCTTGTAAATACTGTCCTGGCTCCAGGGTGCGGATCGAATCCTTATTACTCATCCCCATATTGCAACATAGATGCCCTCTCATTTCTACCCTTTCACTCGCGCCTTTGGCAGTGGATGAATCCCACTTCCTAGGAGCTAGCGCTCTGATTGAACTTGGACCTATCCTTTTGGGATGAGACGGCCGCGATCTGAATTTATCGAGATCACCGTTCCTCCAAAAGCAATCCTTCAATCACGTCGTAGTGAAAAATGGCGAGCGTATGATCCAGAAATTTTACCGATGCCTTTTGCAGTGATGGATTATGAATTGGCAGCGCCAATTAAAGAGACCTTAATTGATTTAATTCAAGGATCAGATACCGGCTATCTCGGAAAAATTCCGGAGCTAGGTGCATCACTCTCCCACTTCTCAGCTCTTCGCTGGAATTGGAAGATCGATCCCCATGAAGTCAAGATCGCTACCGATGTTGGTGTGGGCGTTATTGAACTTGCCAGACAACTTCTTCAACCTGGTGATCAGATTCTGATCAATACCCCGGTCTATTACAATTTTAATAATTGGATTAAAGAGATTGGCTGTATCGCTATCGATGCACCACTTCGCCGAGAAGGTCTGGAATATTTCTTAGATTTTGATGCCATTGAGAAGAGTTATAGCTCAGGGGTAAAATTTCATATTCTCTGTAATCCTCATAATCCCGTCGGTACCGTATTTTCACAAGAAGATCTTGCCCACCTTGCCGATCTTGCCCACCGCTACAACGTAACTATTGCTGCAGATGAGATTCATGCGCCCCTGGTCTATCACGAGAAAGCTTTCACACCTTTTCTTGCTGCATCAGAGAGCGCCAAAGAGGTAGGGGTGGCCTTTCTCTCGGCGACAAAAGCTTGGAATATCGCAGGGCTTAAATGCGCCCAGATCGTTGCCCAGAGTGAGCGAAGCAAAGCTTTAGTAGAAAAACTTCCTATCGCCCTCCACTCTCGCGCCTCACTTTTTGGCGCAGTCGCTTCGGCAACTGCCTATAGCCAAGGGGTGGAGTGGCTCGATGCAGTGATCAGAGAGCTTGATCGCTCACGTCATTATCTCGAAGAGTTACTAGATGATCTCAAAAAGCGGACCGGATTTGAGATTGGATATCGAAAACCGGAGGGAAGTTATTTTGGTTGGCTTGATCTTCGCGCCATTTCTTTTAAAGCCGGCCCGATCGACACCCTTAATCTGGCAGAGATTTTTCTAGAAGCGGGAAAGATTGCGATCGCACCGGGAATTGCCTACGGCCCTACAGCAGCATCTTTTATCCGGATGAACTTTGCTACCAGTCGAGATCTGATTAAAGATGCGATCGATCGAATTGAAGCAAGTTTAGAGACAGTAGCAACGAAGTAACTTTATACAAATTATCGGATCGCTTTAATCACTGCAGTTTTTGCAATGCGATCATGTAAACCACGACCATCCCGATCAAAAACTACAGCCGGGATCACTAAAAGAATAAGCAGGGTTCGGATCAAGGTTGCGCCAAGGCCAACGGGAGTGAGCTGCGGATATCGAACCACCGAGAGCCTAAAGATTTTCTGCCCCGCGGATGATCCAGTTGTTACCGTCAGGAGAACGACCTGAAAGAAGAGCACTGCTGGGATCCAGAGTTGTCTCGTATTCTGGGTGAAAAAAAGTGAACCCACCGCCCAAGACATCATCCAATCCAGCGTTAGAGCAAGAAAACGCCGCCCCATCCCTGCAATCTGACCTGGAGCCATCACCACTTCCCTTCGCCCTCGATAGCCCGAACTTTAGCCCTCCCTAGCCTCTCATCGCGCCTGGAAAATCTCACCCCGCCGCCAAATCAGCTGGTGATCAGAAATCTGAAACATTGCCGTAACAGAAGGGTTATCAAAGTTTCACGAAATACCCCTACCTTTTCGCCATGGGTTAAGAGCTTTTGCCAGATTTAACCAGAGATCAAGACGAGTGATTAGAAATGGAGCGCAATGTTTAAAAATGCAGCAGAGGTCATCGACTACATCAAGAAAAATGATGTCAAGTTTGTTGATGTACGTTTTATCGATCTTCCAGGAATTCAGCACCACTTCAATGTGCCAGCAGCTTCATTTAATGAAGATGTATTTAAAGATGGCTTAATGTTTGATGGTTCATCTATCCGCGGATTCCAATCGATTCATGAATCCGATATGAAATTATTACCTGCTCCAGAGACTGCATATCTAGATCCTTTCCGTAAAGAAAAGACTCTGATCATCACTCACTCTGTACATGATCCCATTACCAATGAGCCTTACTCACGCGATCCTCGCGGCATTGTTAAGAAAGCTGTTGATTACATGAACTCAACAGGTATTGCCGATATGGCGCTCTTTGCACCAGAGGCAGAGTTCTATATCTTTGATCGAATTCGATTCCTCACCGGAATGAATCAAGCTTTCCACCATATTGATTCCTATGAAGGTGCATGGAATACCGGTATTGAAGAAGATGCCGATGGCACACCAAATCGTGGCTATCGCACCCGAATTAAGGGCGGATACTTCCCTGTCTCTCCCACAGATCAATTTGCAGATCTACGCGATGAGATGGTGATGAAGTTAGAAGAAGGTGGCCTCACCGTTGAAAGATCTCACCATGAGGTCGGCACCGCCGGTCAGATGGAGATCAACTACCGATTTAACGATGTACTCCATGCCGGAGATGATCTGATGAAGTTTAAATACATCATCAAAAACACTGCCTGGAAAGCAGGAAAGACCGCGACCTTTATGCCAAAGCCACTCTTTGGTGATAACGGATCTGGTATGCACTGCCACCAATCACTCTGGAAAGATGGAAAACCGCTTTTCTGGGGCGATGGCTATGCAGACCTCTCTGATATCGGCCGCTGGTATATCGGTGGAATTTTGAAGCATGCACCATCACTTCTTGCCTTCACCAACCCAACCGTCAACTCCTACAAGCGACTTGTTCCAGGATATGAAGCTCCGGTCAATCTGGTTTACTCCGCAAGAAATCGATCAGCCTGTATCCGTATCCCAATCACCGGATCAAGTCCAAAGGCAAAGCGAATTGAATTCCGTTGCCCAGATCCATCATCCAATCCATACCTTGCCTTCGCTGCAATGTTGATGGCCGGCCTTGATGGAATTCTCAATAAGATCGAACCACCAGCTCCGGTTGATAAAGATCTCTACGAGTTAGAAGGAGATGAGGCAAAAGCGATCGCACAGGTTCCAGGATCACTTGATGCCGTTCTTGATAACTTAGAGCGAGATAACGAATTTCTCACCCAAGGTGGCGTCTTTACCAAGGATCTTATCGATACCTGGATTCATTGGAAGCGTACCCAGGAAGTGGATTATGTCCGTCTACGTCCACACCCTGCAGAATTTGAACTCTACTACGACATTTAATATCCGTCATAAAAACCCCGCCAAGAAATTGGCGGGGTTTTTTTATTTACAATTTATTTCGTCGTAATTTAAGAAGAATAACTGCAGCAAGCGCTGAGATTAAACTACCGGTCAGCACTCCGATCTTTCCTTCAGCTAAAGCATTACTACCGCTATCGTAGGAAAGTTCTGTAATAAGAAGTGAGACGGTGAAGCCAATACCGGCAAGGAGGCAGACAGCAAAGACATCGGGCCAGCGAAGGTTCTCATTAAGTTTGGCCGATGTAAATTTCGTTAAGAGATAGGTTGCCAACATAACTCCTGCTGGCTTTCCAATAACTAAACCTAAAATGACTGCCAACGAGATCTGAGAGACGATCGCCTCTGCCCCTAGCTCTCGAAGATCCACACCGGCTGCAGAGAATGCATAGAGTGGAACGGCAATTGCTACCGAGATCGGACGAGCTTTTAGCTCTGTGATCTCTGCAGGAGATGGCTTCCCCTTCTCTGATTTCAAATTTGTTAAGAGCGCAATGGCAACGCCAGCCACGGTGGCATGGACCCCTGATTGATACGTTGCCCACCAGATTGTCAGGCCAAGTGGGAGAAGATAGAACCAGCGGGTATAGCGAAATTTCTGCAAGAGCGCATAGAGCGCGATCAGTGCGATGGTTAGAAGAAGATAATTTGGCTTGATTTTATCGGAGTAGAAAATAGCAATAATTGTGATGGCGCCAAGATCATCGACAACAGCTAAGGTTAATAAAAATGCCCGAAGCTCTACCGGTAGCCCTCTTCCTGCAACCGCTAATACCGCAAGGGCAAAGGCAATATCTGTTGCAACTGGGATCGCCCAACCTGCAAGAGCTTCTCTATCTCCATTGACCGCTAGAACAAAGAGAATCGCAGGAAAGACCATTCCAGCGATCGCTGCCACAATCGGAACCAGGGCTTGCTTGGGATTGGAGAGAGATCCATAGGTAAATTCATGCTTGAGCTCTAAACCGGCAACGAGGAAAAATATTGCAAGCAGTCCATCAGCTGCCCAATGGGCTAGCGTTAATTTCAATCCAATAGTTTCAATACCAATTTTGGTATCAAGTAAATCTTTATAGAAATCCCCCGCAGGTGAATTTGCCACAATCAAGGCAGCTAACGCTGCAAAGAGCAGGAGCGCCCCACCAAAAGTTTCATCTTTGAGAACCCGAGTAAGCCAAGTCGTCTCTTCTGGAGTATCGATCGGCTCAAATGCATCATATCTTTCCTTAGCCATAGTGGCTGATAGTGCCATATCCAGATGGGCTCCTCCTGATATGAGCAGGTGAGGGATCAACCTTTATTATGAGCAGGTGTCTGTCTCTCCCATCATTATCGCCATTCAAAATGGCCCCGCTGCCCCGATTAATCTGCTGGGAAAATGGCTGACAGAATTTGGTTTCGAAGTTCGTATCCTTCATGCCTATACCGGGCAACCACTTCCAAAAAATTTATCGGAGCTCATGGATAGCGATAAAGGTGAGATCTGCGCTGGGTTTATCTGCTTAGGTGGATCTATCAGCGTCAATGATGAAAAAGAAAACCCCTGGCTCATTACTGAGAAGGCGCTGATTCGAAGTAGCGTTGCTCAGAACATTCCCACTTTAGGAATCTGTCTAGGCGCCCAACTTCTCGCCTCATCCCTTGGTGGCACCGTAGAGCAAGGCAGCCAACCAGAGATTGGTATCTATCCCATCACCTTTTCCAATAATTCCAGCGCCAACGCTGATCTATTTCCAGGATTTGAAGGTGCGAGCTTGCCTTCTCTGCAATGGCATGAAGATTTCATTACCCAACTCCCACCCGATTCGATATCGATCGCATCATCGCCACTTGCACCGCATCAGATATTTTCTACCGGAGGGATCCATTATGGATTTCAATTTCACCCAGAGGCCGATTCCACCATTGTCTCTATCTGGGAGCGGAAAGCAGATCAGGCATATCAGCGATCAAATCAACCAAAAGATTTAGTAGCCACCGTCAATGAAAATATGGAAGCGCTTCAAGCAACCTGGAAACCCGTGATTAAGCGCTGGGGTGATTTGGTGATGCAACAGCTTTCGCTTCGACCCGAACAACCATAAAGACCCCAAAAATAACAATAATTGCGCCTATCAATAAAGTAAACGATAACTTCTCGCCGAGAAAGAGCGCACCGAGCGCCACTGCAATCACCGGATTGACATAAGCATAGGTGGCAATCAGCCCCACTGGCGCATTACTAACCAACCAGAGATATGCGGTATAGGTAGCGATCGATCCAATTAAAACGAGAAATACCCACCATGCCCATGATGAGAAAGTTGCATTCAATAAATCACCAAGATCTTCACCGATAATAAATCCAGCAAGCGACATCGCCACCCCACCAAGAAGCATCTGATAACAGGTAACAACCAGTGTGCTCTTTGGTAGATCAAGCCGTGGCGCGATATAGGTACCAAGGGCCCAGCCAAGATTTCCAACAATCACCATAAACATCCAGAAGATATGGTTTCCATTATCTGGCTTTGATAACTCTGGTGTGAGCAAAATTCCTACGCCAATAAAACCAATCGCAATTCCGACCCAACTCCAGATCGATGTTTTGGCGCCATCAATTGCTTTGAATATTGCAATCCAAAACGGTAGAGCTGAAATTAAAAGCGCCACCATCCCCGATGGCACATCATTAAATTGCGCCATCGCGAGCATGCCCAGGCCAAGTCCCAATAAGAGCGCACCTAAAAGTGCAAGAAATGGAATCTGACGTTTGGTAACCCGTAAAAAGCCCACGCCATTTTTCAGCGCAAGGACTGCCGCCATCAATAACCCAGCGGCTAAGAATCGAGAGCCCATCGCAAGAAGTGGCGGCATCGATCGAATCGCATATTCAATAGCGAGATAGGTAGATCCCCAGACGATATAGACCACCCAGAGCGCGCCCCAAATCTTTCCGGAGGAAGGAGCGCTCATGCGGGCTATATAACCACAAAACGGACGCCCGATTTGAAGGCATTTCTTCATAGATATTTATTTGCAAAATAATGCAAATGCAAACGATTTGCATTAAGCTCTCCCCATGCATATTCCTGATGGATTTATTGATCTGCCCGTCTCCCTCGCCTTTATC
>JAQCKU010000054.1 GCA_027592195.1 Actinomycetota bacterium
AGAGAGCGCAATTGCTGCGCCGATCCCTCTCGATGCGCCGGTCACGAGGGCTGTTTTACCCGAGAGCTTTTTTTCCATTTACAAGACTCCACAATCTACGTTGATCAATTGACCTGTAATTCCTGATGAATTCTCTGAAGCAAGAAAGTCAATGGCTGATACTACTTCGCCCACCGTTGCAATTCGCTGAAGGGCAGTTACTGATCTAAGTTTTTCAAAGGTCTGGTCGATAGCGGTGAGATCATCAGCGCAGCGTTTGGCAACTCGATCAGTGAGGGCCTGCGTAGCAATCGGCCCAGGTGCAACTGCATTTACTCGAATTCCATCTCTACCAAGATCTAGCGCTGCTGATTTCACAACACCGAAGATCGCATGCTTACTTGCAACATAGCTAGCAATATTGGGATCGCCCTTCCATGAGTTGAGAGAGCCAGTAAAAATGATAGATCCGCCAGGTCTTTTCATAAGGGGCGCTGCGAGTTTCAAGGTAATGACTGCGCCTAAGACATTAATCCTTAAAACTTTTTCAAAAAGTGTGATATCAAGATTGGCGGTATCACTCCAGTTGGGGACAATTCCTGCATTAACCAGAAGCGTTGATATATAGGGAACTTGCGCTGAAATTTCATTGATGACCGCGCTCATCGCGTCCTCATCGGTTACATCGCAGGTTATTTTTCTCACTTGGGAATCGATTCCTTCATCTTGATCGTGGTGGTGAAGGTCTAACGAATAAACAATGGATTTTTTTTCAGAATAAAACTCGACAAGCGCTCTTCCGATTCCAGAATTACCTCCCGTAATCAGAACAATATGATTCTCGTTTATTAATGTACTGTTCGTCATACGAACACTTCACCTCCCTCAAAAAACTTTTCTTTTTTCTTCCTTTCTCCTTAGAATAGCGGGTAGAAATCTATTGAGATAGCGCTTTTGAAATAGATTTGAAAAGGGTCTTTCCTTCGATGAGATGCAGGAGTGCGCGTGAGTAAATTTCTTTCCCTGAGCGAAGCCATCTCAAGATATGTCCATGATGGCGACACAGTTGCCCTTGAAGGTTTTACCCACCTCATTCCCTTTGCAGCGGGCCACGAGATCATCCGGCAGCGGAGAAAAAATTTAACAGCTGTCCGCCTGACACCTGATCTTATTTATGATCAATTAATCGGAGCAGGTTGTGTGAAGAAATTGGTTTTCTCCTGGGGTGGAAATCCAGGTGTGGGATCGCTCCATAGATTTCGCGATGCATATCAGAGCGGTTGGCCGGTTAAGATTTCAATAGAGGAACATACCCATGCCGGTCTTACCAACCGTTATGTTGCAGGTGCATCTGGAATGCCCTTTGCAGTCTTGCGAGGTTATTTCGGCTCTGATCTTTTTGAGCAGACATCAAATGTTTCAACAATTCAATCCCCGTTTACCGATGAAAAATTTCTCGCAGTTGCTGCCATCAATCCTGATGTCGCCATTATCCATGCTCAACAAGCAGATAAAAATGGCAATGTGATGATGTGGGGGATTACTGGATCGTCAAAAGAGGCGGTCTTTGCATCGAAGGCAACGATCGTTACAGTTGAGGAGATCGTTGATACTTTTCAACCAAAATTTAACAGCATCATTATTCCAAATGTACTCATTGATGCGATTGCCCATGTTCCTAGAGGGGCATGGCCATCATATGCATCTGGATATTACGAGCGAGATAACGATGCCTATATTGCATGGGATGCAGTTTCAAAAGATCGAGAGAGTTTTGAAAAATGGCTCGCTGATGAGATCTATGGAGAAAGTGGTGCTAAACCATGACAGTAGGCTCAAATTCAGATATAGCAGCTGTATCAGCTGTATCAGATGTATCAGGTGAGAAAAAGCCGTGGAATAGCAATGAGATGATGACCATTGCTGCATCACGGACCTTAAAAGATGGCGCAATCTGCTTTGTAGGAATAGGAATTCCCAGCACAGCGGCGATTTTGGCGAAATCAAGCCATGCTCCGAATTTATTTCTGATCTATGAGTCAGGAACTGTTAATACCGATCCGAAACGACTTCCACTTTCTATTGGCGATGGCGAGCTAGCAAATGAGGCGCTCTCCGTGGTGGGAATGCCTGAGATCTTTAATTACTGGCTCCAACCCGGCCATATTGATGTGGGTTTTCTTGGGGCGGCTCAGATAGATCGCTTTGGAAATATTAATACTACTTTTATAGGAAATTCTTATGATGATCCTAAGGTTCGACTACCTGGAGCAGGCGGTGCAACTGAGATTGCTGGTGCTTGTAAAGAGGTAATTATTATTATCAAGCAATCGAAACGAACCTTTGTCGAGAAGATTGATTTTATTACCTCCTTTGGATTTGGCGATGGACCAGGATCTCGAGAGAAACATGGCCTAATTGGTAACGGGCCAAAATATGTCATCACAGATCAAGGGATATTGGAGCCAGATCCGGTAACAAAAGAGTTGGTTCTAGTTTCACTTCATCCAGGGGTAAGTGTTGAAAGTGCGATTGAAAATACTGGCTGGGATCTTAAAGTTGCTGAGAATATTCTTACTACTGATGAGCCAAAAGATTTCGAATTAAAGAAAGTTAGAGAGCTCGTCGCTACCTCATCGAAGAAATCAGAGTAGTAAACACTTACTAAAAATTGAGCTCTTCATTTTCTTGAAAGAGTTGAGTTAGCTTCATTAGGCCTAAATCTCTTTGAAGAACTTTTTCCTCCCAGAGATCATCAGGGAAGCGGAGTGAAATATCATCTGCCACTTTCTCTACCAAATCACTACTCCAAGGATCGTTCACTCCTCGCTCTTGCCCCATCCGCCAGTAGCTCTCACCCATCCGCTCAACATGGGATTTAATCCCACCTCTAACATTGAGGGCAGAGGTACCAAAAGCGCCAATGAGTGACCATCGCTTGCCAAGACCTTTAATCATGATCTCATCGAGTTCCCTCGGTGAGATAACGCCATCTCTTACAAGTGCGTAAGCCTCACGAAGGATTGCGCCTTGGAGACGGTTAAAGACAAAACCCTCTGGCTCATTTCTTACAATAACCGCGCTCATGCCGGCACTTTCCAGAAGGCTTACACTCTTTGAAATAACCTGTTCAGAAGTTTGAGCCGAAGGAACAACTTCAGCAATTGCAAGAAGATATGGTGGATTTCCCGGATGAACTACAAGCGCTCGCTGCGGATGTTTCATCTCTGCAGTGAAGCGAGAGGGTGCTATCGCAGAAGAGGAGCTGGCGATAATGGCCTCATCTGATAGGTGGCTCTCAAGTTCTTGAAATAAATCTCGCTTAAATTCAACCTTCTCTGGTCCGCATTCTTGGATATAACCAGCGCCAGATAGGGCTAACTTCATATCTGCCGTTGCGCTAACTCGCGAGGAGATCACCGCGATATCTTCTTTGAGAAGATTATGACGGCTAAGAAGAGTTAATCGCTCATCAATACGGGTAGCTGATGATGCAATCTGTATCTGATCAACATCAAATAAGGAGATGGAGTATCCAGCTCGAGCAAAAACTATTGCCCAACCGATGCCAATACTTCCGGCACCGACGATCGCTATCTTCTCGATCTCCTTATTTTTCTTCTCATCCATCAAGAAGTGTTTACTTTTTATATTTGCGCTTATAGGCGCGATAGGTAGTTGCCCAATTCTCTGGTTCATTGAGATTAATAGAACCCTGTTTTGCAACTACTTGATTATGCGGAGCTGTTCTGACCATCTCTGGATTACTTCGCGCCTCATTGCAGACCAGCTCAAGTACATCGATCCAGTAATCAAGATCTTCGATCGACCAGAGCTCACCTGCCTCCGGTGTAAATGGCTCTGGGATAAACCATGGTTCGTGACTTAACCAGAATGCATCTACTCCATAATCGGTCATACGGTTCTGTACATCGATACAGTTAACACCGGTCTCTGCAGTAAGTTCACCAAGGCTATACCGAGTCATCTCCAGCCTTCGTTGAGTTAACTCAGGAAGAGCTTTCGTCACTCCTGGAATTTGAAGCAGGCGCTTTTCCATATAGTTATTAGCTAGAACTGAGATATTTGCAGCATCTCGAAGCCCATCAATTCCCATCGCTCGGGTCCATGAGTAAGCGCGGATAACAACGGGAACATTTCCGAAGAACTCTCGGACTCGTCCTACGCTATTGGCTCCCTCTTTCTTAAGATAGAAAGATCCATCTGAGTTTTTCTCAACAGTTGGACCTGGAAGAAATGGAATCAATTTCTCATTGCAACCAAATGCTCCCACGGCAGGGCCTCCGCCACCTTTTAAGCCACCAAAAGTTTTATGGAGCATATACATACATGCATCAAATCCGATATCTGCTGCACGGATTCTGGTCATCACGCCATTGAAATTTGCATGATCATAAAAACATAGGCCACCCGCTTCACGGACAACCTTTACCCACTCTTTGATATGAGGGTTGTAGATACCAATATCATCAGGGTTATTAACCATCAGCGCTGCAGTGCGCTCTGAGACAACTGCCTTGAGGGCCTCAACTGATGGATAACCATCTTCTTCTAACGGAAGTGTAATAATTTTAAATCCAGCAGCAGCAGCTGTAGCAGGGTTACATGGATGAGCCTGCGTGGTGGTGATGATTTCATTTCGTTGCGCTAACTCACCGCGGGAGGCGTGATAGGCACGGGTAATTGTTGCCATTGTGTAGGCAGCATCTGCACCACCACCTGCTTGGAAGACAAATTTATCTAGACCTGAGAGTGATCGAAGGATCTCATCAAATCGATAAACGATCTCAAGAAGTCCCTGCATCGTCTCAGGATCTTGATGAGGGTGCATCTCAGCGACAAATGGTTGATATACAAGCCGCTCATTGATTCGTGGGTTGTATTTCATAGTGCAGGTTCCAAAGAGGCTGATCCCCATCATGCCCAAGGTCTGTTGTGAAAGATGTAGATAATGGCGTTGAACTTCAAATTCTGAGAGTTCAGGAAGTGAAGGGGGAGTCTTTCTGGCAAGTGATGCAGGTATTAAAGCTGATGGCTCGGAAGTTGCTTTGGCAATCTTCTCCTCAAGCTCTGGCGCAAAAGCTCCGCGACGACCTGGCGCAGAGAGATCCATTACTAACGGTTCATCCCATACTGGAGCGTGATATTTACGAATCTTTGACTTAATCATGCGCACACCTCACTTAGAGCTTTAACGAGTGAATCAATCTCTTCCACGGAATGAACTTCGGTCACACAAAAGAGCGCCGATTGCCCTAGCGCAGGGAAATCTTCACTCAGATCTTTTCCACCAAAAATTTTCTTATCAAGAAGCTTCTTATTTATCTGGCTAACGCTCTTTCTGGTTCCATCAAAATTCACAACAAATTCTTTGAAGAAACCATCACGCCAGGTGATCTTAAGACCCTTGATAGTTGCAATCTGATCAGCTGCATAGCGAGCCCGCTGGATAATGGAATTTCCAACTTCCTTAAATCCTTCAGGCCCCATCAAAGACATATAGGTGGCATTAGCAACTGCCCAGAGATAGACCGAGTTTCCGGTCCAATCTTTACCATGTTCTCTTGAGCCGTAGGAAGATTGTTCAAAGAGTGTGAGACCAAATGCCATCTCACCTGGCACCAGAGTATCGGTAAGGCTCACTTGCAGAGTTGGATACTCACGAGCATATTTCTCTTCATCTCGAGTTGCGATAAATCCGCCAACTCCACCTCCGGCATTCATATGAACACCTAGAGGTTGTGTTGTACCGACAACAATATCTGCACCATATTCTGGTGGTGGGGCAATGATTCCAAGTGAGATTGGATCCACGCCAACTACGGCCTCTGCGCCAACTGAGTGGGCAAGTGCGCAAATCTTTGCAGCATCACTTTCAAAGATCCCAAGATAATTAGGATTTTCAAAGTAGATCGCCGAGACTGTGTTATCCAGTTTCGATTCTAAATCTTTAAGATCAACTCTTCCTGTCGCGGGGTCAAAGTTGACGGCAATGATTTCAAGATGGCCCTCAAGCTCGCTAAATCCAGCGTAGTTATAGATAACTTTTGCTCGCTCTGGATCTAATGATGCTGGAATTAAAACTTTCTTCCGACCATTGATACGTGAGGCCATTCGAAGCGCATGTCCTGCAGCTGTTCCATAGCTATAGAGCGGTAGGCCAACAAAATCCATATCTACCAATTCGCCCAGCTGGCTTGAGAATTCAAACCAGACCTGGTTTCTGCCGTGATCAGAGGAGGGAGTTCCCCAGACAGGCGTTGCAAATTCAGTTCTCGTAACCATTTCGTCACAGATTGATGGAACATAGTGTTGCCAACATCCGGCTCCGAGAAAGCTAATGTAATTCTCAGCTGAGATATTTTTCTTAAGCATACCGGTGAGGTGCTTATAGAGAGCCGCCTCTGATTTCAAAGCAGAAGGCACGCTCCACTCACCTTTAAAAAGGTGGTCTTTAGGTATCTGTTCGAAAACTTCTTCAATCTCTTTTACCTCTGCAACACGGAGAAGCTCTTTATAACTTCCTGGCGCGCTATTTGCCATAAAAGGATGAGGAGTTGGTAGTTGCGGATCAACTTGCGACATAGTTTCTTCCTTCTGATCTGGCTGATCTGGCCTTGCCGTTATTGGGCGAAGGTACATTATGGACTATTCGACATACAACAGATCGAGCATTTGCGGTATGTACTTGTATAAATGTTGGCGGCGGAGTTAGGGTCTCTAATTCCGAACCACTAGCTGAATCAATATTGAAGTCGATATAAAGTTGTACCGGCGCTAAGTTAAGAAGTTTCTGGGATGAGGCGACTACATAGATCCTCTCCCAGCCAATCTTCTCAATCACAGCCCCACTTAATTGTTGGTTGCCTCGGCCAAGTAAATATCCCTGGCCGCCAATAACTCCGAGGATAAGTTGAACATCTTGGCGAGCTTCTAGCAATGTGAAAATATCAGATTCGCTTAAATCTTCCCCGATGAGAGCTCGGTTACAGATGGCGTTGACGCCGCTGGGTTGCGCCGAAATTCCTAGAGCTTCTGCAATGAGATTGGTGCTGCTTCCCGGCCCGAGAAGGTAAAGACGATCTGACTTCATCTGGTTGGCAAAAGTCTCAGCAAGCTCTGCAAGGCCAATTTCGGCGGTACTGGAATGAGTTGATTTTGATCGTTGAATGAGATCTGGGGCATAGGCCGTTAGCGCGACCCCAAAGAAGGAGGAAGCGGAGTAAGGAGCACTCTCTGGCCCGCGATCTAGGATTTCAGCGGGAGCAGACCTCCGATTGGCTGGGTTAATCATCTGGATAATGATCTGAGCAACATTTTCTGGATGGAGGCCAAATACTCCGCTTCTCATCTTTACACCGGCAGGAATTCCCAGAATTGGAATCTTAGATTGAACTACCGAATAGATATCACGAGCAGTTCCATCACCTCCGGCAAATACGATGAGATCAAGGTCAGAGTGTAGGAATTGAGTAGCGAGCGCCTTGGTATCTTCAGCGCTACTCTTAATAAACTTTACTTCTTTACTTGTATCGATACTCTGATAAGCAACTGGATAGTAAGAAAAATTCAACTCAGTTAATAAATCCCCACCCATTTTTCCTTCCACTGCATAGAAGGTGAGCTCATCTTTAAAATCACCGAGAAGTGCGAGTGAACTTTTGGCCCGTAGCGTTGATTCTTCTACAGCGCCTAGCTGGAGCGCTCTTTTATAAATTTCGCCATCAGTTCCATGTAACCCAACGCGACCTCCCATGCCAGCGATCGGATTGATCAATAATCCGATCTTTAGCGGCGTGGATGAGGACATCTAACGAGTGAGTTAGTTAGCTAGCTCTTTATGAATATCATCCACTGCAGCTCGAACTGTGCTCACCATTCGCTCTAGTTCATCTTCAGTGACGGTAAATGGTGGCGAGAAAGAGAGTGAGTCAGATGCTGGTAGCGCTCGGGTGATAACGCCAAGTTCTAGCGCTCGCTTAGCAATCCGTGGACCAATCTTTAGCGCTGGATCAAAAGCCTTTGCGGGGTTCTTTTCAGCCACGATCTCAATCGCAGCGATCAAACTCTGACCTCTAATCTCTCCAACGAGTGGATGATCAGCAAAGTAATGTTGCAATCTTTGGTGGAGGAAATTACCGCGAGCCAACGCCAATTCAGGCAACTTCTCCTCTTGCAAAATATCAAGGGTGGTTATCGCACATCTTGCAGCGACCGGATGGGCAGAGTAGGTGTAGCCATGGCCAAATGCCCCGTATTTTTCTGATCCATCTCTAAGCACTTGCCAGATCTCCTCTGAAATAATCGAGCCTGAAAGTGGGATGTAAGCAGAGGTTAAACCTTTAGCCACAGTAATAATGTCTGGTTCTATGCCAAAGACATCAGA
>JAQCKU010000003.1 GCA_027592195.1 Actinomycetota bacterium
CTACTTAGTTTTTGGTGGAGATCGGAAAGTTTTTGAAAGCCCAGAACCAGTATGGGAATATTAAGAATCAAACCCAAGGCCGAGTCGATCAAGAATTTTTAACCAGAGATTTCTTTTTCCCGTTTGATCAGCTCTATTTAGAGAAAATTGGGTGAGGCGGATCAAAATAAATCGAAATGGCTCTGGAGGGAAAGGAATCGGTTTTTTCTGAACCATCTTTAACTTCACGCCCTCTGATTCAATGCCATCGAGAAGATCAAGCATGATTTCTCCACCAAATCGAGTTGCGCCAACACCAAGACCGGTAAAACCAAGAACATAAGCAACTTTATTACCCATCGCAACGCCCCAGAAAGGTGAGAATCGAGAGCAGGTATCGATAGCTCCACCCCAACCATGGGTAAATTTAATTCCTTCTAATTGCGGAAAAGTTTTGAGAAAATCTCGAGCCAATCGCGCATATGTTTCTGGTTCATCTTCATACTCTGGACTAACTTGACCACGATAATTGTAGATTGCATCATAACCACCCCAGAGAATTTCATTCTCTTTCGTTAGTCGATAGTAATGAAATTGATTTCCCGCCTCTGATACGCCTTCACGATTAGACCAGTTAATAGATCTAAGTTGTTCTGGGGTAAGTGGCTCTGTCACTAATTGAAAGTCATAAACAGGGACAACATATTTCTTGGTTTTACGTAAAAGTGAATCATAAACATTTGTAGCAAGAGCAATTCGATCTGCACGAACCTTTCCATAAGGAGTTGAGAGAATTACTTTCTCTCCATCATCTTCAAGGTTCTCGGCTGGGCTATGTTCATAGATCGTTACTCCAAGAGATAGGCAGGCTCGCTCTAGCCCCCAGACTAAACGAGCTGGATCAACAAGTGCGGTGCCATCTTCATCCCAGAGCGCTCCAAGATAGATGGGGGAGTTAATTCGAGATCGCACTTGATCTGCAGAGAGGACCTCCACCTCATCTCCATATGAATTACGAAGAGCAGCTTCATCTTTTAACTCTTCATACTCCCATGGCTTGGTCGCTACCTTTAATTCACCAGTTCGTTCCCATCCACAATCAATTCCATATTTTTCAATTGTTCTCTCAATCGCATTAAAGTTCTCGCGCCCTAATCTTTCGACAATCTCCATCTCATCTTTAAATCGGTTGTATCCATTGATAAAGCCATGAGTAAGTGAGGAGTTGCAGAAGCCACCATTTCTTCCCGAAGCGCCAGCTCCAGTCTCCTTCGCCTCTAAAATAATTACCTTACGTTCGGGATTGCGCTCTTTTGCAATCAACGCAGTCCATAGACCGGTGTAGCCAGCACCGACGATGCAGAGATCAACATCAATCTCTTCGACAAGTGAAGGGCGCGATTCTGGCTCTAGCGGATCAGCATCAAGCCAGTAGAGAGCCGGTTGCATCATTGATAGATGTCGTAAAACTTTTGGGTCGATGGATACCATCGTTGATCCGGCAACTGCCGGTCTCACCCCTTTATCTCAATCAGAGTTGACCCGGGTCCTCCGGAATTCAACCCCACTTCGCAGGCCTTATTTAGCGCACTGTAGGTCGAAGCAGTGGAACAAGCTTACCCACTTTCGATATCGCTAGGCAATCTCAAATAAGTTTATTTTTTACTTGAGCTATCCGTGCTTTAACGAGTGTAAAAAGTAATTTATTATCAATTTCCCAGTCGTTAGGGATAGCGATCGTATGTTTATTGACCCGAAGGTCTCCGATCTTTGGTCTGATAAATTCAATAACTTCTGGAGTAAACGGGTTGATTAAAATATGATTTTTTAAAGCGCCAACTCCAAATATATAGCTCTGATCTAGTTTTAAGACTGGCGTATTCCAAGCAATAACTAGTTGGAGATCTGGGTATTTCTCCCTAATAGTTTTTAGGATAAGTCGGATCGTTTTCGCTTGTTGAGTTGGCAGATCTTGGTAGTACTCCGTTATGTTGCTAAATCGTCGAGCAGAGAGCGATCCTCGGCTATACATCACAAGTGCATTGGCATGGCTCCTTGAAAAACCAAAATTTTCTTGAAGGTAGGTCATCTGCTCTGGGTATTTTTTGTCTGCTACTTTTTTCATCACGGTGAACCAGTAAGACATTTTCTTGCCGTATTTCTTCTCAATAGCCGGAAAGTAGGACTCGCGTTTAGGGTCTTTGCCTACCATATCCAGAATCTTACGGCGCTAGGTACACCCGATTCCATCACCATCGCGATCTAGTCGATGTAGATCTTTCCCAATTACTTTTACTGGAGCCAGGCCAAGTGATCGAATATCGTCACAGTTAAGATCTGGGGGATAGGCAGGGATGCAGCCGGCATAGTTAGGATCACAATTTCCGCTGGGCTTTTTTGGATTTGATGGGAATCTCTCTGTTTTATAAAAAGTATCAAGAGCGCGATTTGGGTTAAGGATAGTTCCAACACATTCAGACCAGAGGCCGAGGCCATTTGCTTTAGCTTTTTTAGCTTCCTTATAAAGTTTCTCAGCATAGCGCCCCCGCTCTCCCCGGTAAAAAAAGGGTGCAGCAGCGCCGATCTTTACCATCCGAAGATTGACATTTATTTTTCCAATATAGATATAGCGGAGGAGTCGACCGTATGAATCTTTATCATCTAAATTTTGATCTCCTCGAAGAACTAGCTTTCCTGGTCGGCTAAGAATTTTTATAAGAGCTTGCCTTGATTCATTCCCATAACATTCCAAAGGTCTGAGCTCAGGGGTATCGATCTGGAGTAATCGAATTTTATTTTGATTAGAGAGAGTTACGGTATCCCCGTCATATATTGAAATTATTTTTGCTCCGCTACTTGGTAGTGCCAAAGTGACCGAAGTGGTTAACCAAATAGGAGTAATTAATAACGCTATGATCGCTGACCTTGAGATCGCCGCTCTTGCTTTCAAATGAAATTGGTCGGACGATTTCCAGGCATGAATTTTCATAGCTTCGAGCTTCATAGACCCGTAGAGTATTACCTTCGATATCAGCTAACTTAAGGCTCAAATGAGAGTATGAGAGCCGATTGGGAACTGATTGAGCTGATTATTGAGCTGATTATTGAGCTGATCCGAGCCAGTGAGAGCCATTTTGACCCTTGCCACCCCTCGCGGGTAATCTTCGACCCTTGCCCACAGGGGCTGATTCGATCTGATCGATAAGATTAAATGAAAAGAAAGTGAGTACTGCTGTGCGAACTTATAGTCCAAAGCCTGGCGATGAGGCTCGTAAGTGGTATGTCATTGATGCTGCTGATGTTGTTCTTGGTCGGTTAGCAAGTCATGCTGCGATCTTGCTCCGTGGCAAACATAAGCCGACTTTTGCACCACATATGGATATGGGTGACTTCGTCATCGTAATCAACGCAGATAAAATTGTACTTACTGGTGCAAAAATGCAACAGAAGATGGCTCATCATCACTCAAACTATCCAGGTGGACTCACCTCGCGATCATATGTTGATCTCATGGAGCGTTTTCCAACACGTGCAGTAGAGAAGGCAATCAAAGGTATGTTGCCAAAGAATTCACTGGGTCGAACAATGTCCAGCAAGTTAAAAGTTTATGCAGGAGCAGAACACCCACATGCATCACAGACACCAATAAAGTACGAGTTCAATCAGGTTTCACAGGTCAAGTAAAAAGAGAGAGCTATGGCAAACGAAAACGAAGAGACAATAACTTCTTACAGCACCTCAACACCTGCAGGTGCCACCAACCGCGCATCAATGATTGCGCCCGGAGCTGGTGTGGGTCGTCGCAAAGAAGCGATTGCCAGAGTTCGCTTAGTACCTGGCAGTGGGCGATGGGTCGTCAATGATCGCGCTCTTGAAGTTTATTTCCCTAACAAAGTTCACCAACAAGCAGTCTCTGAACCACTTCGCACCGTTGGCGTTGAAGGAAAATTTGATGTTATTGCCCGGATCGACGGTGGTGGAATTTCAGGTCAAGCAGGAGCGCTAAGACTTGGTGTAGCCCGTGCACTCAATGCCATTGATGTTGATGCTAACCGACCTGCCTTGAAAAAAGCAGGATTCCTAACGCGCGATGCTCGTGTGATCGAACGTAAGAAGTACGGTCTTAAGAAAGCTCGTAAGCGCTCGCAATACAGCAAGCGTTAATCTTTCTTCTCCTTCCATGGCCCTCTTTGGCACCGATGGCGTCAGAGGCGTTGCCAATAAAGATCTCACCGCTGAACTTGCGCTGGATTTAGCTGTTGCTGCTGCTCATATATTGGCAGAGCGCGGTGAGTTTGAAGGTCATCGCCCTAGAGCAATCGTTGGCCATGACTCACGCGCATCTGGAGATTTTCTAGAAGCTGCAGTCTGTGCAGGTCTTGCATCAGCAGGTATTGATGTTTATCGAGTCGGAATTATTCCAACCCCAGCAGTTGCTTATCTCGTTGCTTCAACAAAGGCAGATTTAGGAGTGATGATCTCAGCCTCACATAATTCCGCGCCAGATAATGGCATTAAATTTTTTGCTCGAGGTGGTGGAAAACTCGATGATGGACTTGAAGAAAAGATTGAAGCAAGGCTTGGAGAACCTTGGGATCGCCCAATTGGAGCAGGTGTCGGTCGGATAGTTTTTGATGAGAAGGCAAGAGATCTTTATATCAACCATCTTCTTTCAACAATCTCAACGCCATTTCAAGGAATTAAAGTAGTTGTTGATTGTGCAAATGGCGCAGCTTCATTAGTTGCACCTGAAGTGCTCATCCGAGCAGGAGCTGAAGTAGTAGCAATTAACGCAGAACCTAACGGAATGAATATCAATGAAAATTCAGGATCTACAGATATGGCCTCACTCATTGAAAAAGTAAGGCGCGTAAAAGCTGATATTGGGATTGCCTACGATGGCGATGCAGATAGAGCACTTGCCGTTGATAGCGATGGCAATATTGTTGATGGAGATTTTATCCTGGCGATTTTAGCTCTTGATCTAGGAGAAAAGTTAAAGAAGAAAAAGATTGTCGGCACGGTAATGACCAATCTTGGCCTGATCAATTCCATGAGAGAAAATGGAATAGAGGTTCTTACTACCTCAGTTGGTGACCGTTATGTTTTAGAGAAGATGGTTGCTGATGATTTAAATCTAGGTGGTGAACAATCTGGTCATATCATCATCCGCGATTATGCCAATACTGGTGATGGTGTTTTGACGGCTCTAGCACTTATTCAGGTAATGGCTAAAAAAAGCGAGAGCCTTTCAAAGTTAGCCTCAGTCATCTCACGATATCCGCAAGTATTGATCAATGTGGCTGGCGTTGATAAAAGTAAGCTTGATGAAAATGTTCTTATTCAAAGATCAGTTGCAGAAGTTGAGGAATTTTTGGGGGAGAAGGGGCGGGTTCTCCTTCGGGCATCAGGGACAGAGGCGCTAGTTCGGGTGATGGTTGAGGCTGAGAGCGCAGAGAGCGCTGAGAAGTTCGCGCAGCAGTTGGCCTCGCTAGTAAACTCAGAGCTTAAGTTGTAGGGCGATAATTCTTTTGACGAGTTAAGGCTTGCTCTATCTCTTCTAGGTAATTTTATTAAGGAGCCTTCATGTGTGGGATCGTTGGATACACCGGGGGTAAAAGTGCAATCTCACTCGTTGTTGCTGGGCTGCGTCGGTTGGAGTATCGCGGCTATGACTCAGCAGGTGTTGCGCTCACCGATGGCCAAGGTGCACCGTTATTGGTTGAGAAACGAGCTGGCAAATTAGCTAATTTAGAAGCGGCTCTCACCTCTACATTTTCACAATCTACATCTGGAATTGGCCATACACGCTGGGCAACTCATGGTGGCCCAACCGATTCCAATGCCCATCCTCATCTATCGGGTGATGGAAAACTTGCGGTGATTCATAATGGAATCATTGAAAATTATATTGAGTTAAAAGAAGAGTTGCTAAAAAAAGGACATAAGTTCTACTCAGAGACTGATACTGAATCAGTTGCACATCTTCTCAGTGATGCAGTAGCAGACTCCGGTGGAGATTTAGCTACCGCAATGCGCAATGTTTGTAAAAAATTAAAAGGATCCTTTACTCTCTTAGCAGTTCATTCTGATAATCCAGAGATTATCGTCGGTGCGCGGAGGAATTCGCCACTTGTTGTTGGAGTGGGAGATGGTGAAAATTTCCTTGCATCAGATGTTTCAGCTTTTATCTCATCCACCAAAAGAGCTTTGGAACTAGGGCAAGATGAGGTCGTCGTTGTCACACCCAACTCCATTCTTGTTGTAGATCTCGAGGGGAATGTTCTTACTCCAAAAGAATATGAAATAACCTGGGATGCCGCTGCAGCAGAGCGCGGAGGATTTGCACACTTCATGTTAAAGGAAATTTTTGAACAACCAAAGGCGATCTCAGATACGCTGTTGGGGCGAATTGATGAAACAGGAGTAGTGAGGCTGCCAGAGCTAGATCTACTCAATCTAGATGTAGAGAGAATTTTGATTTTGGCCTGCGGAACTGCATACCACGCTGGGCTTATTGGGAAATATGCAATTGAAACTTGGTCTCAGATCGCATGTGATGTGGAACTAGCTTCTGAATTTCGATATCGCCGCCCAGTTCTCAGCCCAAAAACTTTAGTTATCACAATCTCTCAATCAGGAGAGACGATGGATACGCTTATGGCCCTTAGATATGCAAAATCTCTTGGCGCTAAAGCTTTATCGATTTGCAATACCCATGGTTCAACTATTCCACGAGAATCAGATGCAGTTATCTACACCCATGGAGGGCCAGAGATTGCAGTTGCATCAACAAAAGCGCTCCTCACTCAGATTATTGCTCTCCATTTATTTGCACTTCACCTATCAGTTAAGAAATTAAGCCCATCTGATTTGGAGAAAATTGGCAATGAATTACTGGCTCTTCCAAGCAAAGTTGAACAAGTTCTAGAAACGATAGAAGCTCTCCGTGAAATGACTCGTGGATTTAAAGATGCAACCTCAGTTCTATTTCTAGGTCGCCATGTCGGATTTCCTTCAGCGCTAGAGGGAGCTTTAAAATTAAAAGAGCTTGCTTATATGCATGCAGAGGGATTTGCAGGAGGCGAGTTAAAACATGGCCCGATCGCTCTAATTGAAGAGGGAACTCCAGTTATTGCCATTATGCCACCGGTAGGCAGTGAGATTCGCGAGAAGATGGCAAGTAATATTCAAGAGGTTAAAGCACGAGGTGCTCGGATTATTTTAGTTGCCGATACTTCAATCGATATCGCCTCAGCTGACCATGTCATTCGAGTTCCTGAGACTCATGAGCTACTACAACCTATTATCTCTATCGTTCCACTCCAAGTTTTTGCATATGAAATGGCGCTACTTCGTGGAAATGACGTTGATCAACCAAGAAATCTTGCAAAGTCAGTAACAGTGGAATAGTTAGCGAAATAATCTAATGTCTCTTGATCAGATTCCCTCCAAACGCAGGCTAGAGATGTATAAAGCGCTGAAAATTTCAGGTTTACTATTTCTCTCGTATCTTGCGCTGACTTTAAGTGTGGTTTTCAATACACCAATCCGCACTTTCGATCAATGGGTTCACAAAATTGATATGCCGAATTTCCCTTGGATCTGGGAATTTACTATCCGTCGGATCGATGATTTAGGTTTAAGGGGCTTAACTGCTTCCATCCTGATCATCTTGGCTATTTTTATTGGAAGAAGATTTCAGTCATGGCGTCCGCTCAATCTTGCTATTTTGGCGATACTTCTTTTAAACCTTCTTGTCGGTGCATCAAAAATTGGATTTGGTAGGACGAAACCTCGATTAAAAATTGATGAACTATTTGCAGATGGGTTGAGTTATCCATCTGGACACTCTTCCAATGCGCTCTTAACTTGGGGATTGATGGCATATTTTATTTACCGCTATACCCATAAAGAACCTTTCCAAGGTTTTCGATTGCGGTGGGCTGTTGCTGTTATCTCACTAGCAGTCTGCGCTGCTTCTATTCTTAGAGATACCCATTGGGTTTCAGATCTTATCGGTGGTCTATTTGTAGGGGGAGCGATCCTTGTTTTAGTTATTGCTATTGATCGCGCCTGGCCTTCAAAGAAACAACCCTCGTGATTACAGAGCGCACATGATCCGAGGAATTGGGATCGACCTTGTTGATATTGAGCGCTTTAGAAAAATTCTAGAGCGAACACCTGCGATGAAAGAGCGAATTTTTACCGCACGGGAAATTCGCCCCACGATGGCCTCGTTAGCTGCCCGATTTGCTGCAAAAGAGGCGCTTTATAAAGCTTTATCCTCCAGTGAAGGAAAACGTACCGCGCTCTCCTGGCATGAAGCTGAAGTAATAAAGAGTGAATCTGGGAAACCAAGTTTCTTCTTTTCAGGCGAAATTGCCAGACTTATCGATGGAGCCCAAGTTCATCTCTCGTTATCTCACGATGGCTCCCTCGCTTCAGCTTTTGTTCTGATCGAAGATCGAGATTGATCAGATCATGAGAGCATTTGCCGAGATTGATATCGCTGCGCTAAAAGCAAATTTAGCAACGATTAAAGCTAGGGCTGGCGCTTCAAGGGTAATGGCAGTTGTCAAAGCTGATGCTTATGGACATGGTTTACTGCCCTGCGCTCGCGCCGCGCAGGAAGCTGGTGCGCAATGGCTTGGAGTGGCGTTATTAGAAGAGGCGTTAACTCTTCGATCTGCGGGAATCAAATCAAGAGTTCTTGCATGGCTATGCCCGCCAGGCTCTGATTTTGATGAAGCGCTCCGGCAAGATATTGATATCTCTATCTCTTCTCACGAACTTCTTATTGAGGTTATTGATTCAGGTAAGCGAGTTGGAGTGAGGCCGAGAGTTCACCTAGAGATTGATACTGGATTATCCCGAGGCGGAGTCCTGGGCAGCTTAGATCTTTTAGTAGAAGAGTTAAAAATTGCGCAAGATAATAAAATGATTGAAGTAGTTGGGGCATGGTCTCACTTTGCTCGAGCAGATGAACCTGGCGAAGCGATGAACCAAGAACAGGTTGAGAGATATCGAAGCGCTCTTCAAACTCTTTTGAACGCTGGGTTGAAACCTCCGATTCACCATCTAAGCAACTCTGCTGCGCTCTTCTCCATTCCAGATGGAAAATTTGAGATGGTACGTACAGGTATTGCACTTTATGGACTTTCTCCAGAAAATAAAAATTTAGGTAGCTCTGAAGATCTTGGACTTATTCCAGTTATGACTTTGAAAGCAAAGTTATATCTCGTGAAAGAGCTACCAAAAGGATCAACCGTGGGATATGGCGCAATTGGTAAGGTTGATCGAGAGACTGTAATTGGCGTAGTCGCGATGGGATATGGCGATGGGATTCCTAGAAATGCAGATTCATCAGTAGGGATCTTTGTTGGCGGCAGGCGAGCTCCAATCATTGGTCGTGTCTCGATGGATCAATTTGTTGTCGATTTAGGAGCGGATTCAACGGTGAAAGCTGGGGAAATTGTGACGGTTTTCTCAGGTGGTTTACAGGGTGAGTACACCGCTGATGATTGGGCCAAGGCTTGCGGAACAATTAATTATGAAATAGTTACCAGAATTGGTCCAAGAGTGCCTAGAATTTCCATCAATGATAAACCAGCAGATACTTGAGATTGATTCTTTATCGGTCAACTTCGGCGGACTTAAAGCCCTAAGTAATGTCTCACTTAATCTAAATAGCGGTGAAATTCTCGGTCTAATTGGACCCAATGGCGCCGGCAAGACAACTTTATTTAATGCTCTCTCTGGCTTTGTGACCCCAGCCTCTGGCAATTTGAAATTATTTGGCGAGCAGATCGAATGGCCTCGCGCCGATCAACTTGTGAAGTTGGGAATTGCCAGAACTCTTCAAGGAGTAGGACTTTTTCCTGATCTAACGGTTTTAGAGAATGTGATGCTTGGCGCTGATATCGGGGCACGGACTGGTTTAATCCGGGCAGCGTTAGGTTTGAGCCATAGAGATGAGAGCGCTCTCGCTCAAAAGTCTCAGACGATGCTTGAGCGAGTTTATGCAGGCCATCTCGGAGAGAGAAGAGCAGATACCCTCTCTTATCCAGATACTAAACGAGTTGCAATCGCTCGGGCTTTAGTCAGTGATCCAAAAATTCTTCTTCTCGATGAACCTGCTGGAGGCCTTGGTGGACAAGATATTGCTTGGCTCAATGGGCTAATAAGAAATATAACTTCCTCATGTGCGGTCGTTTTAGTTGAACACCATATGGATGTTGTTATGAGTGTCTGTAATCGAATCTATGTTTTAAATTTTGGTGAAGTTATCGCCAGCGGTTCACCTGATCAAGTTCGAAATAACCCTGATGTTGTCACTGCCTATCTTGGAAGTGGAGCTAACAACTCATGACCTTGAAAGTTGAACGTCTTGTGGTTGAACATGGCGCAATCCGCGCTTTAGATGGGATCTCCTTTGAGGTTGATGCCGGCTCGCTTGCCGCTGTGATTGGCTCTAATGGCGCAGGAAAGACAACGCTACTTCGAACGATTTCAGGTTTAAAAGATGCCAAATTAGGAAAGATTTTCTGGAAGGATCGAGAGATCACTGGTATGAAACCTGAAGATCTAGTTAGGCGAGGCCTTGCCCATGTCTCGGAGGGAAAATCTGTTATCCCGGAGCTAACAGTGAGAGAAAATCTATCTCTCGGTGGAATCTGGCGAAATAATAAGAGTGAATTAGAAGAATCAATAGGTGAAGTTATCAATCTCTTTCCGCGATTAGGTGAGCGGATGGATCAACGGGCCGATACTTTATCTGGTGGCGAGCGACAGATGTTAGCTATTGGTCGAGCGCTCGCCTCAAAACCAGAACTCTTATTACTTGATGAGCCCTCTCTCGGCCTTGCACCATTAGTTGTGGAGCAGATCTTTGAGACGATCTCTCAATTATGTCGCCAGCAAGGAATTACCATCATTTTAGTTGAGCAGAATGCAATGGGAGCTTTAGCTATTGCAGATACAGGAATTATTATTAATTTAGGTGTGATTGTTGCGCAAGGTGATGCAGGTAGCTTAGTAGCTGATCCTGCACTGAAGTCTGCGTATCTGGGGTACTGATGCAACAATTAATAAATACTCTTCTTATTGGCGTCAGCATCGGATCGATTTATGCTCTGATGGCGCTGGCTTTAGTACTGGTCTGGCGCTCGACTCGCGTTGTTAATTTTGCGCAAGCCGGTCAAGCAATTCTCTCCACTTATATTGCCTGGGAAGTTGTTAACCGTAGCGGCAGTTTTCTTATGGCATTTATTCTCGCTGTTGCCATTGGTGGGCTTATTGGTGGCCTGGTGGAATCTGGTTTAATGCGAGTTCTACTGAAACATGCCAATGAAGGACCAGTTGCAGCGGTTGCTCCCGTCATAGCAACGCTGGGCCTGCTTGCTGTAATTCGAGCAGTTGTTGGTCTGATCTGGACCAATGAGGGAAAGAGATTTGAATCCCCAGTCAGTACCGCAGGTTTTGTTATCGGTGATGCAACGCTGCCGTTTTCTCGATTAAATCTACTTATTATTGTAACTGCAGCGGTTGTAATGATTATATTCTCAATTATTTTTCAGAAGACAAATCTTGGACTTGCGCTACGAGCAGCTGCCTATAACCCAGAGATTGCACGTCTTTCTGGCGTTCGAGTAGCAACAACAAGAACTATTGGTTGGATCTTTGCTGGCGCAGCTGGCGCCGTCGCAGGAATATTAGTCTCTCCAAATGATTCACTCACGCCCAACTCACTCGACACCCTCTTAGTCTTTGGATTTGTTGCTGCCGTTATTGGTGGGTTGGAGAGTCTAATTGGGGCTGTCGTTGGAGGATTAGTTCTTGGCGTTGGGCTCTCCTTCGTTCTTATCTATCTTGGAACATCGCTCATTTTTCCTACTACCTTTGTTGTTTTAGTTCTCATTCTGCTTTTAAAACCTGCCGGGCTCTTTGGAGCAAAGGGGGCGCGCAGTGCATAGCCCAAAGTTTCTAAAAAATCCCAATAGAAGAAGGTTGTTATTTTTTATCTTTTTAGGATGGCTTCTTCTCCTGATTGGTGATCGCGTTGATGAACTTCGAGTTTATCAAGGGGCTTTGATCGCGATTTATACCTTAGCTATTGGTTCTGTTATTTTGTTAACTGGATACTCAGGACAGCTATCCATTGGCCACGGAGCTTTTATGGCGGTTGGTGCCTACGCTGCTGCGCTCACTCAGATTTATTTCTCTCCTCCGATCATTATTACTTTTCTTGCTGCCGTCATAATTACTGCGATCTTTGGAGCGCTCTTAGGTGGTGGGGCTGCAAGACTTTCTGGACCTTATTTAGCAGGAACAACTCTTGCACTTGCACTAGGTCTTCCCACCCTTGCAAATCAATTTGAATTTTTAGGTGGCGAGACTGGTTTATCTTTTGATGTTGGCTTCCCCCCAGAGCGTTATGGATTTGATTTCACTTTATATAAATGGTTTTTCTGGATTGCAGCACTGGCCACCCTCATTATGTTCTGGGTGATGCAAAATATTCTTAAAAGCCGTTATGGAAGAGCGTGGAAGGCGGGGCGCTCAAATCAGGCTGCGGCAGAGCTTTTAGGCATTCATGTGGGAAGAAGAAAGGTACTTGCCTTTACGGTGAGCGCAGGGGTGGCTGGACTTGCTGGGGCTTTACTGGGAATGATCTCAATTGTCTCCCCTTCAGCCTTCCCTTTAAGTCTTTCCTTTGCCATTATTACCGGTGCGGTACTCGCCGGTCTCACAAGTCTTGCGGGTAGCATCTTGGGTGGTCTAACTTTGGTGATAATTCCAGAGATAGCCGAAGCGATCTCAAAGAACGTGAGTGAGTCTGAGGCGGTCTCGGCAAATGTTCCAGGCCTGATCACCGGTGTACTACTGATTTTGACCGTTCTCTTCGCACCAAATGGTCCGGCAGAGCAGTGGCATCATCATAAAGAGAAGAAAAAGCTCAAAGCTAAAAGTAAAGGTAGTTAAAAGTTAGGAATGTTAGAAAAAAAGTTATGAGTGAAGAGCTCTTAACTGAAATGACAATTGAATAATGCTTACCCCTCTATGGAAGGAAAACAATGATCGGTTCATTTCGTAAGAAGAGCCTGCTGGCTGCTTCTGCGGTGATCGCGGCATCGGCGCTAGCGCTTACAGCAATTCCGGCTCAAGCATCCAGAGTTGGAGTGACCAAGACCTCAATTAAGCTTGGTATCACTGTGCCGCTGACAGGCCCGGCCTCACCAGGTTATGCCAAAGTGGCTCCAGCTATGAAGGCATATTTTGAATATGTCAATGCCAATGGCGGAGTCAATGGTCGAAAGATCAACCTTATTATTAAAGATGATAAATACCTCCCTCAAGAAGCGGTCAACCGGACCAATGAACTTATTCTCCGAGATAAAGTTTTTGCAATCGTTGGTGCCCTTGGCACAGCTAATAACCTCGCAGTCAATAGCAAAGTTCGACTTGGCGCCCGTGGCGTTCCAACGCTCTTTGTAAATACTGGCTTTAGTGGTTTTGCAAATAAGCGTAAATTCCCAACGCTATTTCCATTATTCCCTTCCTATGCAATGGAAGCAAAGGTCATGGGAACGTATATAAAAGAAAACTTTGCTGGCAAGAAACTTGGTCTCATTGTTCAAAATGATGACTTTGGCCAAGATGCGCTTAAAGGTTTTGCTACCGCTGGAGTCAAATTTGATGAAACTATCAAGTATGTCTCTGGTACACAGAGCGCAACAACTGCAACGACCTGGATCCAAAAGCTAGCTGCAGCGAGAGTTGAAGTTGTCTATCTCTTTGGCGTATCTACTGCAACCGCTGCAGCCCTTGCTGTGGCAGCGCAGGCGGGATACCGCCCACAATGGATCCTTGGATCCGTTGGTGGAGATGCAACCACAATCCGTACCGCAACAGCTGTTCCAGTAGCCGTCCTTAATGGTGCGCTTGGTGCATCATTTATGCCTGATGCAGCTGATACAGCTGATGAATATGTCAAGTTCTTCCGAGAAATAAATAATGAGTACAACAAAGGCGTTGATTTCGATAACAACGTTCTTGCCGGAATGAATGGCGGAATGATGGTGGCTCAAGCTCTTAAAGCTGCTGGCCCGAAGCCAACACGTAAGAAATTGATTGCTGCTATTGAAAATAGAGGTGCATCATTTGCTAGCGCTGGTCTTGCACCATTGGCTTTCTCACGAACTAGCCGAGTCGGTTATACCGGCTACTGGATTGGCAAATACAATGCAACAGGAGCAATTATTCCTGTTGAAGCAAAGAATGTTATCTATACAACTGATTCTGGTAACGGCCCAGTTGTCAAGGGAACTTCTAAGCGACCTGCACTTCCAACGAAGGGATTGCCAGAATAATGAAACTTAAAAAATTAGGTGCGGTACTCGTATCGCTAGCTTTAACCTCATTAACACTCGTTGCGCTACCAACTGCAGCGAAAGCATCTGCTCCACTATGTGCTACAGCAGGTGGAGTTACTAGCTGTCAGGGAGTTACCTCTGATGGAGCAAAGTATGCAATGCAAGTTCCTTTAAACTTTAATGGCACTGCATTTTTATACTCTAAGGGCTACCGCTATCCAATTAGCATCCCTGGTGCATACGATGTGGCCGCCTCAAGTCTGGTAGAGCAGGTCCCTGGTCGATCAGCAGCTGAAAAGGCTCAAGTAGCTACCTATCTTCTCTCTAAAGGCTATGGAATTTTCTCCTCTGCCTTTGCAAAGACAGGTTGGAACGCTGATGGCGCAGTAAAGACCAATGCGGAATTGATCGGTCTCTTTACAGAACAATTCACTGCTACCAAAAAGATCGTTGCTTGGGGCGAATCACAAGGTGGATTTATCACTCAAGCTCTTGCTGAACAATATCCAGATCTTATTGATGCTGCTGTTCCAGTTTGTATGGTCGGCGGCTCAGTTGAAGCGGCGCTTAAGATGGCAGGAGATGCGCTCTGGGGAATGAAAACTTTCTTTGATCCAACGATCAAAGCAGGTGGATATTCTGCAGGAGTACCTGGAGTCGTTGAGCAATTAACCGATATTGGAAAGATTGCAGCTGCGCTCAGATCGCTATCGGCCTCGGTAGTAACAGGAGCATGGCCAGCAACTTCAACTGTTCCAGCTGCAATTAAATCTGCAATTCCATCTCGCTCAGCAGTAACCCTTATTGGGCAGATGGCAGGACTTCCAAATATCAGCGCACATATTGATGGATCAACAGGTCCTGGAGATCCCAACTCTCTAACCTACTCACAATTTGTTGCCGGTATTGCTCCAGCGATTGCAACGCTTCAAAACTTACAAGATGCAGCAATACTGGGAGTTTTGGTCACTGCAGATCTGGAAGCAATTAATGGTGGTCGAGTTTACGATAACAGTAAGGCTGACTATGAAGCACAGCTTGGTGATGGAAAGTTCATCTTCACATCTGCGCTCTCAGGCTTTGATGCAACAGATGCACTCCTTGGTTATTTAGCTGCTGCTCCTCGCGTTAGCGCAGATGCAGCTGCCTTAACAAAGCTTCGCGCTATGTTGTCACATACTGGAAAAGTAAATGTTCCAACAATTGCTATGACCGCGCCATTTGAATCAACCACCCCAGGTGGCCATCTTCAATGGTTAATCAATGCCAATGCGGAGAATCTTGCTGAGGCCAAAGCTGCAGCAGTTGCCTCTATACGTAAAGGCAATCCGATAAGAGTTGAGCAGAGTAATCTGATGGTGATCTGGAATCTTCCAGCTGAAAAATACACCACCTTTACTGCTCTTGGAACTCCAGATACAAGTAAGCCAGCTGCCAATGGAACGAACCACTGCAACTACACAGTTGAGCAGTGGACTACCATGGCAGAGATCGGTGCGCTTGCTGCAGCTGGGGATAGGTTACCTAATCCAGGAATTGTACGGACTCTGATTCGTAAAGCTGGTGGTCTCTTCTTTGATCGATTCTTTGAAGCGCCACCACTTAAGTTCTATGAAAGCTATGAGGACTAATAAATAAGAGGAGTTAATTCTCTTATTTATTCCGTACTAGGAAATACTTCAAAAAATCACCAACTGAACTGATCGAAATCAGGGCCTAGGAAACTAGGCCCTGATTTTTTTTGACTTCAATCCTCATTTTTTTGATTAGGCTGAGCTCATGTTAGGAGTGGATAGCGAGGGTGCAATCTTTGGAAAGCACCTAATTGAAAGTGAAGATCAGATGCGTCAATTTGGTTTTCTGCTAGGCCAAGAGTTAAAGGCCGGTGATCTACTGGTTTTAAAAGGGCCGCTTGGCGCCGGCAAGACCACCTTAACGCAAGGAATCGGAGGCGCTTTAGGAATTACCGAGATCACCTCTCCTACCTTCATCATCGCAAGAGAACACGCTGGCCCAATACCTTTTATACATGTAGATCTCTACCGATTATTAGGAAGTGATACAGCTCAATTTGAATTTGATGATTTAGATCTTCAGAGTCAACGCGAAAGTGCGATCATTGTGATGGAGTGGGGATCTGATCTAGCTCCAAGGCTTGGCGAGGGGTATATTTTTATCGAGATCAATATTCTTGAAAATTTTCAAGAAGGTGAAGAGAGTAGAGAGCTTTTGGTTGAGAGACGATGAGAACGCTCATTATTGATACTGCTACCTCTCGAACTTCAGTAGGGCTCTTTGAGGGTAACTCACCGTTATTTGCAGGGAGAATGGATGGCGCTACCTCTCATGGCCAGGCGCTACCTCAATTGGTCTCTGCTGCACTGGAAATTGGTAAACCGATCTCTCAAGTTGTAATTGGAATGGGACCTGGACCTTTCACTGGGTTACGGGTGGGAATCGCCTTCGCACAAGTTTTTGCTGAGGCGAGAAAGATTCCCCTTCTAGGAATCTCATCATTAGATGGCATCGTCTCTGGTGTTACTGGAAAATATATTGTTGCAACAGATGCACGAAGACGAGAAATTTACTGGGCAGAGTTTGATTCAGGTAAGAGAACAAGTGAGCCAAGAGTCTCACAACCTAACTTTGTAAAAGATTTAGGACTTCCAGTTTATGGTGAAGGGGCGCAGCTTTATGGATTTGAAGCTGATATCGATATGACACATCCCAATCCACTTCTTCTCTTATCGGCCTTGGAATCTGGGCAGAGAGTAGATCGACCCATGTATCTACGTAAACCAGATGCGCTAACTTTGGAAGAGCGTTGATGTTTACCTATAGAGATCTCACCTTGCTAGATGCGATCGCTATTTTTCAATTAGAGAAGTCTGTTTTCCTGAAAGATGCTTGGTCTCTGCCTCAGATCAAGGAAGAGCTCAGCGGGCCAAGGCGACGATATATCGCAGCCTTAGTTGGGGAGAAAATTATTGGCTATGCCGGGGTTGCAATAACTGCCCCCACAGGTGATATCCATAGCGTTGCCGTTTTGCCCGAGTATCGAAGGCGAGGGATTGCGCGAGAGCTTATAGCCAAGTTAGAGGCTTGGGTGATCGATCAGAGAGTTGAACTTTTAACTCTTGAGATGAGATTGGGAAATGAAGAGGCCGCTTCGCTCTATCAATCTTTAGGATATAAAGAACTGGCAATTCGTAGGAATTATTATGGCGTTGGAGTTGATGCCATTGTTATGCAGAAAGAGCTTCCAAAATCTCCCCAGGAGATGCGATGATCGATGGCCCACTAGTTCTTGGAATTGAAACCTCTTGTGATGAAACAGCTGTAGGAATTGTTCATGGAAGAAAACTTCTATCAAATGTAATTGCATCTAGCGTTTTAGAACATGAAAGATTTGGCGGCGTTGTTCCGGAAGTTGCAAGCCGTGCACATCTTGAGGCGATCTGGCCAACTATTAAAGGTGCGCTATCGGAGAGTAAAGTTGAGTTAAAAGATCTGGATGCTATTGCAGTTACGGCAGGACCTGGGCTAGTTGGGGCTCTCTTAGTTGGAACATCTGCAGCGAACGCTCTTGCACTTGCTCTCGATAAGCCGCTCTATGGAGTAAATCATCTTGCATCTCATGTAGCAGTAGATCTTTTAACACATCAATTTGAATTAAAACCATCAATTGCACTTCTGGTCAGTGGTGGACACTCATCGATTTTGAAGATTGAAAAAATCACAGAACCTTTTGAACAGTTAGGTAGAACGTTAGATGATGCCTCGGGAGAGGCTTTTGACAAAGTAGCGCGATTAATGGGTTTAGGTTTTCCAGGAGGTCCATTAATAGATCAATTAGCAGAGCTGGGAGAGATAAATATTGATTTTCCAAGAGGGCTTACAGCTGTTAAAGATTTCCAGGAACACCGATTTAATTTCTCATTCTCAGGTTTAAAAACTGCAGTGGCTCGATATCTCCAATCAAATCCTGGTTATAAGCAGAGCGATCTTGCCGCTTCATTTCAGGAGGCGGTTGTTGATGTATTAACGAAGAAGGCGATCGATGCAGCTCAATTTTCTGGGATCGAGACTCTCTTAATCGGTGGTGGGGTAGCGGCCAACTCTCGCCTTCGAGCAGTTGCCAGGGAGCGCGCTACTGCGGCAGGGCTAGAGCTGCGCATCCCCCCTCCAATTCTCTGCACCGATAATGGGGCGATGGTTGCTGCCCTAGGCGCGCAGCTGGTGAGCGCGGGAAAACCCGCTTCAGCCTTGGGGATCGCCGTGGACGCCTCTGCGCCTATCTCTCAGATCAGCTGGCCCACCTCAATTTGAGGTTCGGGAATACGACCCCTAGGGTTCGCGTTAGCACTCCAGGGGCGACACTGCTAATGACCCCTTGAAAAGTGAATACCCTGTAAATCGAATAACTATCGAGTTAGTCGAGTAAGAGACGAGTTAATAAGGAGCGAAACGATGGCCATTGCCATTAAGCCACTAGAGGACCGCGTTGTAGTTAAACCACTTGATGCTGAAACCACTACCGCATCAGGTCTTGTTATTCCAGATACCGCAAAAGAGAAGCCACAGGAAGGCAAAGTTGTCGCAGTTGGCCCAGGCCGATTTGATGATGGCGAGCGAGTTCCTATGGATGTTAAAGAGGGCGATGTAGTTCTCTATAGCAAATACGGTGGTACTGAAGTTAAGTATGGCGGCGAGGAATATCTCGTCCTTTCAGCTCGCGACATTCTCGCGATCATCAACAAATAATCTGGGAGTCGGTGTACATATATGGGTAAGAGCCTGCATTTTGACGAGAACGCTCGTCGTGGAATGGAACGTGGTGTCAACATTCTTGCTGACACAGTCAAGGTAACTCTTGGACCAAAGGGACGCAATGTCGTAATTGGCAAGTCCTTTGGCGCACCTCTCATTACCAACGATGGTGTAACAATTGCAAAAGAGATTGAATTATCAGATCCTGCAGAAAATATGGGAGCACAACTTGTAAAGCAAGTTGCTGAGAAGACCAATGACATAGCAGGTGATGGAACGACAACTGCCACTGTACTTGCACAGGCTATGGTTAAAGAAGGTCTTCGTAACCTTGCAGCTGGAGCTCAACCAATGGGAATTAAAATTGGAATTGAGAAAGCTGTCGCTGCAATGGTTGAAAAACTTCATGCCAATGCAACTCCAGTAGCCGGTAAAGAGCAGATTGCTAACGTTGCAACAATCTCTGCGCAAGACCGCAATATTGGCGAGTTAATCGCCGAAGCTATGGATAAAGTTGGGAAAGATGGCGTCATCACCGTTGAAGAATCTTCTACAACTGGCCTTGATCTTGATTTCACTGAAGGTATGCAGTTCGATAAAGGTTATATCTCGCCTTATTTTGTAACTGATGCTGATCGCATGGAGGCAGTCCTTGAAGATGCCTACATTCTGATCTCCTCAGGGAAAGTTTCAGCGCTGCCAGATCTTCTTCCCGTTCTTGAGAAGGTTGCTCAATCGAGCAAGCCACTTCTTATTATCGCTGAAGATGTTGAGGGCGAAGCGCTTTCAACTTTGGTAGTTAATAAGGTCCGCGGAACTTTTGCATCGGTAGCGGTGAAGGCTCCAGGATTTGGAGACCGTCGAAAAGCAATGCTCCAAGATATTGCCGTATTGACAGGTGGAACAGTGATCTCGGCTGAAGTTGGTCTTAAGTTAGATCAAGTAGGGGTCGAACTCTTAGGACGTGCTCGTCGGATTGTGGTAACAAAAGATCATACAACTATCGTTGATGGAGCCGGTGATAAGAAATCTGTCGAAGGAAGAGTTGGAGAGATTCGCCGAGAGATTGAAGTTGCCGATTCTGATTGGGATCGGGAGAAACTTCAAGAACGGCTAGCAAAACTTGCTGGCGGAGTCTGTGTAATAAAGGTTGGCGCACATACTGAAGTTGAATTAAAAGAGAAGAAGCATCGATTAGAAGATGCGATCTCTGCAACACGAGCAGCGGTAGAAGAAGGCATCGTTGTTGGTGGAGGAGCAGCTCTTGTTCATGCATCAGCAATCCTGGAAGGCGATCTAGGCCTTGAAGGCGATGGCGCAACTGGTGTCAGACTGGTACGTAAAGCGTGCGAAGAGCCGCTACGTTGGATAGCAGAGAATGCAGGTCAAGAAGGTTATGTAGTTGTCTCTAAGGTGAAGGCGATGAAGAAAGATGAAGGATTCAACGCTGCCACTGATGAATATGTTGACCTCGTTAAAGCTGGTGTAATCGATCCTGTGAAGGTAACTCGGTCTGCACTTGCTAATGCAGCTTCCATCGCTGCGATGTTTATTACAACAGAGGCTCTGGTCTTTGAAACGCCAGAGGCGAAGAAGGAAGAGGCAGCATCAGGCCATGGTCATAGCCATGGAGCTGGAGGCCACTCACACTAATTGCTCAAGATCCTTGAAATCCTGTAAAAAGGAGATCTTGAGTCGAATTGAAGTAGATTATGCAGGGCCCTTAAAGGTAAGGGTCCTGCATATTTTAGTATCTGGAAGTCTTAATCAATGCAAGATATTTTTAAGAGATGAGTTAGATGAGCGTCTATCTGGCGGCAGAAGAGGTGGGCGAAGTAGCTTCGCGCGCATCAAATGTGACCCCCACAATCTGGGCAATTACTGGAATTGTTGTAGGTTTTGTCATCCTCTTCGACCTCTTCTGGGCTTGGTATCGAAGAAATGTAGAGACCTCTTTAAAAGAGGCGAGCATCTGGACTTTTATCTATGTATCTTCTGCCATCACCTTTGGAATAACCATGCGCAGCTGGGAGAGTCCGGTAGCTAGCGCCGAGTTTTTTGCCGGTTGGATCACCGAATATTCACTCTCTGTCGATAATTTATTTGTATTCATTATCATTTTATCTCGATTAAAGGTGCGTAAAGAGCAAGAACAGATGGTTCTATTGCTTGGAATTCTTATGGCTTTGGTACTTCGTGGAATTTTTATCGTTATTGGAGCGGCAGTTATAGAGCGTTTTATTGCAGTATTTTTCTTATTTGGTGCGATTTTATTATGGACCGCTTACAAACTCATCAGCGGCGATCCGGCAGAAGATGAATGGGACGAATCAAAAATAATCAAAATTCTCCGGACTCGGGGCTGGTCAACCTTTACGCTGGCGTTAATTGCTCTAGGAACTACCGATATTCTCTTTGCTCTAGATTCCATACCTGCAATCTTTGGTTTAACACGCGATCCATATATAGTTTTTATGGCTAATGCATTTGCTCTCATGGGGTTAAGGCAGCTCTATTTCCTTGTAGGATTTTTATTGCGGCGATTGATTTATCTCTCTAAAGGTCTTGCGATAGTTCTTGGTTTTATTGGCGTGAAGTTAGTTATCGAAGCGTTACATGGAATTGGTATCGATGAAGTTTTCGGAGCTCCAGTGCCGCATATCTCGCTCAATTTCTCACTCGGAGTTATCATCAGCGCTCTTGCTGTTACTGCGGCGATAAGTTTGAGGAAGGCGCCGAAGGAAAGTGATCCCAGAGATTTCGAGAGCAGATAAAAAGCAGATAGATTAAATAAAAAAAGTTGTGATCTAAAAAAGATCAGTAAAAATCTTTCCTAGGCGCTAGGTGATACAGAGTAAATACCCCGGCGATGAGCACGGGAGAGAATTTCAGTCCGCTCATCTTCAGAGAGCCCGCCCCAGATTCCATAAGGCTCTTGGACGGAAAGGGCATGAGCTCGACATTGAGCAATAACAGGACATGCACCGCAGACAGCTTTTGCTGCTACCTCACGGGCCTTTCGGCGAGGGCCACGTTCATTCTCTGGATGGAAGAACATATCGGTCGGCAGTGAGCGACAGGATCCCGCTTCTTGCCATTCCCAAGAGGCTGTTACAGGCTTGGGAAGTCTTGATACTTCAGTCATGCTCAGCTCATTTCCTTGGTCGATGGAACCATATCCTAGCAATCGTTGCATAGGTTGTTCAAGCCCCCTGAGGGATAATTACCGCTTTTCTGCTGTGATCTCCATCAATAATAATTTCAGGCTTAGCCAATTTCAGGTGGCGCAGATCTCATAGATACTCCACCCTTTGCCTGTGCAACTTTCTCGCTCCCGTTCTCATTCGGCCCAGATCGCGGCAGATGAGGCGAGAGCCCCAATACCTACTTCATTAACGGTCGCCGCGGTCGCAAGGCGCCTGGGTATAGCGCCGGCAACTTTAAGGACTTGGGACCGTCGCTACGGTCTTGGGCCATCGGCTCACTCGCAGGGAGAACATCGCAGATATAACTCTCTTGATCTTGCCCGTGTGATGATGATGAGAAAGCTCATTATTGCTGGGATGTCACCAGCTAATGCAGCCCAAGTCGCTATTGAGATCCAGGATGAAGATCAGTCACAAGGATCAATCGCTCAACTTTTACCAAAAGAATTTGAAATTCGTGAAGATTTGGTTGATTCCTTAATGCGAGCATCACAATCCTTGGATCGACCCTTTATTGAGAATTTACTTGCCAATGAAATTCAAAACTCTGGTGTTGTTGCTACCTGGAGTGAGGTGATTGTCCCATCGCTCATCATAATCGGGGATGAGTGGGCGCTTAAAGGAACTGGTATTGAGATTGAACATATGTTTAGCGAGATTATTAAAAACTTACTCCAACAAGTGGTTGTAAAGGCAGATCAACCAAGGAATGCAAGGCCAGTTCTTTTAGCCTGTTTAGGTGAGGAGACGCATTCGCTTCCACTCTTTGTTCTCCAAGCTTCTCTCTCACAAGAGGCAGTTGCCACACAGTTTCTAGGGGCAAGAACTCCAATCTCTGCAATATCTGCAACGGTTAAGCGCACTGCGCCACCGGCGATTTTTCTCTGGGCTCAGTTGGCAAGCAATGCAGATCTTGGCTGCCTTGATCAGATCCCATCTGTTAGACCAGCTTCTCGAATAATTCTTGGTGGGCCAGGATGGTCCCGCGATGAAGTTGAAGTAAAGAACGCTGGGAATGGAAAAAATAAAATTCTCTATGTCTCTGATCTTCCCGGGGCGATAGATGAAGTCCTTGGGGCGCTATGTTCCTAAAGTTAGATATTTCTATAGGGCTACCGAGCTAAGAGTAAATTTATTGGGTATGAGCTCTGTCAGGGAGTTGGCTTTTTGAGTGTTTGCTTGCGCTAGATAGGATGGGCGTTATGTCTGAGGTCAACGAAAAAGTAGCGATGCTGGGTTTGACCTATGACGATGTCCTTCTACTTCCAGATGCATCGAACGTAGTTCCAAGTGAGGTTAGTACTAAGACTCAACTGACAAGAAATATTTGGATAGATATTCCGCTTATCTCATCGGCGATGGATACCGTAACCGAATCTCAGATGGCAATTGCAATGGCTAAATCCGGTGGCATAGGAATTATCCATAGAAATCTCTCAATCACCGATCAGGTATCTCATGTAAAAATGGTTAAGAATATTGGTTTGATTGTTGGCGCCGCCGTCGGAGTGGGAGATGATGGTTTTGCTCGTGCCCAAGCTCTTATTGAGGCGGGAGTTGATGTTGTTGTCGTTGATACTGCACATGGTCATCACCGAGCTGTACTTGATTCAATTGAGAGAATTAAAAAAAGTTATCCAGATCAGGAAATTATTGGTGGAAATATCGCAACCCGCGCTGGCGCACAGGCGCTGATAAATGCTGGTGCAGATGCGGTCAAAGTAGGTGTTGGCCCTGGATCAATCTGTACAACTCGAGTAGTCGCAGGAGTTGGAGTCCCTCAAGTAACTGCGATTATGGAGGCAGCAAAAGCCTGTCAAAAATCTGATGTTCCACTTATTGCAGATGGCGGACTTCAATACTCTGGTGATATTGCTAAAGCAATTGTCTCAGGGGCTGATTCAGTGATGTTGGGATCACTTCTTGCAGGATGCGATGAATCTCCTGGAGAGTTGATTGAGATTGCTGGAAGAAAATATAAAAGTTATCGAGGTATGGGATCTTTAGCTGCAATGCAAAGTCGTGGCGAGCAGCGAAGTTACTCTAAAGATCGATACATGCAAGATGATGTTCTCTCTGAAGATAAATTAGTACCAGAAGGCATCGAAGGAAAAGTTGGTTATAAAGGCCCAGTTGTCGATACGGTTCATCAATTAGTAGGTGGCCTCCGTTCAGGAATGGGATATGCCGGAGCGGCAACTATTCGCGATCTTAAAATCAATGGACGGCTAATTCAGATAACTTTTGCAGGGCTGCAGGAGAGCCATCCCCACGATGTTCACCATATTGCCGATGCTCCTAATTATTCGAATTTAAAAAGTGGTAGCAGTGCCAATGAGGGCGGGAGATCTTAGATGGCTGAAATTGAACTAGCTCCAGGAAAACGGGTGCGGAGCGCATATTCATTTGATGATATTGCCATTGTTCCCAGCCGAAGAACTCGCGATCACCGTGAAGTTTCAACTAGCTGGCAGATAGATGCCTACAACTGTGAGATTCCACTTCTTGCTGCCCCGATGGATTCGGTAGTTTCACCAGAGATCGCCATTGCTCTTGGAAAATTGGGAGGCATCGGAGTTCTCAATCTTGAAGGGTTATGGACTCGATATGAAAATCCTAAAATTCAATTAGGTGAAATTTCTTCCCTTCCAAATGAACAAGCCACCCGAAGAATGCAGGAGATCTACCAGGCTCCGATACGTGCAGAGTTAATAAAAGAGCGAATTAAGGAGATTCGAAGCTCTGGAGTTACTGTTGCAGCAGCGCTATCTCCACAACGGACTCAAGAGTTTTACAGAACAGTTCTTGAAGCTGGCGTAGATATCTTTGTTATTCGTGGCACAACAGTTTCAGCAGAACATGTGGCTGGAAAAGCAGAAGCGCTTAATTTGAAAAAATTTATCCAGGAGTTAGATGTACCTGTGATCGTTGGAGGTTGCGCTACCGCCTCTGGTGCGATGCATTTAATGAGAGCTGGGGCTGCTGGAGTCTTGGTTGGTTTTGGTGGCGGAGCAGCCCATACCACTCGCCAAGTACTAGGGATCTCTGTTCCGATGGCATCGGCAGTTGCAGAAGTTGCCTCGGCACGCCGTGAATATCTTGATGAATCTGGTGGGCGATATGTTCATGTCATTGCAGATGGATCTGTGGGAAAGAGTGGAGATATTGCAAAAGCGATTGCCTGCGGGGCAGATGCAGTGATGATGGGATCACCACTTGCCAAAGCTGAGGAGGCGCCAGGTCGTGGTTTTCATTGGGGTACAGAAGCTCATCATGAGGATTTACCACGAGGAACACGTGTTCATGTAGGAACTGTTGGAACGCTGGCAGAAATTTTGCTTGGCCCATCTCATAGCGCCGATGGTTCGATGAATCTTTTTGGTGCGCTGAGACGAGCAATGGCAACAAGTGGTTACTCAGATCTTAAAGAATTTCAACGGGTGGAGATTGTCATTGATCGAGGCTAAAACCGATATTGTTCTTGTTATAGATTTTGGCGCACAATATGCGCAGTTGATTGCCAGGCGGGTGCGGCAAATCGGTATTTACAGTGAAGTTATTGGCTTTAACACCGCATATGAAGAGATTGAACGGATAAGACCTACCGCAATAATTTTATCGGGTGGGCCATCATCAATCTATCAATCAGGGGCGCCAAAACTAGATCCAAGGATTCTCGCAATAGGTATACCAATTTTTGGAATCTGTTATGGATTCCATTCTATCTCCCAGGCCCTTGGTGGGGAAGTTGCAAAAACTGGTAAATCTGAATTCGGTCGAACAGAGTTAACAATTGAAGAATCAAAACTTTTTGTTGGTTTACCGGAAACCTTTCAAGTGTGGATGTCTCATGGCGATAGCGTATGGAAATTACCACCTGCATTTAAATCTATCGGATCAACTCAAGAGACCAAGATAGCTGCCTTTGAAAATGAGAGCGCCTTGGTTGCTGGAGTCCAGTTCCATCCAGAAGTTGTCCATGGAGAGTTTGGCCAAGAAATTTTACGACGCTGGCTCATTGATATCGTTGGAATTATCCCTAACTGGAGCGCAGATAACATTATCGAAAATGAAATCGAAAAAGTTAAGCAGAGCGTAGGAAAATCACGGGTTATCTCTGGTTTATCTGGAGGCGTTGACTCTGCGGTCGCTGCAGCCTTGGTTCAACGCGCGATTGGAAGCCAATTAACCTGTGTCTTTGTTGATCATGGCTTTCTGCGAGAGGGAGAAGCAGAGCAGGTAGAGAATGATTTTGTAGCTGCAACAGGGGTAGATCTAGTAATTATTGATGCAAAGGATCAATTTTTAACGGCGTTAAAGGGTGTAACTGATCCTGAAGAGAAGCGAAAAATTATTGGACGAGAATTTATTCGAGCATTTGAATTGGCAGCTCGCGATATTGCCAGAGATGGTGAAGTTGAATTCCTAGTTCAAGGAACGCTCTATCCTGATGTTGTTGAGTCGGGGGGAGGTAGTGGAACAGCAAATATAAAATCTCATCACAATGTGGGTGGATTACCCGATGATTTAAAATTTAAACTAATTGAACCACTTCGTTCTCTCTTTAAAGATGAAGTTAGAGAAGTTGGTGAGAAATTAGCTCTTCCTGAGGTGATTATTAAGCGCCAACCTTTCCCAGGACCTGGTCTTGCCATTCGAATTATCGGTGAAGTTACTGAAGATCGACTTAAAATTCTTCGAAACGCTGATTTTATAGCTCGGGAGGAGCTACATTTCGCAGGGTTAGATCATCAGATCTGGCAGTGCCCAGTTGTATTACTTGCTGATGTACGAAGTGTTGGAGTGCAGGGAGATGGTCGAACTTATGGTCATCCTGTAGTGCTAAGGCCCGTATCAAGTGAAGATGCAATGACGGCAGATTGGTCGAGAATTCCATATGAGGTATTGGCAAAAATATCTACCCGCATTACCAATGAAGTGCGAGAGATAAACAGAGTGGTTCTAGATGTAACTAGTAAACCACCTGCAACTATCGAATGGGAATAACCAATCTTTACTAAGATGTAATTTGGAAAAGTGAAGGTGGCAAGTAAATGCGCAAGCGATTAATTACAGCTCTTCTACTTGCCTTGTTGCTTCCATTCCTGTCAACTCCAATGGCATCGGCAGAGAAAAAGTTGCAGACAAAGAAAATTGATATAGATAATTCAAAAGCTTCAAAGAAGTTGAAATGTCAAGCTACTTCAGCAATTTCTCGCACTCCAGAAGATGTTCCGATACCAGAGCGCGTACTAACTACTCGACAGATAAAGAAGTCGATGAGAGAGATTGTTATTGATACAAATTGTGGGCAGATAGTTATCTCACCATTACATCGCCAAGCTCGCGTAACCCTCACTGCGCTAAGCACTTTGATCAAGGCTGGGTTTTATGAGAAGTCGCTCTGTCACCGCCTCACCACATCAGGTTTTTATGTCCTTCAATGTGGCGATCCGACGGCTACTGGCCGAGGAGGACCAAATTTCACCTATGGGGTAGAGAATTTACCTAGCGATAAAGAAGGTAATTATCCGGCGGGAGTTGTAGCGATGGCTAATTCTGGGACCTCAAATAGCAATGGAAGCCAATTTTTTATTGTTTATCAAGAGAGCACCCTTCCAGCTAATTACACAATATGGGGCAGAGTGAAAAAAGGATTGGATGTTGTTAAGTTGGTTGCGCAAGCAGGGGTAAGAGATGGAAGTGGCGATGGCGCCCCAAAGCAACCGATAGCAATAGAAACGATTTATACCCGCTAAAACCTGATTATTTCTCAGAACTAGTCGGTATTTACCACGCGAAAGATCTCTGCATACGATCCTTTGGTAAGACCCATCGCCTCTCCGTTTTTTTCACCCCAAGATCTGACCATCTCCTCCATCTTTGGATTATGGCCAGTCTGACTTGCATGCGCTTTAAGCGCCTTTATTTTCAAATCCATAGTTTCGGTAATATCTACAAAATGGTTGGATTGGGGTGCAGCCATAACCCAGACCTCTCGAATTCGATGAGGTTCTAGCTTCTCTTCTTTTAACAGATCTTCAAAGGCAAATTGATTGCGCGCATCAGGGTAAACCGCCTGAATAGCAGCTTCACCTGCTGCCATATGATCAGGATGAGAGGCAAAGAGTCGATCCCAATTACGATCTGGCGACTGAATAACCATTCGATCTGGTTTATGAATTCTTATCTGACGCACAATATCTTTCCTCAGAGCAATGGTTGGCTCTAGCCAACCATCTCGGTAATTAAGAAAAGTTACGTTATCTACCCCGACTACTTTTGCAGCATCTCGCTGTTCACCTTGGCGGATCTTGGCCATATCTTCTCGAGAAATACTGGGATCTTCGCCGCCTTGATCTCCATTGGTACAGATCAGATAGGAGACCGCTATCCCTGCTGCTCGCCAGAGGGCGATTGTTCCTGAGCATCCAAAATCTAGATCATCAGGGTGTGCAGTGACTACGAGAATATTTTTGATTTCTTGATCATTGATCGGGGTATACGGTTCAAACACGAGGCGATTCTCGCAGATAGACTGCCTATCTATGTCACCTGATTACTTACTCGAAGGGCTCAATCCTGCCCAGAAAGATGCAGTAATCCATTATGGATCTCCACTCTTGATAGTTGCAGGGGCAGGTTCAGGCAAAACCCGAGTATTAACCCGACGAATCGCTTACCTGCTCGCTGCCCGCTCAATCGCCCCTTGGGAGATTTTGGCAATCACCTTTACCAATAAAGCAGCAGGCGAGATGAAAGAGCGAGTCATCGAATTAATTGGTCCACGGGCAAAGAATATGTGGGTCTCAACATTTCACTCGGCATCTCTTCGAATATTACGTAATGAAGCGCTTCATCTTGGTTATACAAATCAATTTTCAATTTACGATAGCTCTGATTCGTTAAGACTTATTACCTTAGTAATGCGCGATTTAAATCTTGATTCAAAAAAATATGCTCCCAGAGCTTTTCAGGCAGCAATATCCAACGCTAAAAATGAACTAATGGGTCCTGCAGATTTTAGGGATGCTACCAATAATTACTTTGAAGAGGTCGTCGCTGAAGTTTATGCTTTGTATCAGAAGAGACTTAGTAGCGCGAATGCAATGGACTTTGATGATTTAATTATGAAAACAGTAGAGCTCTTTCAGAGATTTCCCGATGTTCGCGAGCGTTATAGAAATCGATTTAAACATATTCTCGTTGATGAATACCAGGATACAAATAGAGCGCAGTATTTTCTTATTCGAGAGTTAGTTGGAGATTTGATTGAAGGAACTCTTCCAGCCCAGCTCTGTGTAGTGGGCGATGCAGATCAATCAATTTATGGGTTTAGAGGAGCGACTATACGAAATATTCTTCAATTTGAAGAGGATTACCCTGACGCGAGACTAATTCTTTTAGAACAAAACTATAGGTCAACCCAGAATATTTTGACCGCCGCTAATTCAGTGATCTCTAAAAATGAATCGAGAAAAGAGAAGAATCTCTGGTCTCAAACAGGTGAGGGAGAGAAGATCCAAGGATTTGTTGGGGAGAGCGAACATGAGGAGGCGCAGTTTGTAGCCAATACTCTTAAGTCATTGGCTAAAGAAAAAAGTTCAAAATATTCAGATGCGGCGATTTTCTATAGAACTAACGCTCAATCCCGTGTTTTTGAGGAGGTTTTCCTCCGAGAGGCGATTCCTTACAAAGTTGTGGGTGGAGTCCGCTTTTATGAAAGACGAGAGGTAAAAGATCTTCTGGCGTATTTAAAGTCATTAGTTAATCCCAATGACGAGATCTCGCTACGGAGAATTATCAATACTCCCAAGCGAGGCATAGGAGATCGGGCACTTGATGCGATCGATCTATTTTCAAAAGCGAAAGATTTATCTTTTTGGGAGGCGCTCACACGAGTTGAAGAGATTGAAGATATGGCTAGCAGAAGTAGGGCTTCAATAACGCTCTTCACCGATCTAATCCAAAAGTTGCAAACTCTTGTAGAAGCAAATACAGCTCCAGCAGTTATAGCTGCTGCAGTTTTAGAACAGAGTGGTTTACTCAGTGAATTAGAAGAGAGTAAAGATCCTCAAGATGAAGGGCGGGTTGAGAATTTACAAGAACTTGTTGCGGTCGCACAAGAATTTTCTGTTGAGCGTATTGATGCTGGTGAAAGCGCTACGCTCTTAGATTTTCTAGAGAGCGTTGCACTTGTTGCCGATTCAGATTCCATTCCAGATCCTGAAAGCGAAGATGGTTTAGGAAATAGTGGAGTTGTAACTTTAATGACGCTACATACAGCAAAAGGGTTGGAATTTCCGACCGTCTTTTTAACAGGACTTGAAGAGAATATATTTCCCCATTCCCGCTCTATTGGAGACCGCCAGGAGATTGAGGAAGAGCGAAGATTGGCTTATGTTGGGATAACAAGAGCTCGCGAGCGGTTATACATTTCACGAGCGGAATATCGAAGTGCTTGGGGCGCTCCCAATTACAATGCGCCATCTCGATTTCTTGATGAAATCCCTGAGGAAGTGATTGAGTGGAGCGGTGATGCGATCCATGGCTCACCGAAGATAAGTGAATATCAAAAAGCTTCCTATCGAGCTCCTAAAATATTGGCTCGGCCAAGTGCTACCGGGCGAAAAGTTGCTGCTTCACAATCGATCTCACTGGCTACCGGCGATCGAGTCAATCACGACACCTTTGGGCTCGGGACTGTGATCACCGTCTCAGGTGAGGGGGAGAAAGCCGAGGCGACCATTGATTTTGGCGGATATGGCGAGAAGAGATTGTTGCTCCGTTATGCCCCGGTAGCTAAGTTATGAATGTGAGCGCATCAATAATTCGAGTCGTGGTTGCAAAACCTGGGTTAGATGGACACGATCGGGGCGCCAAGATAGTTGCGAGAGCTCTTAGGGATGCTGGTATGGAAGTTATATACACCGGCTTGCATCAAACTCCAGAACAGATTGTTCAAACAGCAGTTCAAGAAGATGCAGATGCCATTGGCTTATCTATCCTCTCTGGAGCACATATTCCATTATTTACAAAGACACTTGAGTTATTAAAAGCAGAGGGAGCTAGTGATATTTTACTTTTTGGTGGCGGAATTATTCCTGATGCAGATATTACAAGCTTAAAAAATATGGGGGTATCAGAAATTTTCACCCCAGGAACACCAACTGAAAATATTGTTACTTGGCTTCGAAGTAACGTTAAAAATTAATTCTCATATTAATTTTTTATTTGCTAATTGATCAAACAACTGAAAGGTAACGAGAGTGGATCTATTTGAGTATCAAGCGCGCGATCTATTTGAATCGCACGGAGTCCCAGTTCTCATGGGCGCCGTGGCTACAACCGCAGAAGAGGCGGAGATAGCGGCAGCAAAAATGGGGGGACGTGTTGTAGTTAAGGCTCAAGTAAAAGTTGGTGGTCGTGGCAAAGCCGGGGGCGTAAAGCTTGCAGAAGATGCTAAAGATGCAAGGCAGAAAGCCCAAGGGATTTTAGGAATGGATATCAAAGGACATACCGTCCATCAAGTGATGATTGCTCAAGCAGCGCCTATCGAAGCTGAATATTATTTAGCCATCTTGTTAGATCGAGCCAATAGATCTTTTCTTGTTATGGCATCAATCTCTGGCGGTATGGATATTGAGCAGGTGGCACATGAAACTCCGGAGAAGTTAGCTCGAGTAAATATTGATGCTCACACAGGACTTAACCTGACTAGAGCGCTAGAGATTGTGAAAGCGGGAGGCTTTCCAGATGAGATCGCATCTGAAGTTGCAGATGTATTGATGAAATTGTGGGATGTTTTTAAAGCAGAGGATGCAACCCTTGTTGAGGTTAATCCGTTGGTGAAGACCTCCGATGGAAAAATCATCGCTCTTGATGGCAAAGTGACCCTTGATGAGAGCGCAGCTTTCCGTCACCCAGACCATGAAGCGTTGATCGATCACGCAGCAACAGATCCGTTGGAGGCTCAGGCGAAAGAGAAGAACCTTAATTACGTCAAGCTTGATGGAGAGGTAGGAATCATTGGAAATGGCGCAGGGCTTGTGATGAGCACCTTGGATGTGGTGGCTTATGCGGGAGAGAAATTTGGCGGCGTGAAGCCAGCAAACTTCTTGGATATTGGCGGTGGTGCATCTGCTCAGGTTATGGCAGATGGATTATCGATCATATTAGGTGACCCTGCAGTAAAGAGCGTCTTTGTTAATGTCTTTGGTGGAATTACCGCCTGTGATGCAGTAGCCAATGGAATTGTTCAAGCTCTTGAAATTTTAGGTGCCAGCGCTAAAAAACCAATTGTGGTCCGACTTGATGGAAACAATGTGATCGAGGGGCGAAGAATTCTTGCAGAGGCTGCACATCCCCTTGTTGAACAGGTAGAAACTATGGATGGAGCAGCATCACGTGCTGCAGAATTGGCGGCAAAGTAAATGGCTATCTTCCTTAATGAAAAAAGCAGAGTAATCGTTCAAGGAATGACTGGCTCTGAAGGTACAAAACATAGTAAGCGGATGCTTGCTTCCGGTACAAAAATTGTTGGTGGTGTTACGCCAGGCAAAGGCGGACAGATTGTTGAGATTGATGGAGTTAAGATCCCCGTTTTTAACAGCGTTAAGGAGGCGATGGCGGAGAGCGGAGCTAATGTCTCTGTTCTCTTTGTTCCACCTAAATTTGCAAAAGCTGCAGCGATTGATGCTATCGATGCGGAAATTGAATTGATGGTCGTCATCACAGAGGGAATTCCAGTACACGATACCGCCGAATTTTTTGCCTACGCTCAATCTAAGGGTAAGACTCGAATTATTGGACCTAACTGTCCTGGATTGATTAGCCCTGGAAAATCAAATGTTGGAATTATTCCAGCAGATATAACAGGTAGCGGAAAAATTGGTCTTGTCTCTAAATCTGGAACGCTTACCTATCAGATGATGTATGAGCTCCGCGATTTTGGATTCTCAACTGCAGTTGGAATTGGTGGAGATCCAATAGTTGGTACTACTCACATCGATTGTCTGAGGGCTTTTCAAGATGACCCTGAGACAGAGGCGATAGTTATGATCGGTGAAATTGGTGGTGATGCTGAAGAGCGCGCTGCTGCCTTTATTAAGGAGTATGTGAAAAAGCCTGTAGTTGGTTATGTTGCTGGATTTACTGCGCCAGAGGGAAAAACGATGGGCCATGCAGGCGCGATCGTCTCGGGATCTTCAGGAACTGCAGAAGCAAAAAAAGATGCACTTGAAGCCGCAGGGGTTAAAGTTGGCAAAACTCCAAGTGAGACAGCAGAGTTAATGCGTCAAATTCTGGCTAAATAGCTAGCAGAATAATCTGATGGAGCTGATCAGAACAACGCTTAAGCAAGTTTTACGTAGCGTTGTTCTGATATTTCTCCCGCTTGCTTTTACCGCCTTGATCGTCTGGGCGACAGCGGGTAGTAGTCGAGGTACTACCGCGGACCCGATCTTTACCTCGCTCTGGATCTGGCTTGTTGTACATCAGATTCCACTCACATTTACTGAAGCCAAACTCTCATTCTTGCCAGTAGGTGGAATAGTTCTGGTTTACCTAGCAATTCGATCTGGTTTCTCACGAGTAATTGGAAAAGGATTTGATGCAAAAATTGCAGTGGCAACCTATTCATCTGTTTATGCAATTGCCGCAACGCTAATTGGCATCATCGTTTCAAGTCAAAGCGATGGACTTCAAGTTTATTGGTATCAAGCCTTTCCGATTGTCTTTGCGACATCACTGATCTTTACCTGGTATATCGGAAAGATCTCTTCAAATCTTGGTGGGAGGCAGTGGGAGGTTGCTGCTAAATGGGCTTTCTCTGGATTAATTCTTATTTTAGCGATCTCAACGATCGTCTTCCTCATTTCATTAATAATTCATTACGAGGCAGTAAAAAACTTGACTCTGGTAATTGCGCCAGGAATTTTTGGTGGCGCTGCACTTATTGCTCTACAGGCTCTGTATCTTCCAAACTTCATCGTAGCAACAGCTGGTTATATATCTGGCGCTGGTGCTGAAATTGGAAGTTCAACAATTATTCATCCTTTCATCCATAAAATTGATCAACTGCCCGCGATCGCGTTATTAGGAGCTTTGCCAAGGGGTCTCTTTCCCTACGCTATATCCGGAGCCTTACTCGTAGTTATTCTAGGTTTTTTTATTCACCAAGGGCTAAGAGCGAAATTTCAGAATGATCGAAGTTCGCTCTACTGCCTTGGCTTCTTCTTCCTCTTCTCTTTTCTTCTTGCACAGTTATCTAGTGGGCAATTGATTACAGAGGTTTTAGATAAAGTTGGCGTCTCTTGGTGGCGCTTTCCACTTGTTTTATCTGGTGAGCTAGCCTTTGGAATGGCTTTATCTCGCGGCTATATCTATCTCAAGCATTGGCGAGAGCAGATTAAAAAGAATAAGATCAAAGAAATTTAGAGGCGCAGCTGGCCTTTCCTAGCTAAACTCCAACCCATGGCGCTCCTTGATGGAAAATTACTTGCTGCAAAGCTAAAAGCAGAGATGAAATCAACAGTTGCAGCGCTGGATCCAAAGCCTGGGTTGGGGACAATTCTTGTCGGTCTTGATCCAGGGTCCAACTCTTATGTTGCAGGAAAGCACCGAGATTGTGCCGATGTGGGAATCAACTCATTAAGAATAGATCTTGCTGCTGATGCAACTGATGAAGAAATATTTAGCGCGATCGAAAAATTTAATAACGATCCACTCTGCACCGGGTTTATCCTGCAGCTACCTCTTCCTGGAAATCGAAATGAAGATGAATTTCTTGCTGCGATCGATCCAAAAAAAGATTGCGATGGGTTGCATCCAATAAATCTGGGAAAGTTACTTCTTGGTGTGGATGCTCCTAGACCCTGTACTCCTGCGGGAATCGTTCGCTTGCTAATAGAAAATGAAATTGAACTAGCTGGGGCGCATGTTGTGATAATTGGTCGTGGGTTGACCGTTGGAAGACCTCTATCAATTCTGCTCTCTGAAAAAAGTATTAATGCAACAATTTCGATTGTCCATACTGGAACAAAAAATCCAGAGGAGATAATTAAAACAGGAGATATTGTTATCGTTGCAATTGGGAAAAAACATTTTCTCAAGCCAGAGATGATTAAGCGTGGCGCTGTTGTCGTTGATGTGGGAATAACTAGAGAGAACGGTAAGATATTTGGAGATGTGGATCCAGCAGTTGGAGAAGTTGCAAGTTTTATCTCTCCAACACCTGGTGGGGTTGGTCCGATGACCCGAGCCATGCTCCTTAAAAATCTTCTTGCAATTTATCAAGGTCAGTTTCAGTGATAGCGATCGGAACGATCATAGGCAAATCTTTTGGTTATGCTTTAATAGCAATCGGGGTTATCTCAGCGATCGTAGTAAATGTGCGATTTGGCGCTCTCTGCCTAGGATTTGGATTGGCTGTGAAATCGATCTCAGATCTGCCGATCAACTGGCGCCATCGCCCGATCGAAATATTCGCACCGATTGCATTTGCACTCGCTCTCATCATCCTTGCCATCGCGCTCCCACGCTCTTCGGCATAATCGCGCGCGATCTGATGCGACCTGACGCGATCTGACGAAATCGTCCGTCATTACCACTCTTTCTCGAAAGGTAGCATTGCCCTGTCCATCAGATACGGTGGGAAAGAAATTTTAAATACTCGATCAACTTCTTAGAGATAGGCAAGGATTGTTATGGCTCGCAAAGGGAAAGTTACAGTTATTGGCGCGGGATTCTATGGATCAACAACTGCGCTTCGTTTAGCAGAATATGACATTTTTGAAACGGTTGTTCTCACCGATATTGTCGAAGGTAAACCTGAAGGCCTAGCTCTAGATATCAATCAATCACGCTCTATCGAGGGATTTGAAAGTAAGGTCATCGGTCAGGCAACCGCTCCAGATGGTAAAGGGTATGAAGCAACAGCTAACTCTGATGTTGTTGTCATCACCGCTGGTCTTCCACGAAAGCCTGGTATGAGCCGCATGGATCTCATTGGGGTTAATGCAGGCATCGTCCGTGGCGTTGCAGAGAATGTAGCTAAACATTCACCAAATGCAGTCATTATCGTAGTTTCAAATCCACTTGATGAGATGACCGCACTTGCTCAGATTGCAACCGGATTTCCACATAATCGAGTTATGGGACAAGCAGGAATGTTAGATACCGCTCGATTTACCCACTTTGTCTCTGAAAAATTAAATGTTCCTATTAGTTCTGTAAAAACTTTAACGCTTGGTTCCCATGGTGAAACTATGGTTCCAGTTCCATCTCGATGCACAGTAGATGGCAAACCTCTTAATAGCTTCTTATCTGAGCAAGAAGTTGGAGATCTCGTGGATCGAACACGCAATGGTGGAGCTGAAGTAGTAGCGCTATTAAAAACAGGATCTGCTTACTATGCCCCCTCTGCAGCTGCTGCACGTATGGCAAAGGCTGTCATCCAAGATTCAGGTGAGGTAATGCCGGTATGTGCTTGGGTCGATGGTCAGTATTCAATCTCTGGCGTTTATCTAGGTGTTGAGGCTGCGATTGGCCGTGAAGGAGTTAAAAAAGTGGTTGAAACTGCTTTAGAACCAGGCGAGCTAGCAGAATTAAAAAGCGCTGCCGAGGCAGTCCGCGCAAAGCAAGCTGATGTGAAAGATCTCTAGGGAGTACGATGAATAAGATAGAGGTTGAGGGAACCGTTGTAGAACTTGATGGCGATGAGATGACTCGGATCATCTGGGCGTTTATAAAGAAACAACTGATTTTGCCTTATCTTGATATAAATCTTGAATATTACGATTTAGGTGTTGAGCATCGAGATGCAACAGGGGATCAAGTAACCATCGACAGTGCTAACGCTATTAAAAAACATGGCGTCGGCGTTAAGTGTGCAACTATTACTCCGGATGAAGCGCGGGTAAAAGAATTTGATCTGAAGTCAATGTGGCGATCTCCAAATGGGACGATCCGAAATATATTGGGTGGGGTAATTTTTCGAGAGCCAATTATTATCAGTAACGTTCCTCGACTAATTCCGCATTGGACCAAGCCAATTGTTATTGGACGTCATGCATTTGGTGATCAATACCGAGCCACTGATTTTAAAGTTCCAGGTCCTGGGACTTTGACAATGACATTTACACCTGAAGATGGCTCCGCTCCAATGGAGTTTGAAGTTTTTAAATTTCCAAGCTCTGGCGTAGCGATGGCTATGTACAACTTAGATGATTCAATCCGTGACTTTGCAAGAGCTACTTTTAACTACGGGCTTGCAAGAAATTTTCCTGTTTATCTCTCAACAAAGAATACAATTTTAAAAGCTTACGATGGTCGCTTTAAAGATATTTTTGCTGAAGTTTTTGAATCAGAATTTAAAGCTGAATATAAAAAAGCTGGATTGGAATATGATCATCGACTGATTGATGACATGGTTGCCACCTCGCTGCGCTGGGAGGGTGGATATATCTGGGCTTGTAAAAATTATGATGGTGATGTGCAATCTGACACTGTTGCGCAAGGTTATGGCTCACTAGGTCTAATGACTTCAGTTCTTATGTCCCCTGATGGCAAAACGGTAGAGGCTGAAGCCGCTCATGGCACTGTCACTCGTCATTTCCGCGATCATCAAGCTGGAAAGGCAACGTCAACTAATCCAATTGCATCCATCTTTGCATGGACTCGAGGATTGGCTCATCGAGCAAAATTGGATAACAATCCCAAGCTTGATGAATTTGCTCAAACTTTGGAGAAGGTCTGCATCGAAACTGTTGAGAGTGGAAAGATGACAAAAGATCTTGCCCTACTCATTGGAGCCGATGCACCCTGGTTAAATACTGAAGATTTCCTAGATGCGATCAATACAAACCTTAAAGCGAGAATGGCTTAATTCTCGCTCGCCAGTCTCTGAAGAAAAGCCCTTAATTACTTAAGAGCTTTTCCGCTTACGCTATCAAAGAAATGAACTGCTCCAGGTTGTGGTTGGACAGAGACTTTATCTCCTGGCCTTGGTGGGCTCTTTGGATCCCAACGGACAATTACCTGTCCACCATCTTCACTCTGAGCATAAAACTTAACTTGAGGATCTGCAGGCTTTCCATAAACAAAAGCATCTGAACCAAGCTCTTCAACAACCTCAACATCAATTTCAAATCCAGTTGAAGCGGGTATGAATCCTTCAGGTCGAACCCCAATGATGATCTCATTTTGGCTAGCAGAGTTTCTCGCAAGATCTGTTAACTCAAGTTTTAGCCCACCTAATGAAGCGATCTGCCCTTGGATTGGAGCAATCAGCAAATTCATTGCAGGCGATCCAATAAAACCTGCCACAAATGCATTAGCCGGATTATCATATAAATTTCTAGGAGAATCACATTGTTGTAGTAAGCCATCTTTTAATACTGCTACTCGATCTCCCATAGTCATTGCTTCAACTTGATCGTGAGTTACATATACCGTTGTAATCCCTAACCTTCGCTGAAGAGCTGCTATCTGAGTTCTAGTTGCAACACGCAATTTTGCATCAAGGTTTGATAGTGGTTCATCCATGAGAAAAACTTGAGGTTCACGAACAATTGCTCGACCCATTGCAACGCGTTGACGCTGCCCGCCAGATAATGCTTTTGGTTTTCTTTCTAGATATGCTTCAAGATCAAGTAACTTTGCCGCTTCGCGAACTCGACGATCACGTTCCTCTTTCGCAATTCCAGCAATCTTCAGTGCAAATCCCATATTTTCGGCAACTGTCATGTGTGGATAGAGCGCATAGGATTGAAAGACCATCGCAATATCTCGATCTTTTGGCGCAACATTTGTAACATCTCTATCGCCAATAAAGATCGCACCGTTATCTACCTCTTCTAGGCCGGCCAACATTCGCAGCGAGGTGGACTTACCGCAACCTGATGGTCCGACAAGAACGAGAAATTCACCATCATTTACAGTGAGATCTAACTGGTCCACTGCGGGCGCACTTGTCCCTGGATAGATACGTGATGCTTTTTCAAATCGAACTGATGCCATGAGTAACTCCCTAAACCGGGCAGGTACGTGCCCGACGATCCTTTGGTAAAGGTCCAGCGGCGCTGGCGTAGGCGTGAGGGTACGTGAAAATGTGAGCTTTGGGCAGTGGTCTCGGAGGTGAGATTTCTTATAAAAGTGGGGTTTTCTGCACTCTCGATTACACTTCGAATCCTTATGGACCCTGACCCGAGTTTTATCGCACTTCTTCTTGATATCGCACTTGTCTTAAGCTTCATTGGAATTGGCTCGATCTTTGTTGCTGCTGAGATCGCCCTCGTATCTTTGAGAGATAGCCAGATTAGACAGTTGGCCGAACGCGGAAAGCGTGGCGCTAGAGTCGCAGAGCTCACCAAAGACCCCAATAGATTCCTCGCTGCAGTTCAAGTCGGGGTTACCTTATTTGGCTTTTTATCGGCCGCCGTTGGAGCAGATCAACTAGGTGAATATCTCATCCCAATTCTTCTTGATGCTGGGGTGCGAGAGGGTCTGGCAGCTACCACCTCGCTACTTATCTTAACTTTGATCATCGCTTATATTTCTCTGATTTTTGGTGAGTTAGTTCCTAAACGAGTTGCTCTCAATAAAGCAGAGGTCTTTGCAATGAATTTAGCTTGGATAGTAGATAAAGTTGCAACGATCTTCCGTCCAATAATCTGGTTACTCTCACATTCAACAAATGCAATTGTTAGGCTCTTTGGAATTGATCCAAAAGCAAAAAGAGGAGATATCTCTGAAGAAGAGTTAATTGACCTTGTCTCAGGTCATGCTGCTTTAAGCGATGAAGAGCGCGATATAGTCGAAGAAGTTTTTGCAGCGAGTGAAACGCAGATTCATGAAGTCATGCGACCAAGAACTGAGGTAGATTTTCTTGAAGCATCACTTACTGTTCGAGAAGCAATATTAGTAGCTGTAGAGAAAGCACATTCTCGATACCCAGTTGTTCATCGCTCGAGCGATGAAGTTATTGGGTTTATACATGTTCGAGATCTTCTGGATCCAAGTAATTCTTCTGAGTTAATTTTGAGAGAGTTAGTTCGACCAATCATCTTTCTTCCTGGAACAAAAGGAGTTCTACCTGCTCTTACAGAGATGCGTAATGGTCGCCAACAAATTGCAATTGTCCTTGATGAATATGGTGGAACTGATGGAATAGTCACTTTAGAAGATTTAGTTGAGACCATGATTGGTGATATTCACGATGAATATGATGAATATGATGAGAAGAATGAGGACATTTCAATTCAGCCAAGAACCGGTGATTTTGAAGTAGATGGGTTAGTAACACTTGATGATCTTGCAGAAGAGCTGGGAAGAGCGCTTCCAGAAGGTCCTTACGAAACTCTTAGCGGTCTAATAATGCATCATTTAGGGAGAATGCCTCTTGCCCATGATCTGATTCAGCTAGAGAAATTCAGGATTACTGTCATCAATATGGAAGGCAAACGGGTAGGTCGAGCGTTGATCTCGGTTCAAGATGGCTCCGATAGCACGCTTCAGTGAAGTACAACTTTCTGGCATCCCTAGTTAAAATGCCCAGATGAAGCGAGTGCTATCTGGAATTCAACCAACAGCAGACTCCTTCCATCTTGGAAATTATCTTGGCGCAATAAGACAATGGGTTGATCTTCAAAATAGCCATGACGCTTTTTTTGCAATCGTAGATCTTCATTCGCTCACCGTTGAAACAGATCCAAAATTAATGCAGGAGAGAACTCTTAAATCTTTTGCTCAACTTCTTGCTTTTGGTCTAGATCCTAATAAATGTACGCTTTTTCTCCAATCTCATATTCATCAACATAATCAATTGGCTTGGATTATGGAATGCCTTGCCGGATTTGGCGAAGCGAGCAGGATGGTTCAATTTAAAGATAAATCTCTGAAAGCTGGCGATGCCCGAACTAATGTGGGTCTTTTTACTTATCCACTTCTTCAAGCTGCTGACATCATGCTTTATCAAGCAGATCTAGTTCCGGTTGGTGAGGATCAACGACAACATATTGAACTTACGAGAAATTTAGGTCAGCGATTTAATTCGCGTTATGGAGAAACTTTTGTGATACCAGAACCACTCATTCTTAAAAGTGGCGCCAAAATTAATGATCTTCAAGAACCAAAAGCAAAAATGAGTAAGAGTGCAAGCTCACCATCAGGCCTAATTGATATTTTAGATCAGCCTGAGATTAATGCTAAGAAAATTAAATCCACGGTAACTGATACTGGCAGAGAAGTTACATTTGATGAAATTAACAAACCGGGAATTTCAAACCTACTTACGATCTATACATCATTAACAGCAAAATCAATCTCAGATGCAGAGGCTGAATTTGATGGAAAAGGTTATGGGGATTTTAAAAGTGCAGTGGCGACTGTAGTGGCTGATTATTTCAGCCCGATTAGAGTTAAAACTAATGAGCTGATAGCAAATCCAGGTGAGCTCTGTGAAATTATTGAGTTTGGTGCTAAAAAAGCAGAGCAGGTAGCAGAACAGACGTTGAGGAAAGTTTATAAACAATTAGGACTTCTGCCGCGATCACTGGATGAGATTTAAAGAGAGCTATGGCTACCTCAAAAAAAGAATCTGAATCTGGTCTTTCTTTCACAGATCAACGAGAAGATCCGATAGCAGGTGAGAGCGCTGGTAAGTTTCCATTTACTCGAGGAATTTATCCAACGATGTACACTCAAAAACCCTGGACTATGCGCCAGTATGCAGGTTTCGGAACAGCTTCTGAATCGAATAAGCGATACAAGGAGCTGGTAGCGGCGGGAACTGGCGGTCTCTCAGTTGCTTTTGATCTACCTACCCAGATGGGCATGGATTCTGATAATCCGCTTGCCTTAGATGAGGTCGGAAAAGTTGGTGTAGCAATCGATACTTTAGAAGATATGCGTGAGTTATTTAGCGGCCTACCACTGGCTAAAATTTCAACATCTATGACGATTAATGCGCCAGCGGCAATACTTCTTTTGATGTATCAAATTGTGGCAGAGGAGCAGGGCGTTACTGGCGATAAACTTCAAGGAACAATTCAAAATGACATTTTAAAAGAGTATATTGCCCGAGGAACATATATTTATCCTCCTCAGGGATCCATCCGACTTATCACTGATATTTTTAAGTATTGCAAAGTTGAATTACCGTTATGGAACACCATTTCAATATCGGGCTACCACATTGGTGAAGCAGGTGCAGATCCGGTCCAAGAAATTGCATTTACCCTCAGTAATGCGATCGCTTATGTGGAAGCAGCGCTAAAAGCGGGGATGGATGTTGATGAATTTGCCCCAAGGCTCTCATTTTTCTTTGTATCTCGAACATCACTTCTTGAAGAGGTTGCCAAATTTCGTGCAGCAAGACGGGTTTGGGCAAAGATAATGCATGATCGATTTAACGCCCAGAAAGAGAAATCACTACAACTGCGCTTTCACACTCAGACCGCAGGTGTTCAGTTGACGGCCCAACAGCCTGAAGTAAATGTAGTGCGAGTAACGATTCAAGCCCTGGCAGCTATCTTGGGTGGAACTCAATCTCTGCATACCAATTCCTATGATGAAGCGCTCGCTCTTCCCAGCGAAAAAGCGGCAAAACTTGCCTTAAGAACTCAGCAGGTCATCGCAAGTGAGAGTGGAATTACAGAGAGCGTTGATCCATTTGCAGGTTCTGTGGTAATCGAGAATTTAACTGATCAATTAGAAAGTAAAATACTTGAACTCATAGGAAAGATAGATGATCTTGGTGGAGCTGTTGCGGCAATCGAAAATGGATTCCAAAAGCGAGAAATTGAGAATACGGCTTATAAAATTTCACAAGAAATTGATGGTAAAGAACGGATTGTTGTTGGAGTTAACCAATTCACAAGTGGCGAGAGCGTATCGCCACCTCTTTTGCAGATGGATCCAGAACTTGGAAATCAACAGCGAGCTAAGCTTGCTCAACGGAAAAAAGATCGTAACAATGAAGAGGTTACTAAGCTCTTGGGAGAAATCGCAAGAATTGCAGCAGGTGATGAGAATCTATTACCTACGATGAAATCTGCCATTATTGCTGGCGCAACGGTTGGAGAGATCTCTGATCAACTCCGACACGTCTGGGGAGTACATCGCCAAAATGAATCCTTTTAAAAATTATCGAAGGAAAAAATCATCTTTATCGACTTTCGTCTTTCTTCTTCTCTCCACAATGATCCTTACTCTCTCTTTAACTCCTGCTATCGCTGAGAAATCAAAAGCAGCTGATGTTAGTAAATTTGATCGAAGTAAAAAAATCGCTTTACTCTTTGATGCCGGCGGAGTGGGAGATAACTCCTATAACGATGCCGCAAAAGAGGGTCTTAAAGCAGCGATAAAGAGATACAAGCTTTATGCACCAAATGTTC
>JAQCKU010000055.1 GCA_027592195.1 Actinomycetota bacterium
AGCAATTGAAATTCCAGCACTTCTGAGCGGTATTCTTTATCAATCTCGAAGTGACGATAGACAGCTACCTAGAATTCCTAAAAATCTCGACTCTTCGATTCAAGAAGTACTCTATCTTTGGTCAACAATCAATGATTTAGAGCTAAGTTATGGAATTAATACTCAGAAAGAACCAGATTACAGCTTATCTTGGAGCGTATATCGATGGTCAAGCGGCAATACGATCACATCAATTCTTCGGGAAACTGATGTTAATGTGGGAGATTTTGTGCGACATATAAAACAAGTTATCGATTTAATTGGTCAGTTAATTTCTGCTGATCCTAAAAATGGCGATAAATATTACGAGGCGTTAAAAAATATCGATCGAGGGATCATTCAGTATGCATCGGTTACCGGATGAGATTACTCATTGATTCAGCATCCCTTTGGTATCGTGCCTTTTACGGGATGCCTGATAATTTCCATTCCAAAGAGGGTGAACCAGTCAATGCGATTAAAGGTTTTTATGAAGGATTAGCCACTTTGGTACAACGCTACCGTCCAACTGAAATAGGAATTTGCCTTGATGGGCAGTGGCGACCTAGTTGGAGAGTAGCTCTATTTCCTGGCTACAAGCTCAATAGAGTTGATGCTAATGAAGAAGAGGAAGAACCAGATCTGCTTACGCCGCAGATTGAACCACTTCTCCAGTTAGCCGAATTAGCGGGATTGGAAATTATTGGGGCTGATGATTATGAAGCTGATGATGTGATTGCAACATTGGCTTTAGCGTCAAAGGTACCAGTGCGGGTGGCTACAGGAGATAGAGATCTCTTCCAACTTCTTCAATATTCCGATGATTTAAGAATTATTTATCTTGCCAAAGGTATTACCTCCCACGATTTAGTTGATCGGGATTACGTTTCGAATAAATATCTCATCCCAGCAGAGCGTTACGCCCTATATGCAGCAATTCGAGGTGATGCATCCGATGGCCTTCCTGGGATTCGGGGGATAGGAGAGAAAGGAGCTGCTGCGATAGTCTCCCAATTTTCCTCATTTAATCAAATTATTGAAGCGGCAAAGAATGAATCACCGCTCTTAAAACCTCTACATAGGAAGAAGATATTGGAAGATCTTGATTATGCATTGATTGCAGAGAAATTAGTTCACTGTGCCACTGATGTACCGCTTCCAGAGCATAACCTCTCAGCATGGCAAGATAAATCAGATCTCATAGCATTTCGCAAACTTGGCAAGGATCTAGGTCTTGGGAGCACTGTTGAAAAAACAATAGCGGCTCTTGATCTACAATGAAATTTTTTTTAAGAGCGCTAGCCTCAATCACTATCGGTGCTATCGCACTCTTAGGATTTGCCCCTTTTGAGATCTGGGTTGCGCCTTTTTTCTCACTCCTTTTTCTAACTCTGCTGATATCTGGAGAAGGTGTGAAGAAGCGTTCCCTTCTCCTCTTTTTATACGGATTGGGTTTCTTCCTTCCCTTGCTACATTGGAGTTCGATCTATGTCGGAGCTCTTCCTTGGATAATTCTGGGTATCGGTCAATCCATTTTCATCGTTTTACTTACCTTCGCATTTCCCTCAGGCCGTTTAAATATTCCACTCTTTACAAGTTTCTTCTTTATTGTTGAATTTGCACGATCTAAATTGCCTTTTGGGGGATTTGGTTGGGGGCGGCTTGGATTCTCACAACTAGATGGTCCGTTACAAGATTGGTTACGGGTTGGAGGGGTTTCATTAACGGGAGCAGCTCTTGCCTTCTGTGCCGGCATTATTGGTAAATCTATTTTGGATCGACGAAAATATCTTTCTTTTACACTCGTTCCGTTCATACTTTTACCAATTCTTATCTCACCCAGTGCAGGTGCGATCATAGGAGAGGAAGAATTTCAGATTGGCATCATTCAAGGTGGGGTATCTCAGCTTGGTTTTGAATTCAACTCCACGGCGCGCGATGTTTTTGACCGTCACTTTTCTGAGAGTGAAAACTTATTAGGAAGAAATTCAGATATTGACATCATTCTCTGGCCAGAAAATGCTTCTGATTTAGATCCACTTAAAAATACTGATATTAAAGGCGAGATATTAGAGATTACAAGGAAATACCAAGTGCCCATGATTATAGGAGCAGTGCTGCAAGGGGAGCGAGGGCCAGAAAATGTCTCAATTATGTACTCTGAGCGGGGCCGAGTTGATTCTATTTACCGCAAACGCGATCTTGTCCCTTTTGGAGAATATATTCCTCTTCGAAATATCGCTAGTAGGATCTCACCGTTGGTAGATTCTGTAAAAGATTTTGTTCCTGGGAATGAAATAATCTCTCACAAATTAAATTCACTCGTTTTTTCACCCCTTATTTGCTATGAAATTTTAGATGATAAAACAGTTTTAGACTCTATGAAAAGCTCTAATATAGGAGTTGTGCAGACCAATAATGCGACCTTTGGGCGTAGCTGGCAGAGTGCTCAACAGTTTCAAATGACGAGAGTAAGAGCTTTTGAATACCAACTTCCATTCATCGTAGCCGCTACCACAGGTCAAAGCGCACATATCGATCAAAATGGAGAGGTCGTGAAATCTATTCCATCTTTTCAACCTGGATCTTTCACAATTGTCGAAAAGCCTAGGCAACTTGCGATTCCACCTTTTCATTTGACGTTGCAGTTAATATTAGCCTTCGCTTTTCCATTATTTTTTTACGCTCGAGCTAGTAGAGAGCGGTTAAATGAAAAAGGTAGAGGGCGTTATGTCACCGAATAAAGTTCTGATCATTGTTCCTACTTATAATGAGAGTGAAACGATTGAGCGACTTATCGCCAGGATCTTGCCAATGAGAGCTCGAATTTCTTCAGAATTTAATATAGGAACCGATCTATTACTTGTTGACGATGGTTCTCCTGATGGAACAGCTCAAATCGTCGAAGAGCTAAAGTATCCCTGGATAACTGTGATGAAACGAAAAGAAAAATCTGGCCTAGGTCCTTCATATATAGCTGGTTTTCAATATGGTCTTGATTCTAGATATCAATATCTGGTTGAGATGGATGCAGATTTAAGTCACCAACCCGAAGCCCTGATAGAGATGTTTCGTCCAATTTTGGCCGGTGAAGCAGATTTGACTATTGGAACTCGTTGGATGCCTGGTGGATCAGTGGTTAATTGGCCCCTTGGTCGACAATTGATCTCACGGGCAGGAACAAGTTATGCCAGGATTATTCTTCGAATTCAATTGAGAGATATCACCAGTGGTTACCGAGTTTTCAAAAATGAAGTTTTATCCAGTATTGATTTTGCAAAGATTTCCTCAAAAGGTTATGGATTTCAGATTGAAATGGCCCTTGCAACGTTGAAAAACGGCTTCAGGATAAAGGAAGTTCCAATTACCTTTGTTGAGCGTGAAGGTGGGGTCTCAAAGATGAATAGAGCTATAGTTTTTGAGGCCTTATGGAAGGTAACTATCTGGGGAATCCAACGGGTATTAATACGCCGATAATATATATTATGTCAACTAGATACTTATCGGTTGATAGCCAGGGCTTCAATCGGTTCACAGGAGCAGACTAAATTCCGATCGCCATATACCCCATCGATCCGGCCAACCGAAGGCCAGAACTTCTCCCGCCGTTGCAATCCCACTTCAATTCCTGCCGGAAATGCTGCCTCTTTACGGGTATAGAGAAAATTCCAATCTTGCTCAAGTAGCGCTGCTGAAGTGTGGGGTGCATTTCTTAATGGAGATTTCTCAATCGGAAATCTCTCCTTCTCAATATCTCTAATCTCTTCTCGAATTGAGATCATCGCCGCGATAAAGCGATCAATTTCAGCGATATCTTCGCTCTCAGTAGGTTCAATCATTAAAGTTCCCGCAACGGGAAAACTCATCGTTGGGGCATGAAAACCGTAATCCATCAGACGCTTGGCAATATCATCTACGCTAACACCTGTTGATTTTGTTAAATCACGGATATCAATGATGCACTCATGTGCAATGAAACCTGTTTCGCCACGATAGAGAATCGGAAAATGCCCTTCTAACTTCTTAGCAATGTAATTGGCACTTAAAATCGCTACCCCGGTTGCTTGCTTTAAACCATCACCACCCATAGCTCGGATATAAGCCCATGAGATAGGAAGAATTCCTGCAGAACCAAACGGAGCGCCGCTAATTGGCCCAGGTCCACTCTCAGGTCCTGCAGTCTTATCTAATGGATGATTTGGTAGAAAGGGTGCAAGATGAGCTTTAGCAGCAACTGGTCCAACCCCTGGACCTCCCCCGCCATGTGGAATACAGAAAGTTTTATGAAGGTTGAGATGGGATACATCAGCGCCAAATTTCCCAGGCTTTGCCAGCCCTACAAGAGCGTTGAGATTAGCGCCATCTACGTAAACTTGTCCCCCAGCTTCATGAATCATCTCGCAAATTCTGCTGATCCCACTTTCGAAAACACCATGGGTGGAGGGATAGGTAACCATCAGGGCAGCGATCTTTGAACCGTACTCTTCAATGGCTCGCTCTAAATCTTTTAGAGAAACGTTACCTTTTTCGTCACATTCGATAACAACAACTTGCATTCCCGCCATTACCGCACTCGCTGCGTTGGTGCCATGAGCGCTCGAAGGAATGAGACAGATATCTCGATCGGATTGCCCAATCGAGGCTAGATAATTTTTAATTGCTAAAAGACCGGCAAACTCACCTTGCGAACCTGCATTAGGTTGGAGTGAAATCGAATCATAACCTGTAATGTCGATGAGCCATTGAGAGAGCTGGGAGATCAACTTCCTTGTTCCACGAGATTGCTCTGACGGCGCAAAGGGATGAAGATTGGCAAATTCTGGCCAGGTTACAGATTCCATCTCCATTACCGCATTTAACTTCATGGTGCAGGAACCTAGCGGAATCATGGTTCGATCCAGGGCTAAATCTTTATCAGATAGAGAGCGAAGATAACGCATCATCGCAGTTTCTGAATGGTATGAATTGAAAATAGAATGTGAAAGAAACTGAGTTTTTCTACCGATAAATTTAAGATTTCTAGCTGTAGAAAAATCTGGTGGAGGTATTTCAAATATCTCAGCAAGTGATTGGACTAAAGAATGATCTACTGTCTCATCAAAAGAAATATTAAATCCATCTGCTGTCTCTCTCAGATTGATGGATCTCTCCGCTGCTCGTTTCATATAAATATCTGCTGATGGAACAATGAAGGAGATCGTGTCAAAAAAACTCTCTGAACGAAGTTCAATACCTTTCGTTTTAAGATGATCTGCAAAATACGATGCGATGTTATGAACGCGATGAGCGATCGTTTTTAGGCCATCGGGCCCATGATAAATCCCATAGAAAGCCGCAATATTGGCAAGGAGAACTTGAGCAGTGCAGATATTGCTCGTTGCTTTATCTCGTCGGATATGTTGTTCTCGAGTTTGAAGCGCTAGACGTAACGCGGGATTACCATGGTTATCGATACTCTGTCCGACAAGTCGGCCAGGAAGTGATCGCTCCAGCCCATTTTTTATCGCCATAAATCCGGCGTGAGGCCCACCAAAGCCCATCGGAACACCAAATCGTTGCGCAGAGCCAACTGCGATATCACATCCGTACTCCCCCGGCGTTTTCATTAGAGATAAAGCTAAAAGATCACTGCCTGCAATAACAAGAGCCTGCTTGGAATGAGCGTAGGAGGATACTCTCTCTAAATCTAAAATAACTCCATGAGTATTTGGTGATTGTATATATATGGCAAAAACATTATCTCTAAACTCATCTTCTAAATTATTAAGAAGGCTTTCAAAAGAAAATTTCTTAACTTCAATTCCTAATGGTTTAGCCCTTGTTTCAACTACTGCAATTGTCTGTGGATTACTGTTCTCCTCTATAAGAAAACAAGGAGAAAGATCTTTATCCCATTTACGAAGCGCTAAGGTCATTGCCTCCGCAACAGCCGTAGGCTCATCAAGCATGGAAGCATTGGCAATATCTAGCCCTGTTAGATCTGTAATCATGGTTTGAAAAGCAAATAGAGCTTCCAGTCTGCCCTGGCTAATTTCAGGTTGGTATGGGGTGTATGCGGTATACCAAGAAGGATTTTCTAAAACATTCCGTAAAATCACATGTGGGGTATGCGTTCCGTAATAACCGTTACCGATAAGTGAACGGTACTGACCATTTTGTTGAGCCAGCTCCCGTAACTCAGCCAATACCTCATATTCTGAGATCGCCTTAGGAAGGTGTTCTGAAAAATCGTCAATGATTTTTATAGATTCCGGCAGCACCGTGTTGGTGAATTGATTGAGATCTGCAAAACCTAGTTCCATCAGCATCGTTGCAAGAGCTGAATCTGATGGACCAATATGGCGATCTTCAAAACGGAACGGATTAATCACAGGGTTAGAGTAAAGAGTTATTCAAATAGATGGATAGTTGAAATGCTCTTTGACAGAATTAATTTTGAGCAGTTATGCCCCTCTGGCGTTCCGCCGCTGCGATAGCTCATCTGCGATATAAATCTCACTTGGGGGTTGATCGCCGCGAGGTTCATGGAGGTTAACGAGGGAACCTTCCACCTCACTCCAAACTCGTCCAATGGCGATACCAAAAACCCCTTGTCCACCCTGGAGAAGATCGAAAACCTCATCTGAGGATGTGCATTCATAAATGGAATTTCCATCGCTCATAAGGGTAATTTTTGCCAGATCTGCTACCCCTCGATCTCTAAGATGGTTGACAGCGGTACGGATATTTTGAAGTGAAACTCCCGTGTCAAGGAAGCGTTTAACAATCTTGAGAACCAAGATATCTTTAAAACTGTAGAGCCGCGCCGAACCCGAACCAGCAGCTGATCGAATTGATGGAAGAACCAAATCGGTTCGCGCCCAATAATCTAATTGTCTATAGGAGATTCCCGCAGCTTGGCAGGCAATAACCCCGCGATAGCCTAACTCCAGATCACTTGCTAAATCTCGATCTGCCGTCTCATCCTCAACCGACATAACCACTCCGTCTCAAGGCTGGGAAGTTTAGACCTTGTGGGAGAACGATAGAAGGCAAACGTCTTAGACACAACAACCAACACACTCTAAGACTTACGATAAGAAGCAAAGAAGGCCCATTTCCAGCAGATCTTCAGATCTAGGTAAGGGTGATAATCCAAGCTACGAGGCAAAATCCTCTGGATTGATCTGATCGAGAAATTCTTTGAATTTCTCAACCTCATCCTCAGATTGATCTGGAATCTCAATACCGGCTTCTTCCAAAAGCTCTTCCTTTGCCAGGATTGGAGATCCAGTTCGCAGGGCTAAAGCGATTGCATCACTTGGACGGGCAGATACGCTCACTCCTTCTGAAAAATTAATCACTGCGTAAAAGATTCCTTCCCGCACTTCTGTGAGATGGATGGATTCAATTTCACCGCCAAGAGCAAGAATCAGATCTTTCATCAGATCATGAGTGAGCGGTCGGGGTGGCTCTACCCCCTGTTGTGCAAATGCAATCGCGGTAGCTTCCACTGCGCCAACCCAGATTGGCAGATATCTCTCGCCGCCAATCTCCTTCAGGAGCACAATCGGTTGGTTGGACGGCATCTCTACCCGAACCCCAATTACATCAACTACATGGAAGGTCATAAGATCCTAATTATCCGAAAGACCAGATTTAACTAATGCGGTATGTAATCTAATCGAAAGTGATGCCAATTGCTTAATCACTTCTTCCGCCCGAGCCTGAGAATCTGTGTTGTTCTGTTTCATGAGCGGAGTAACAATCTGTTCAATTAAACCAATCTCACGATCGGCAGCAGTTTTAAAAGCTCTTAAGTGACGGCCTTCTATTCCAAATTCCGACATCTGCGCAACTGCAGTGGCGATGGAGAGCGCCTCCGCACCATAGAACCGGCCCCGTGGTGAGATTAAGCCATAACTTTCGATCTCAACGAGTTGCTCCTCAGTCAGAGCGGAGGAGTTGAGAAGCTCCGTGCGAGATAGGCGAAGATCAGACTTTTCTGCAAAGCTCTCTGCTGCAAATAAATCAACGGATCTAAGTTGTACCGAAGGAGATCCACCTGGGCTCTGAGCTGGAGTTAAACCTCTATCGAGTGAATCGAGGTGATCCTTGATTACCTTAAGGGGCAGATATGCATCGCGTTGAGCAAGTAGCACATAACGCAATCT
>JAQCKU010000004.1 GCA_027592195.1 Actinomycetota bacterium
ACAACTTAATAATTTGGCGGGGTAGCTCAGCTTGGTAGAGCAAGCGGCTCATAATCGCTGTGTCGTGGGTTCAAATCCCGCCTCCGCTACGATCAATTTAGGTTATTTGCTCATGAGTTAGAGAGTCGGTAACCTTCATAGTCCACCACAAGGCGAGGAGCTACACATGGCAAGTAAGAGCGCAGATGTCCGTCCAAAGATCACAATGGCATGTGTAGAGTGCAAAGAGCGAAATTACATCACGCGAAAAAATCGCCGTAACGATCCAGATCGTCTAGAGCTAAAGAAGTATTGCTCTCGTTGCAAAGCTTCAACACTTCACCGCGAAACTCGCTGATTAAAGTTTGATAAAGCCAGAGGTTATCGGTCGAACCCTTCGGGGCGAGCAAGTATTTACTATCACTAAAGATTCGATCGCCGCTTTCTCCAACGCTATTGGGCAATTAAATAGTGAAGTGGCTCCACCGACATACGCCTTCACTATTATCATCACAGCTTTTGAAAGCTCCTTAAAGAGTTCAGGGATGAATTGGGATCGAATGGTCCATGGCGATCAAAAATTTGAAATTATCCAACCTCTGCAAGGAGGAGATCGGCTTCGGGTCGATACAACGATTGAAAACCTCCGCCTAGTTGCTGGAAATGAACTGGTCTCAGTACGAGCAGATATTTATCGCGCTGGAGATAATGAAGAGAGTAGTTCTCAAGAAGTTTTAATCCGCGCTTGGTCCACTCTCGTAGTAAGAGGTGGCTAGCTATGTTGAAAAAGGATGACCTTCAGGTCGGGCAATTGCTTGCCCCAGCTAGCTTCATAGTAAATCGCAAGATCCTTAAAAGCTATGCCGATGCCAGCGGTGATCAGAACCCAATTCATCAAGATGAAGAGTTTGCGAAATCTGTTGGTCTACCGAATGTTATTGCCCATGGAATGTTAACTATGGCCTTCGGTGGAAGATATTTATCAGAGCTTGCCGATGGGCCTGGATCGATTAAAGAATTCTCATCTCGATTTACAAAACCAGTAGTAGTCGCAGAGGGTGAAGATGTTGAGATAATTTTTACTGGAAAAATATCTGAAATCGATGGAAATCAGATAAAAGTGGATATTGAAGCAAGATCATCAGGTGAGAAAGTTTTAGGTATGGCTAAAGCTCTCTTGGTTATCAATTAGAGATCAATTAGAGATCAAGTAGAGTTGAAGAAAATTTATGAGTAATTTAACTGTTGGAATAATCATTGATGGCTTTCATGAGGACGCGATCACCTCAATTCAATCAATTATGGAGTACTCAGGAGCTGGTATTGCGCTTTTAATAAATGGTAAACAAGAACCGCTTGCATTACCAACATCTGATCGGATCAGAGTTTTTGAAGCGAAACAGAAACTTGGTTGGGGAAATGCTGCCAACTTTCTCCTTGAAAATAGTGAGAAAAAATATCTAGCGCTGATGGATCCATCAACGACTTTTACCGGTGATGCTGCAGCGTTAGTTGAAGAAAAGTTAGATGAGGGATATAAAGGTGTTGGCTGGCGCGGTGGTTTAATTAATATCGAAGATGAGTGGCGATCGGTTGACGATAAAGGCCCAGGTGAGGTTGATGTTCTCTTCTCTTACTTTATGGCCCTGGACCGAGAGTTTGCTCAAGAAATTGGTGCCAACCCCAGCTCAAAGTATTATCGAAATGCAGATATGGAGCTCTCGCTCGCGCTCCGTGAAGCTGGCGCTCGCCTCTATCAGATCGATCTTCCGCTTCAACAGGGACGCCACCACGGTTATTACGATGTTGATGAGAGCTATCGAGAGAAGCACTCTAAGGATAATTACAATCGAATTTTGAAACGTTTCCGAGGTAAGAACGACATATTGTCGCCTCGTCGTTAGCCTTCTCTTATGGTCAAGCTGGCAGAAGTCACCACATTAGCGGTGGGCGGTGAAGCAAAAGAGTTTTTTACTGCAACTGATCCTCATTCTGCGATTGATTTAATCAAAAGTGCAGATCAAAGTGGTGAGCCAATTTTAATCCTTGGCGGTGGATCCAATCTCTTAGTTGCAGATTCTGGCTTTGAAGGCAGAGTGATAAAAATTGAAAGTACTGGTATCTCTTTTGAAGAAGATCAGTGCAGCGGTGGATTTATCACCGTTGCAGCAGGGGAAGATTGGGATCAATTTGTTGATTGGTCGATTAAAAATAATTTTTCTGGACTTGAGACGCTATCTGGAATTCCAGGAACTGTTGGAGCATCACCAATTCAAAATATTGGCGCCTATGGACGAGAGATAAGTGAGTCAATTGCACGAATACGTGTTTATGATCGCAAATTAAATGAGATGAAAACATTTACTCAAGCTCAATGTGAATTCTCTTATCGCTCCTCTCTTTTTAAGAGAAATTTAGACCGTTACTTCATTGTCGAAGTGATTTTCCAATTAAAAAAAGGAGAGCAATCTCTTCCAATTCTTTATCAAGAGTTGGCAGATCATTTAAATATAGCTATTGGTGATAGAAGAGATCTTGAAAGTGTTCGTCAAGCAGTTCTTGAGATACGTAAGCGGAAAGGGATGGTTCTTGATCCATTAGATCCTGATACAAGATCTGCTGGATCTTTTTTTATCAATCCAATTATTGAATTATCAGAACTACCCAAAGGCGCACCCTCCTGGCCAGTTGATGGCGATAGCTCTTCAAAGATAAAGACATCGGCAGCATGGCTAATTGAAAACGCTGGAATTAAAAAAGGATTTTCACTTGGCGGCGCAGCTATCTCCTCAAAACATGTACTTGCTATAACAAATCGGTCAGGCAGCGCAGAAGGTGGAGAAGGTGCAACTGCAGAAGAGATCTATAAATTGGCGCAGGTATGTATCAAAGCAGTGGAAGAGAAATTTGCTATTAGGCTAGAAAGTGAGGTGCGATTACTTGGCTTTTGAGAGTAGATCTTTAATTCTGGCAATACCTTCAACTATATCCTGATCAGATGTTGCATAAGAAAGTCGTAAATATCCTGAGGGTCCAAATGCTTCACCTGGAACTACGGCAACTTCTACTTTTTCAAGTATGAGCGCAGCAAGCTCACTAGAAGTCGTCGGACGATTACCGTCAATTTCTTTACCAAGAACACCTTTAACAGAGGGATAAACATAGAAGGCTCCTTTAGGCATAGGGCAGTAAATACCGGGGATATCGTTGAGAGCGGCAACAATCAATTTACGTCTTCGATCAAAAGCAGCAAGCATCTCGTTAACTACATCGAGAGTTCCAGCGACTGCAGCGAGCGCTGCGCGTTGTGAGATATTTGCAACATTTGATGAGAGATGTGATTGATGATTGGTCGCTGCTTTGATGACATCTTTTGGTCCAATCATCCAACCAACGCGCCATCCAGTCATTGCATAGGTTTTAGCAACTCCATTGAGAATAATTGTTCGATCGGCAATCGGTGGATAGATAACTGGAATTGATGGTGCCATCGCTCCATCAAAGAGAAGGTGTTCATAGATTTCATCGGTGATGATCCATAGGTTTTTACTATCTGCCCACTTTGCAATCTCTAGTACTTGCTCGGGGGTATAGACCGCTCCGGTTGGATTAGAAGGAGAGCAGAAGAGTAAAACTTTTGTTCTCTCGGTAAGGGCTGCCTCTAACTGCGCAACAGTGACTAGATAATCTTGCTTCTCATCTGCAAAAACTTCAACAGGGTTACCACCTGCAAGCTTGATGCACTCTGGGTATGAGGTCCAATATGGCGCAGGAAGTAAAACTTCATCGCCTGGATCTAAAATCGCGGCAAAGGATTGATAGACAGATTGCTTTCCACCATTGGTAACAAGTACTTGATCTGCTGTAATTTCATAACCAGAATCCCGTTTTGTTTTTGCAACAATTGCCTCGCGAAGTTCTGGAAGCCCTGGCGTTGGCGTATATCGATGGTTGGCAACTTGACTTGCCGCCGCTATCGCAGCATCAACGACATAACTCGGTGTCGGGAAATCAGGTTCTCCTGCGCCAAATCCGATAACTGGCCGGCCGGCGGCTTTCAACGCCTTAGCTTTTGCATCGACCGCTAAAGTTGCAGATTCGGTGATTGCCGCAATTCGCGCTGAGATCCGGGCCATAGGCGTACTCTGCCAAGTGATCGTCTCGATCGCGAATTGGATATCGGGAGTTCAACTGCGATTTCAGCGTTGGACAGGCGGCTCGTAAAGCTGGATCTAGAGCCCGAATTAGAGCCCGAATTAGAGCCCGAATTAGAGCCGGGTTAGACCTGGGGGGCTGAAGTGACCTACACTCACCCTCCTGACATTTGGTTAGTCGTTTACATCTCAACGATTATGAAAAAGGTCATGCTTTTGCATGCCCAAACAATTGTCATATAGGGCAGTAGCTCAATTGGCCAGAGTTCCGGTCTCCAACACCGGCGGTTGGGGGTTCAAGTCCCTCCTGCCCTGCCAGCGTTACTGATCTGTCTCAATCAGTAGCAGTAATTATTTGAGATAAAAGAAAAAGTTATGAAGTCGTAGTGAAGAAAGAGAGAGGAAGCCAGATGAGCGAAGAAGTCGGTACCGAAGAAAAGAATTTCTTCGCCCGTATTCCGCAATTCTATCGACAGGTGATTTCTGAGCTCCGTCGAGTCGTTTGGCCAACGAGAAAACAGGTCAACACCTACACCATCGTTGTTATGGCTTTCGTAACATTTATGATTTCGGTTATTTCAATTTTTGATCTTGGGCTAACAAAGATCATTTTCTGGGTCTTTGGAGGATAAGTAAGATGAGTGAATTTGAAAATCAACTAACTGCTGGCGACTCCCCAGTGGTAACAGACTCCCCAGTGGCGATAGATATTGAAAAAAGTGATGAAAATGTTATTGCAACTGATTCAGATGATTTAGCTGTCGATAGCTCTATTGATGGTGATAGCTCCGCTGATCTGGATGATCTAGAACTTGAAGAAGAGGTTGATCCTGAGTTACTAGAATTTCGCAGAGCGCTCCAGGCTGCGCCGGGTGAATGGTTTGTTATTCACTCCTATGCTGGATACGAAAAGCGCGTTAAGGCAAATCTTCAACAGCGTATTACCTCCATGAATATGGAAGATTTTATTTTCCAGATTGAGGTACCTGAAGAAGAGGTAAGAGAGCTTAAGAATGGTCAATTTAAAGTTGTAAAGCGAAATATTTATCCAGGTTATGTTTTGGTAAGGCTAGATCTCACTGATGAATCCTGGTCTTGCGTTCGAAATACCCCTGGGGTAACTGGCTTTGTCGGTAACTCGCATCATCCAAGCCCACTTCCACTTGATGAAGTTGAGAAGATGATCGCTCCAAAGGAGCTGAAGAAATCAACGAAGCCAGAGATTCGAATGGTGGATTTCACTATCGGAGAGTCAGTCACCGTTATGGATGGTCCTTTTGCAACCCTTCCAGCATCGATCAGTGAGATTATGCCGGAGCAGGCAAAACTTAAGGTCTTGGTTTCAATTTTTGGTCGAGAGACTCCAGTTGAGCTCTCATTCCATCAAGTACAAAAATTGTAATCAGCCGTAATCAACAGTAATTAAGAGATCAAGAATTTAAAAGAAAAAGGTAAAAGGGGAGACGAAAATGGCACCAAAGAAGAAGATCTCAGCTCTCATCAAGCTACAGATCCAAGCAGGAGCAGCAACACCAGCTCCACCAGTTGGACCTGCACTTGGTCAACATGGTGTAAACATCATGGACTTTGTTAAGGCATATAACGCTGCGACAGAGAGTCAGAAAGGTCAGATCATCCCGGTTGAGATCACCGTTTATGAAGATCGATCATTTACCTTCATTACTAAGACTCCTCCGGCTTCACGTCTGATTCTTAAGGCTGCTGGAATTGAAAAAGGATCTGCAGTTCCACATAAGACGAAAGTTGCAACAATTTCCCAGGCTCAAGTAGAAGAGATTGCCAAGGTCAAGATGTCAGATCTCAATGCCAATGACTTAGCAGCGGCAAGCAAAATTATTGCTGGAACAGCTCGCTCGATGGGTGTTGTTGTTCAATAACTGAAATAACTGAATAAAAATTAAATAAGCATTACAGAAGTAGGTGGGAGGAGAGCGCATCTCCGCTAACCACAACTCAATCAGTTAAGAGAGAGATCCTCTCTTAAGCTATGAATGGAGAAGATATGAAGCGCAGTAAGAAATATAGAGAAGCAGCTGCCAAAATTGATGAGAGCTCGCTCTACCTTCCCTTAACCGCTATGAAGTTGGTTAAAGATACGGTCACTGTGAAGTTTGATCCCTCTGTTGAGGTGGCACTGGTATTGGGCGTAGATCCCAAGAAGGCAGATCAAGCAGTACGGAGCACAGTTAATTTGCCCCATGGAACTGGAAAGACGGCACGCGTTCTTGTTTTTGCAACGGGTGAGCGAGCAGATGAAGCGCGAGCTGCCGGGGCCGATATTGTCGGTGGCGATGAATTAATTGATGAGGTCTCTAAAGGTCGCCTTGATTATGACTCTGTTGTCTCAACTCCAGAGTTGATGGGCAAAGTTGGTCGTCTTGGAAAAGTTCTTGGACCTCGTGGCTTAATGCCAAACCCTAAAACTGGAACAGTTACTACGGATGTAGCGAAAGCTGTTACCGATATCAAAGGCGGAAAAATCGAATTCCGTATTGATAAAAATTCCAATCTACATTTCCTTATCGGTAAGGCATCATTTAGCGAAGATGCGCTCGCCGATAACTACGCAGCAGCGATCGAAGAGGTTATGCGTGCTAAGCCAGGATCATCAAAGGGACGGTATATTCGCAAAGCTGTTGTATCAACAACAATGGGCCCTGGAATTGCGCTCGATACCAACTTCGCTCGCGAAGGTGCAGCGCCAATTCAATAAGAATTTTGACGGGGGCAGGGGTTTTGATCTAATCTCTGCCTCCTCACCGCAGACTGCCGGTTTTGATTTAACAATCTATCAAGATTAATAAATCGAAGTAAATGTCGAAAGACGGCCCGCATAGGTTCGAACGGTTTACCCCGTACGCCTCTATGCGTCGGGGTTTTTCTCATTTAAGGCATAAGTGGATAGGTAAGTGGATAGGTTAAGTGGATAGGTAATTAAGCAATAAGAAGAGCACTAGGAAAGGAAGCCGAATGGCTCGCCCTGATAAGTCAGCTGCAGTTACTGAACTGGTTGAAGATTTCAAATCAGCTCAGGCAACAATTCTGACTGAGTATCGCGGATTATCCGTGACCTCAATGAAAGCGCTACGTCGATCACTTGGTGAAGAGACCAAGTATTCGGTAGTGAAGAACACCCTGACAAAGATTGCTGCAAAAGATGCCGGCGTTGATATCGATTCTTCGCTTCTCACCGGTCCATCTGCGCTTGCATTTATAAAAGGTGACCCAATTGCCGCTGCGAAGTCTTTAAAGAACTTCCAGAAGGAAAATCCCGCTCTTGTAATTAAGGGTGGAATTTACGAAGGCAAACAGATCACTGCAGCCGAGATTATGAAACTTGCAGACCTTGAGTCTCGCGAAGTTCTCCTCGCCAAGCTTGCAGGTGCTATGAAGGGCTCACTTGCTAAAGCTGCACGCGTCTTTGATGCGCTCCGAATTAAAATGGAGGCGCAGAGCGGCGCCCCAGCACCCGTTGCAGAGGCAGCACCCGTTGCAGAGGCAGCTTCTGAAGTAATTTCAGAAGAGCCATCAGAAGAAAAAAGCGAATAAGTAGAGAAACCAAAGGAAAAGGATAACAATCATGGCAAAGCTCAGCACCGACGAACTTCTCGGTCAGTTCAAGGAAATGACTTTGGTAGAACTCTCTGAGTTCGTAAAGTCGTTTGAAACAGAATTCGATGTGACAGCAGCAGCTCCGGTTGCAGCTGCTGCCGCAGGTGGCGCCGCTGGTGGCGAAGCTGCTGCGGCACAAGATGAGTTCACCCTCATCCTTGATGATGCAGGATCACAGAAGATTGCAGTGATCAAGGAGGTACGTGCCCTCAACTCAGCGCTAGGTCTTAAGGAAGCTAAAGATCTCGTTGATGCGACCCCAGCGACAATTCTTGAGAATGTGAGCAAGGATGTTGTTGAGAAGGCAAAGGCAGCTTTTGAAGCCGCTGGCGCAAAGGTCACAGTTAAGTAGGCTCAATTTAACTCCGGTAGATCGGTTTAGATCGATTGAGGAGTGGTAAGGAACCCCCCGCAGGAATCTCTTGCGGGGGTTCTTGCTTTTTGCCTCAGCTGGGAGTACAAGCGGATTAGACACCTTGGCGGTGGGGGCGATACCCTTGCCCTTCGCACAAATTTCCTATGGGTCCTGCATATAGCGGCTGAGGCCCTATGGCTTGGTGCGCATTACCTTCGGAAGGAAATCTCTTGGCCGCGAAATCGAAATCACAAGCTCCAAAACGTATTTCATTCGCAAAGATCCGTGAACCACAGGAAGTGCCTAACTTACTAGCGCACCAAATCGAAAGCTTCGATTGGTTGCTTGGTAACGCGGCGTGGAAAACACGACTTAGCGAAGCAGAAGCAGCAGGACGCGATGATGTCCCTAAACAATCTGGTCTTCAAGAAATCTTCGAGGAGATCTCTCCAATTGAAGATGTTCAAGGAACGATGTCGCTCTCATTTCGCGATCATCACTTTGAAGAGCCCAAGTACACAGTCACTGAGTGTAAAGAGCGCGATATAACTTATGCGCGTCCACTCTTTGTTACTGCAGAATTTATGAACAACATTACTGGTGAAATTAAATCCCAGACTGTCTTCATGGGTGATTTCCCGCTCATGACTCCTCGAGGAACTTTTGTTATCAACGGAACAGAGCGTGTAGTTGTTTCACAGCTAGTTCGTTCACCGGGAGTTTATTTCGAGCGAACCATCGAAAAATCTTCTGATAAAGATATTCTCACCGCCAAAGTCATTCCAAGCCGTGGCGCTTGGCTTGAATTTGAAATCGATAAGAAAGATTTTGTTGGCGTCCGTATCGATCGAAAGCGTAAGCAATCGGTAACTGTTTTTCTTAAAGCCCTTGGCTGGAGCGATGAACAAGTAGCTTCAGAATTTGGCGAATTTGAATCAATGAAAAATACTCTTGAAAAAGATACAGTTCATGATCAAGATAATGCGCTCCTTGATATTTACCGCAAGATGCGACCAGGTGAGCCACCAACAAAAGAGGCAGCGCTTCAATTAATCCAGAATCTTTATTTTAATCCAAAGCGATATGACTTGGCCAAGGTCGGTCGTTACAAGATTAATAAGAAGCTTGGGTTAAAGCACGAATTAACGCAGAGCCTTTTAAGTATTGAAGATATCGTTGCAACAATCCGTTATCTTGCAGCGCTACATAGAGGCGATGCCTTTATGGATTATGGCCGCCAGGTGCAAGAGGCAGGTCGGGAAGTTCGCGTTGAAGTTGACGATATTGATCACTTTGGAAATCGTCGCCTACGTAGCGTCGGTGAATTGATTCAAAATCAGGTCCGTATCGGTCTTTCACGTATGGAGCGCGTTGTTCGTGAGCGAATGACTACTCAAGATGTGGAAGCAATTACGCCTCAGACTTTGATCAATATCCGTCCTGTGACTGCTTCAATTAAAGAGTTCTTTGGAACTTCACAACTTTCACAGTTTATGGATCAGACAAACCCACTTTCAGGACTTACCCATAAGCGCCGTCTCTCTGCGCTTGGACCTGGCGGGTTATCTCGTGATCGAGCTGGCTTTGAAGTCCGAGATGTTCACCCATCTCACTATGGACGTATGTGTCCAATTGAAACTCCAGAAGGTCCAAACATTGGTCTGATTGGTGCGCTGGCAACATATGCACGGCTAACACCATTTGGTTTTGTGGAGACTCCTTATAGAAAAGTTGTGAAAGGTAAAGTCACCGATCATGTTGATTACCTAACTGCTGATCAAGAAGATGAACACGTTATTGCGCAGGCAAATGCACCGCTTAACGATGATAATCATTTTGCTGAATCAAAGGTTCTGGTTCGACGTCGAGGTGGAGAGGTCGAGTACATCCTTGCTGATGAAGTCGATTACATGGATGTTTCACCACGTCAGATGGTCTCTGTTGCAACAGCGATGATTCCATTCCTCGAGCATGATGATGCCAACCGCGCCCTTATGGGATCTAACATGATGCGTCAAGCAGTACCGCTGATCAAAGCAGAGGCGCCACTTGTTGGAACTGGTATGGAATTTAGAGCAGCAGTCGATGCTGGTGATGTTGTTATTGCAACAAAGCCGGGCGTTGTTACCGCTGTCGAAGCCAACTCTGTTACGATAAAAAATGATGAAGGTGGCGATGATCTTTATTTCTTAGAGAAATTCATCCGCTCAAATCAAGGAACTTCGCGTAATCAGAAAGCTGTAGTTTCTGCTGGAGATAAAATTTCGATTGGTCAAGTTATTGCTGATGGACCAAGCACCCAAAATGGTGAGATGGCTCTTGGCAAGAATCTTCTTGTGGCATTTATGTCATGGGAAGGACATAACTTCGAGGATGCAATTATTCTCTCGCAGCGATTAGTACAAGATGATGTTCTCTCATCGATCCATATTGAAGAGTATGAAGTAGATGCAAGAGATACCAAGCTTGGACCAGAGGAAATTACTCGCGACATTCCAAATGTCTCTGAAGAAGTTTTATCAGATCTTGATGAGCGTGGAATCATCCGAATTGGTGCAGAAGTTGTCCCAGGCGATATTTTGGTTGGAAAGGTCACTCCAAAGGGAGAGACTGAATTGACTCCAGAAGAGCGCTTGCTCCGTGCAATCTTTGGTGAAAAAGCTCGTGAAGTTCGCGATACCTCACTTAAAGTTCCTCACGGTGAAGGTGGTCGAATCATCGATGTAAAGATTCAAGATATCGATGAAGGCTATGACTTACCTGCCGGTGTTAATCAAGTTGTTCGAGTCTATGTTGCGCAGAAGCGTAAGATTCAAGATGGTGACAAACTTGCAGGACGTCACGGTAATAAAGGTGTTATCTCAAAGATTCTTCCAGTTGAAGATATGCCATTTCTTGAAGATGGAACTCCGGTTGATATCGTTCTAAATCCACTTGGCGTACCTGGTCGAATGAATGTAGGCCAAGTTCTTGAAACTCACCTAGGGTGGGTTGCAAAGAGTGGTTGGAATATTGTCGGAAGTGATGAAGCCTGGAAAGTGCGTATGCGCGATCTCGGTGCAGAATCTGCAGAGCCAGGCACTCGCGTTGCTACTCCAGTCTTTGATGGCGCACGTGAAGAGGAGATCTTCGGACTTCTTGGATCAACGCTGCCAAATCAAGATGGAATGCAGCTAGTTGGCCCAGGTGGAAAAGCTCAGCTTTATGATGGCCGTTCTGGTGAGCCATATCGCGATGGAATTTCCGTTGGATATATGTACATCTTAAAACTCCACCACTTGGTTGATGACAAGATTCACGCACGTTCAACTGGTCCATACTCCATGATCACGCAACAACCTCTGGGTGGAAAAGCTCAATTTGGTGGTCAGCGATTTGGTGAGATGGAAGTTTGGGCTCTTGAAGCTTACGGAGCTGCTTACACACTTCAAGAACTTCTCACCATTAAATCTGACGATGTTCTAGGTCGTGTAAAAGTTTATGAAGCAATCGTTAAGGGTGAAAATATTCCAGAGCCAGGTATTCCTGAGTCATTTAAGGTCTTGGTAAAAGAAATGCAGTCACTCTGCCTCAATGTTGAAGTTCTTTCATCTGAGGGTGTTGCAATCGCTCTACGCGATACTGATGAAGAAGTATTCCGAACCGCGGAAGAGTTAGGAATCAACTTGTCACGAGTTGAGCCAAGCTCGGTCGAAGAAGTGTGATGGGGGAGAGATAAATTATGTTAGACGTCAATTTCTTCGATGAACTACGTATCGGACTTGCATCAGCTCAAAATATTCGAGAGTGGTCTTTTGGTGAGGTAAAGAAGCCAGAGACGATCAACTATCGAACACTGAAGCCAGAAAAAGATGGTCTCTTTGATGAAAAGATCTTTGGACCAACTCGTGACTGGGAATGTTATTGCGGTAAGTACAAGCGGGTCCGTTTTAAAGGAATTATCTGCGAGCGTTGCGGTGTTGAGGTCACTCGCGCCAAAGTTCGTCGCGAGCGAATGGGCCATATTGAACTTGCAGCCCCAGTTACCCATATCTGGTACTTCAAGGGCGTACCCAGCCGACTTGGATATCTTTTAGACCTAGCTCCAAAAGATTTAGAGAAAGTTATCTACTTCGCTGCCTACATGATTACCGATGTAGATGCTCCAGCTCGTGAAGAAGATATGCCAAAGCTTGAAAAGAAGTTATTTGCCGATATCAAGAAGATCGAGACAAAACGAGATCTAGATCTTGATACTCGTCAGAAGAAACTTGAGGAAGATCTTGCAGAGCTGGAAGAAGAGGGCGCAAAATCAGATGCCCGTCGGAAAGTTCGTGAAGCTGGTGAGCGTGAGTTAAAGACAATTCGTGAGCGCCATCAGAAAGAGTTAGATCGCCTACAAGAGGTCTGGACAAGATTTAAAAATCTTAAAGTTCAAGATCTTGAAGGCGATGAGAATCTCTACCGTGCAATGCGCGATCGTTATGGAATTTATTTCAAAGGTGCAATGGGCGCAGCTGCAATTCAGCGACGTCTAGAAACTTTTGATCTTCAGACAGAGTTTGACAAGCTCAATGATCTTAGCCAGACGGGTAAGGGACAGAAGAGGACCCGTGCGATTAAGCGTCTCAAAGTAGTCAACTCCTTCCTCACCACGAGCAATGCTGCGGCATCGATGGTTCTAGATTGCGTTCCAGTCATTCCGCCAGATCTACGTCCAATGGTTCAACTCGATGGTGGACGTTTCGCGACATCAGATCTTAATGATCTATATCGCCGCGTTATCAATCGAAATAATCGTCTCAAGCGATTAGTTGATCTTGGCGCACCTGAAATCATTGTCAACAATGAGAAGCGTATGTTGCAGGAAGCTGTTGATGCGCTCTTTGATAATGGTCGTCGTGGTCGCCCTGTTACAGGTCCAGGAAATCGAGCCCTTAAATCCTTGAGCGATATGCTCAAAGGTAAGCAAGGTCGATTCCGTCAGAACCTTCTTGGAAAGCGCGTTGATTACTCAGGACGATCAGTAATTGTTGCTGGTCCACAGCTGAAATTGCATCAATGCGGTCTACCAAAACAGATGGCGCTAGAACTCTTCAAGCCATTTGTTATGAAGCGACTTGTTGATCTCAATCATGCCCAAAATATTAAATCTGCTAAGCGGATGGTTGAGCGTTCACGTTCAGTTGTTTGGGATGTTTTAGAAGAGGTAATTGCAGAGCATCCAGTGCTACTTAACCGTGCACCAACTCTTCACCGCCTTGGAATTCAAGCCTTTGAGCCACTTCTGATTGAAGGTAAAGCAATTCAGATCCACCCACTTGTCTGTACAGCCTTTAACGCAGACTTTGATGGTGATCAGATGGCGGTACATGTACCTCTCTCTGCTGAAGCGCAGGCTGAGGCACGAATTCTCATGCTCTCTTCCAACAATATTCTCTCTCCTGCAAGCGGTCGCCCTCTTGCATCACCTACACAAGATATGGTTCTAGGAATTTATTTCTTAACCTCACTCCGTGAAGGTGAAGTGGGTGAAGGTCGGGCATTTGGATCTATTCCAGAGGCTTTGATGGCATTTGATCAGAGATCACTATCGCTTCAAGCAAAAATCAAGCTTCGCGTAAATGGCGTAACGAAAGAGACAACTCTTGGTCGAGCCCTTTTTAATGAAGTCTTGCCTGAATCTTTTGGATACATTGAAGAAGATGTAACAAAGAAGGTTGTTGGAAGCATCGTAGATAAACTTGCTGAGGCCTACCCTAAAGTTGTCGTTGCGGCAGTCCTTGATGGGCTAAAGGAACTTGGCTTCTATTGGGCAACTCGCGCTGCGGTAACAATTGGTATTGAAGATGTTGTTACTCCGCCAGATAAGCAAAATATCTTAGATAAGTATGAGACTGATGCCGATAAAGTTCAGCAACAATACGACAATGGACTCATCACCAATGATGAGCGCCGTCAAGAACTTATTGAAATCTGGACTGAAGCGACTGCAAAGATCGCAGAGAGCATGGAGAATAACTTCCCTCGTACCAATCCGGTATGGATGATGGTCTACTCCGGTGCTCGCGGAAATATGATGCAGATCCGTCAGATCGCAGGTATGCGTGGACTTGTGGCTAATCCAAAGGGCGAAATTATTGCCCGGCCGATTAAGTCAAACTTCCGCGAAGGCCTCTCCGTTCTTGAATACTTCATCTCAACTCACGGTGCTCGTAAAGGTCTTGCCGATACTGCGCTGCGAACTGCAGATTCTGGTTACCTCACTCGACGTCTCTGCGATGTGGCACAAGATGTCATCATCCGTGAAGAAGATTGCGGTACCGATCGCGGCTTAACTCTTGCTATCGCAGCAAAGAGCAGTGAGGGCCTAGTCCGTGATGAGTATGTAGAGACAGCGATCTTTGGACGAGTTCTTGCTGAGACAGTTTCAATGAGCGGAAAAGAAATTCTTCCTGCTGGTACAGAACTTGGAGATCACCATATTGATACCCTCGTTTCAGCTGGAGTGAGCGAGATAAAGGTTCGATCTGTCCTTACCTGTGATTCCAAATTTGGCCAATGCGCAGCTTGCTACGGCCGATCAATGGCAGCTGGAAAGATGGTTGATGTTGGTGAGGCTGTTGGAATTATCGCGGCACAATCAATTGGTGAGCCTGGTACACAGTTAACAATGCGTACCTTCCATACCGGTGGCGTTGCTGGAGATGACATCACACATGGTCTACCACGTGTTGTTGAGCTCTTCGAAGCGCGAACACCAAAGGGCGTTGCACCAATTGCTGAATCAGCTGGCGTTGTCTCCTTTATTGAGGATGCAAAGGGCAAGAAGATTCTGGTGACTCCAGATGATGGAAGCGAAGCTGTTGCTTATCCCTTTACTCGACGTCAGAAACTTCTTGTTGAAGAAGGATCTCGAGTTGGTGTTGGTGAGAAAATGGTTGTTGGTGCAATTGATCCGAAGCAAGTTCTTCGAATCCTTGGTCCACGAGCAACACAGATCCACCTCGTCACTGAAATTCAAGAGGTTTATCGATCACAGGGTGTCTCTATCCACGATAAACATATTGAAATTATCGTCCGACAGATGCTCAAGCGCGTTACAGTCTTAGAACCTGGCGATGCTGATCTTCTTCCAGGAGAGCTCGTTGACCGCGCTCGCCTTGAATCAGAGAACCGTCGCGTTGTGCAAGAGGGTGGAAAAGCTGCAACGGGTCGAGCTGAACTTATGGGTATTACAAAGGCATCTCTTGCAACTGAGTCGTGGCTATCTGCCGCCTCATTCCAAGAGACGACTCGAGTACTTACCGATGCAGCTTTATCTGAAAAGCGCGATCAACTCCTTGGACTTAAGGAGAATGTCATTATTGGCAAGCTCATCCCTGCAGGTACCGGCCTTGCGCGTTATCGCAACGTTAAGGTTGAACCTACAGAGGAGGCAAAAGCAGCTGTTTATGCCGCATATGATGAGTATGAGTACTCACCATTTGATATAACAGGTTCAGGAGCAGCAGTCAGGCTTGATGAATTTGATGTGGATGCGCGTTAATAGCAAAATATCGCCTGTAAATAATTAATACAGAAGGGCCTTAGAATTTCTAAGGCCCTTCTTTTTATTTTATTCCTAATTAATTACTTTGATATACAACGAGCGCTGCAGCGATAAAGTGAAGAATAAAAGCAGCTGCTGTCATTGCATGAAAGAGTTCATGGAATCCAAACCAGTTGATTGAAAAATTTGGTTTTTTTAATCCATAAATAATTCCACCAAGTGAGTAAAGAATTCCACCAAGAAGAATTAAAGTAAAAATTACTACGCCGCCATTGGTATAAAACTCTGGAAGATAAATTAAGGCGATCCAACCTAATCCGATATATAACGGAACATAGAGCCATCTTGGTGAATTGATCCAAGCAATTCGAAAAATAGCGGTGGTGATCGCTGTTCCCCAGATAATGGAGAGGAGAAGCGTTGCTTCTCCACGCTCTAATAAGAAGAGAGCGAAAGGGGTATAGGTACCTGCTATCAGGAGTGGGATATTGGCATGATCGATTCTTCGCCAGAGCGCTTTTGTAGAATCTCGCCAGCGAACTCGGTGATAGAGGGCGCTGGAGGTAAAGAGCAGCCCGGCGGTGAGGGTGAGGATTCCTAGTGATAGCCGCCCTCGGAATTCTTGGGCGATCGTGACCAGGGTTAACCCGGCGACAAGAGAAATTGGGGACATGACCAGATGAATGACCCCGCGGAGCCTAGGTTTTGAAGTGGCTACAAGATTTTCACTCATCAGGTGCGAATACTCCCATCTGGCTCAGGGCTATTCGGCGTGTCGGATCTGGCAAATCCAGTGATTTTACGTGAGAGCGGGGTAGGGCCATTTTGACCCGCCCCGGCTATTTGAGCTACCCTCACCCTCTTGCTTAATTGGTCTTCCTTTATCGGAACCCGTCTTTTTACCGGTTATTTCGTTGCTGAAATCGGTAGAAAAGGTTAGGCAGTAAGAAAGAGCAGTACATCTTTGCAAATGAACTCTGTAGAAATACGCTTTTAATTTTGCCCTGATGAAATAGCGAAGTAGTTTCAACACGCCCGACCTCGTGGGTCGGAGAGTTGAAGCTCGAGAGAGAAGAGAGAAGTAGTGCCAACAATTCAGCAGCTGGTCCGTAAGGGTCGCGTTGAAAAGTCTTCAAAGACGACAACGCCTGCTCTTAAAGGAAGTCCGCAACGTCGTGGTGTCTGCACCCGCGTTTACACAACAACTCCTAAGAAGCCGAATTCAGCGCTTCGCAAAGTTGCTCGTGTGCGGCTAACAAGTGGAATGGAAGTAACTGCATACATTCCAGGTGAAGGACATAATTTGCAAGAGCACTCCATCGTCTTGGTACGCGGTGGTCGTGTGAAAGATCTTCCCGGCGTTCGTTACAAGATCGTCCGCGGCTCTCTCGATACTCAAGGTGTTAAAGATCGTAAACAAGCGCGCTCACGTTATGGCGCTAAGCGAGAAAAGAAATAAGGGGAGATAGATAATGCCACGTAAAGGTCCCGCCCCGAAAAAGCAGGTTATCGCTGATCCTGTTTATAACTCACCAGTTGTTACTGCGCTAATTAATCGCGTTCTTACAGCAGGAAAGCGATCAACTGCAGAAGCGATTGTTTACAATGCTTTAGAAGGTTGTCGCGCAAAGATTGAAACTGATCCAGTTATTACTTTAAAAAGAGCAATCGATAATGTAAAGCCAGCAGTTGAAGTTCGCTCTCGCCGCGTTGGTGGCGCTACTTATCAGGTTCCTGTTGAGGTAAAAGCTGCTCGCTCAATGACACTTGCGCTCCGTTGGTTGGTCGAGAATGCAAAAGATCGCCGCGAAAAATCAATGGCAGAGCGTTTAACAAATGAAATTATCGATGCTAGCAACGGCTTAGGCGCTGCTGTTAAGCGACGAGAAGATACTCATAAGATGGCAGAGGCCAATAAAGCCTTCGCACATTATCGCTGGTAATTAATAACTATCTCTTAATAAATTGTTAAGAGATAAGAGATGTATTTAAAGGGAAGAGAAGGAGAAGGAAGAGACCGTGGCAGCAATTGACACCGCAGTAGATCTTTCAACTGTCCGAAACATCGGCATCATGGCTCATATTGATGCTGGTAAGACAACGACGACAGAGCGCATCCTTTTCTATACCGGTATCAACTACAAGATTGGTGAGGTCCACGAAGGTGGAGCCACCATGGACTGGATGGAACAAGAGCAAGAGCGCGGTATCACTATCACCTCTGCAGCAACAACTTGTTTCTGGAAAGACCATCTCATTAACATTATTGATACACCTGGCCACGTTGACTTTACTGTTGAGGTAGAGCGATCACTACGTGTACTTGATGGCGCAGTTGCTGTTTTTGATGGCGTTGCTGGTGTTGAGCCACAGTCGGAGACTGTCTGGCGCCAAGCAGATAAATATAAAGTCCCGCGGATTTGTTTTGTAAATAAGCTTGATCGAACTGGCGCATCATTTGAACGTTGTGTAGAGATGATCAAAGATCGTCTCAAGGCAACACCTCTCGTTCTTCAAATACCAATTGGCGCTGAAGGAGATTTCATCGGAGTTGTTGATCTCATTGATATGAAGGCTCTGGTCTGGCCTGGTGAGACAAAAATCGGTGATGACTATGTTGTTGAAGAGATTCCTGCCAATCTTCAAGAGGCGGCAGCAAAAGCTCGCTATGAACTACTAGAGACTTTAGCCGATAAAGATGATCAGATCATGGAGAAGTATCTTGAAGGACAAGAGCTCTCCAAAGAAGAGATCATTGCAGGAATTCGTCGTGCAACGATTGCCGATAAAGCAACTCCAGTATTAACCGGTTCTGCCTTTAAAAATAAAGGCGTTCAGCCAATGCTTGATGCAGTGGTCCGTTACCTTCCTAATCCACTTGATGTGGATGCAATTGTTGGTACCAAGATGGGCGACTCATCTGTTGAAATTTCCAGGCAACCATCTGATTCAGAGCCATTTTCTGCTCTTGCATTTAAAATCATGAGCGATCCACACCTTGGAAAGTTAACTTTCGTAAGAATTTACTCTGGAAAACTCACATCAGGTAGCGCTGTTCTTAACTCCACCAAAGATCGTAAAGAGCGGATCGGCAAGATTTATCAGATGCATGCAAATAAGCGCGAAGAACGTGATAGCGCTGGCGCAGGAATGATCATTGCGGTTATGGGACTTAAAGACACTACAACAGGAGATACTCTCTGTGATTCTGATAAACCAGTAATTCTTGAATCAATGGAATTTCCAGATCCTGTTATCCATGTTGCTATTGAGCCAAAGACAAAGGGCGATCAAGAAAAGCTTGGAACTGCTATTCAAAGACTTGCTGAAGAAGATCCAACATTTCATGTTCGAAGTGATGAAGAGACCGGCCAGACCATTATTGGCGGAATGGGCGAGCTTCACCTCGAAATTCTTGTTGATCGTATGAAGCGTGAATTTAAAGTGGAGGCAAATGTTGGTAAGCCACAAGTTGCCTACCGTGAAACCCTGCGTAAGCCGGTTGATCGTTATGACTACACACATAAGAAGCAGTCAGGTGGATCAGGTCAGTTTGCAAAAATCCAGATCGCTATCGAACCACTTCCTGTTGGTGAAGTTGTTGGTGGATACGAATTCGTAAATAAAATTACTGGTGGACGTATTCCACGAGAATATATCCCTGCAGTTGATGATGGTTGCCAAGATGCAATGCAGACCGGCCCGCTTGCTGGTTATCCATTAACTGATGTACGTGTAACTCTTCTTGATGGTGCGTATCACGATGTTGACTCATCGGAGCTCGCTTTCAAGATTGCTGGTATCGCAGCATTTAAGGAGGCAGCAAAACTTGCTTCTCCTGCTCTGCTCGAGCCAATGATGTCTGTCGAAGTCGTCACTCCTGAAGATTTCATGGGTGAAGTCATCGGCGATCTCAACTCTCGACGTGGCCAAATACAGGCTATGGATGAGCGTTCAGGTGCACGCGTTGTTAAGGCGCTTGTTCCGCTATCTGAGATGTTCGGCTATGTCGGAGATCTGAGAAGCAAGACTCAAGGTCGCGCTTCCTACTCAATGCAGTTTGATTCCTATGCAGAAGTTCCTGCAGCGGTTTCAAAAGAAATCATTGCCAAAGTTCGCGGCGAGTAACACCACACACGAGTAAAGAAAAAGAAAGAGGACAGCAAGTGACAAAGGCGAAGTTCGAGCGGACAAAACCGCACGTGAACATCGGCACCATCGGTCACATCGACCACGGTAAGACAACTCTTACTGCGGCGATCTCCAAGGTGCTTCACGATCGTTATCCAGATGTAAACCCATTCACACCATTCGATCAGATCGATAAGGCGCCAGAAGAGCGTCAACGAGGTATCACCATCTCTATCGCCCATATCGAATACCAGACAGAGAAGCGTCACTACGCACACGTTGACTGCCCTGGCCACGCTGACTACATCAAGAACATGATTACTGGTGCAGCTCAGATGGACGGCGCGATCCTTGTAGTTGCCGCTACTGATGGTCCAATGCCACAGACCAAGGAGCACGTTCTCCTTGCCCGTCAGGTTGGTGTTCCATCAATCGTTGTTGCACTTAATAAGTCAGACATGGTTGATGATGAAGAAATTTTGATGCTCGTTGAGGAAGAAGTTCGTGACCTTCTTAAGAAGTACGAATTCCCTGGCGACACAACTCCAATTGTTCGCGTATCTGCACTTAAGGCTCTCGAGGGAGATGCCGAGTGGGGTAACAAGATCATGGATTTGATGACCGCTGTTGATGATTTCATTCCACAACCAGAGCGTGAAGTTGATAAGCCATTCTTGATGCCAGTTGAAGACGTCTTCACCATCACAGGTCGAGGAACTGTTGTTACTGGTCGTATCGAGCGTGGAATTGTTAAGGTCAACGAAGAAATTGAAATCGTTGGTATCCGTCCAACTTCAGCGAAGACTGTTGTTACAGGCGTTGAAATGTTCCGCAAGCTTCTTGACGAAGGTCAAGCAGGCGAGAACGTTGGACTCTTGCTCCGTGGTCTAAAGCGTGAAGATGTTGAGCGTGGTCAGGTCTGCGTTAAGCCTGGTTCAATCACTCCTCATACAGACTTTGATGCATCTGTTTACATCCTTTCAAAGGATGAAGGCGGTCGCCACACTCCATTCTTCAACAACTACCGTCCACAGTTCTACTTCCGTACAACTGATGTGACTGGTGTTGTAACTCTTCCAGCAGGAAAAGACATGGTTATGCCTGGCGATAACGTCGAAATCGCAGTTGCGTTGATTCAACCAATTGCTATGGAAGATGGGCTTCGTTTCGCAATCCGTGAAGGCGGTCGTACCGTTGGAGCAGGTCGCGTAACTAAGATCAAGGCGTAATAAAAACTTAAAAGTAAAAAAGTAGTACAACTCTTTCATTCTCGTGTGAACGAAAGTAGTAGAGCGAGAGCTCTACTACTTTCGTGAGAGAGTGAAAATAAATGAAGCGAAAGAATAAAAAGGAGAAAAGATGGCCGGACAGAAGATCCGAATTCGGCTCAAGGCATACGACCATGAGGTGATCGACTCTTCCGCGAAGAAAATCGTGGAGACAGTCGAGCGCACAGGTGCAACTGTTGCAGGCCCAGTACCTCTGCCTACAGAGAAAAATACGTACTGTGTTATCCGCTCTCCCCATAAATATAAGGACAGCCGCGAACATTTCGAGATGCGCACCCATAAGCGCCTTATCGACATCATCGATCCAACACCTAAAACTGTTGATTCTTTGATGCGACTCGATCTACCCGCTGGCGTTGATATTGAGATCAAGCTCTAGGAGATCTGACCAATGAAAAATACTCAAGCACACGGCTCGGCTATCAAGGGAATCCTTGGAACCAAGCTCGGTATGACACAGGTCTTTGATGAGCAGAACAAAGTTATTCCTGTAACTGTCATTGAAGCCGGACCATGCGTTGTCACTCAAGTTCGTACCACTGAAAAAGATGGTTACGAGGCTGTTCAGTTGGCATTTGGCGCAGTAGATCCTCGCAAAGTAACAAAGCCTGAAGCAGGCCACTTTGCCAAGGCCGGCGTTACCCCACGTAGAGAGGTAGCTGAACTTCGCACAACAAGTGCAAACTCCTACACAGTGGGCCAAGAGATTAAAGCTGATCTTTTTAACCCTGGTGAAATTATTGATGCCACTGGAACCTCGCTTGGAAAGGGAACTGCTGGTGTTATGAAGCGCCACAATTTCCGTGGATTTGGCGATGGACACGGTGTTGAGAGAAAACATAGAACTTCAGGTTCTATCGGTAACCGAACCACACCTGGTCGAGTTTTCAAAGGCAAGCGAATGATGGGTCGCATGGGTATTGAAACTGTTACCTTGCAAAACCTTAAAGTGGTCAAAGTTGATGCAGAGAAGAATCTTCTTCTTGTTAGCGGATCAATTCCTGGCGCTATCGGATCAACAGTTTTCATTCGTTCAGCGGCAAAGAAAGCTGCAAATGAAAAGGCAGGTGCATAATGTCATTAACTCTTGATGTTAAAGATATTGCTGGAAAGAAGACCGGAACGATCGATCTTCCAGGTGAAATCTTTGATGCTCAAACAAATGTCCCGCTCATTCACCAGGTTGTGACAGCGCAATTAGCTGCAGCTCGCCAAGGAACACATAAGGCGAAGAACCGTGGTGAGGTAAGTGGTGGTGGAAAGAAACCTTTTAAGCAGAAGGGAACAGGTCGCGCCCGTCAGGGTTCAACTCGTTCACCAAATCAGCGCCATGGTGGAGTTGCTCATGGTCCAGTTCCACGTAAATATGATCAACGCACACCTAAGAAGATGATCAAGGCTGCCCTTGCTGGCGTGCTCTCTGATCGTCAACGAAATGAGCGTATCCATGTTGTTGAAGGAATCTTTGCTGTTGAAAATACAAAAGGTGCGCTCGCTGCGGTTAGACAGTTCTCAGAGCGTAAGCGCGCCCTTGTAGTTCTTTCACGTAGCGAAGAGCCAGCTTGGCTGAAGTTACGTAACGCAGAGGGTCTTCACCTGATCGCATCTGATCAACTCAACGCCTATGACGTTGTTGTTGCTGATGATGTCATCTTCTCTTCAGGAGCGCTTAAAGAATTTATCTCTGGCCCGGCAAAGGGTAAGTCAGCAACTGCGGTTGCTCGCGAAAGTGAAGTCGAGGTGTCAGCATGAAAGATTATCGAGACGTTCTCATCGCTCCAGTAGTTTCTGAAAAATCCTATGGGCTACTTGATCAGAATAAGTACACATTTTTGGTTGCACCTGATGCAAACAAAACTGAGATAAAGATTGCTGTAGAGAAAATCTTCAAAGTTGAGGTGCTGAAAGTGAACACAATCAACCGTGAAGGTAAGACCAAGACAACACGTTTTGGTCGCGGCAAGCGTAAAGACACCAAGCGGGCAATTGTCTCAGTAGCTCCTGGTCAACGAATCGACATCTTCGGAGGACCGGTTGGATAAATCCGCAAGGATTTAATTAACCAGTCTTAAGAGTAGAAAAGAAAAGGTAGAAGGAAAAATGGCACTTCGTAAGTACAAGCCAAGAACGCCTGGCACTCGAACCAAGAGTGTGGCTGACTTTGCTGAAGTAACACGATCCACTCCGGAAAAGTCGTTGGTTCGTCCGATCAATTCCAAGGGTGGCCGTAACGCTTCCGGCAAGATCACTACACGTCATCAAGGTGGCGGACATAAGCGCGCATATCGCGTTATTGATTTTGTTCGTAACGATAAAGATGGCATCCCAGCAAAGGTTGCTCATATCGAATACGATCCAAACCGGACTGCACGTATCGCTCTCCTTCATTTTGCTGATGGCGAGAAGCGCTACATCGTTGCACCTAACAAATTGAACCAAGGCGATACAGTTGAAACTGGCGCAGGTGCCGATATCAAGCCTGGTAATAATTTGCCACTTCGCAATATCCCGGTAGGTACTGTCGTTCATGCAGTTGAAATTCGTCCTGGCGGAGGAGCAAAGCTTGCTCGCAGCGCTGGTACATCAATTCAGCTTGTTGCAAAAGATGGTCCGTATGCGCAACTGCGTATGCCTTCAGGTGAAATCAGAAATGTTGATGTTCGTTGCCGAGCAACCGTTGGTGAAGTTGGTAACGCAGAACAATCCAATATCTCCTATGGAAAAGCTGGACGTATGCGCTGGAAAGGCCGTCGTCCAACAGTTCGTGGTGTTGTTATGAACCCTGTTGATCACCCACATGGTGGTGGTGAAGGAAAGACCTCTGGTGGTCGCCATCCAGTATCACCTTGGGGTAAGCCTGAATCTCGTACACGTAAGAAGAAAGCAAGCGATCAACTCATTGTCCGTCGTCGTCCAGCAAACAAGGCCCGTTAAGGAGAGCGCATGGCACGAAGCTTAAAGAAAGGTCCATTCGTGGACGCTCACCTTGAAAAGAAGGTGGATGGCCAGAACGAGAAGAACACCAAGACTGTTATTAAGACTTGGTCACGTCGTTCAACGATCACTCCTTCCATGATTGGTCACACCATCGCTGTTCATGATGGCCGCAAGCATGTTCCAGTCTTTATTACTGACTCAATGATTGGCCATAAACTCGGTGAGTTTGCGCCAACTCGTACCTTTAGAGGACATATCAAGGGTGACGATCGGAGGGCAAAAGTTGGCTAATTCAACTGCGTTAGTCGCAACTGCGAAAGCTCGTGGTCTGCGGGTAACACCTCAGAAAGCTCGCCGCGTTGTCAATATGATCCGCGGTCAGCGTCTTGATCAAGCGCTTAACATCGTTAAGTTCTCGCCACAGATTGCGGTGAGTGAAGATGTTTATGTTCTTCTTAACTCTGCTCTTGCCAATGCAAAGCAGAAAAATCCAAATATCCGTGACGCCAAAGAGCTCTGGGTAACTGAAGCGGTAGTCAATGAAGGCATGACTATGAAGCGCTTTAGACCACGAGCACAAGGACGCGGTTATCAGATCCTTAAGCGTTCAAGCCAGATCTCTGTTGTGATCTCTGATGATAAAAACTATCGTCCAGATCTCAAGATAGATAAGAAAATAGAGAAGGAACCTACTCCAGTAGTCGAAGCTAAAGTAAATTCCGAAGCTACCTCAACTGCTGAAGTTAGCGCTGCAACCGGAGAGGAAGTGAGTAAGTAATGGGTCAAAAAATAAACCCGCATGGCTTCCGCCTCGGTATTACAACTGAGTACAAATCTCGTTGGTATGCAGAGAAGCTCTATAAGGATTATGTAAAAGAAGATGTCATGATCCGTCGGATGATGCATAAGAAAATGGAGCGCGCTGGAGTTTCCCGCATTGAGATCGAACGTACTCGTGAAAAGGTCCGTATCGATCTACATACAGCTCGACCAGGAATTGTTATTGGTCGTCGCGGAACCGAAGCTGACAAGCTCCGTCTTGATCTTGAAAAATTAACCGGCAAGCAGGTTCAACTCAATATTCTTGAAGTAAAGAATGCAGAGACTGATGCTCAGCTTGTTGCTCAGGGCATCGCAGAACAACTTGCAGCTCGTGTCTCCTTTAGACGTGCAATGCGTAAGGGAATGCAGACAGCTTTGAAGGCTGGCGCAAAGGGCATCCGTGTTCAATGTGGTGGTCGACTTGGTGGCGCTGAAATGTCACGGTCAGAGTTCTATCGAGAAGGTCGAGTACCTCTTCACACCCTCCGCGCCGATATTGATTATGGCTTCCATGAAGCTCATACAACTTTTGGCCGTATTGGTGTAAAGGTCTGGATCTATAAAGGTGAAGTTATTGAATCTCGCGCCGAGCGTGAAGCTGCAGCCCTTGCAGCAGTAAAAGCGGCGAAAGAGCAACGAACTTCTCGTCAACAACGTCCCCGTGCGCCAAAAGGTGAAGTGACTATCTCTCAATCAGAGCCGGTGGCTCAAGCTCCCATAGTGGAAGCACCAGTTGCTCAAGCTCCAATAGTGGAAGCACCAGTTGACCAAGCACCAGTTGTTGAAACTCCAGTAACTAACGAGGGAGGCGAGGCGTAAATGTTAATTCCACGTCGCGTTAAACATCGTAAGCAGCACCATCCTAAGCGAAGCGGTAAAGCTAAAGGCGGAACCACTCCTTCATTTGGAGACTTTGGAATTCAAGCTCTAGAGGGTGGTTATGTAACCAACCGTCAGATTGAAGCAGCTCGTATTGCGATGACTCGTTACATCAAACGAGGTGGAAAAGTTTGGATCAATATTTATCCAGATCGACCGCTAACTAAGAAGCCAGCAGAAACTCGTATGGGTTCTGGTAAGGGATCACCAGAGTGGTGGATTGCAAACATTAAGCCAGGTCGCGTGATGTTTGAAATCTCTGGTGTCAGTGAAGAAGTTGCAACTGCGGCAATGACTCGTGCAATTCACAAGCTCCCAGTGAAGTGTCGCGTTATCCGTCGCGAGGAGGCATAAATGGCAAAAAGCGAAAAAATTGAAGAGCTACGCGCTCTTCCAGTAGAAGAGTTACAAGAGAAAGTTAAAGGCTTGAAAGAAGAGCTATTTAACCTTCGATTCCAAGCTGCTACTGGTCAACTAGAGAGCCATGGTCGACTTGGCGCTGTCCGTAAAGAGATTGCGCGGATCTATACGATCTTGCGTGAACGAGAATTAGGTATCGGAGGTGCTGCATGAGCGAGAAGCGTCCCTTCCGCAAAACCCGTGAAGGCATAGTAGTCAGCGACAAGATGGATAAAACTGTTGTTGTTCTTGTGCAAGATCGAGCAGCGCATAGCCTTTATTCAAAAGTTATGACAAAGAGTAAGAAATTTAAGGCCCACGATGAGGAAAACTCAGCGGGCATCGGCGATCGAGTCCTGATCATGGAGACGAGACCGTTATCGGCAACTAAGCGTTGGCGAGTGGTCCAGATCCTTGAGAAGGCAAAGTAACCCCGAGATATAAAGAGAAAAGGTAGAGAAGAATGATTCAGCAAGAATCAAGGCTACGCGTGGCAGATAACACTGGCGCGCGCGAACTGCTCTGCATCCGTGTACTCGGTGGTACCAAGCGACGTTACGCAAGTATCGGTGATGTCATTGTCTGCTCAGTTAAAGATGCTATTCCTGGCGGTCAGGTTAAGAAAGGTGAGGTCGTAAAGGCCGTCATCGTTCGTACCAAGAAAGAGAACCGTCGAGCCGATGGTAGCTACATTAAATTTGATGAAAATGCTGCCGTAATTATTAAAGATGACATGGAGCCACGAGGAACTCGTATTTTCGGACCAGTTGCTCGAGAGCTTCGTGATAAGCGCTTTATGAAGATTATTTCATTAGCTCCGGAGGTGATTTAAATGGCCCGTATTAAAAAAGGTGATCGCGTCCTCGTGATTGCTGGAAAAGATAAGGGAATCACTGGAACAGTTCTTAAAGTTGATCTTGTAAAGGAGCGCGTTCTTGTAGAGGGCGTTAACCGAGTAAAGAAACATACTAAAGAGAGCACCAGCGATCGTGGCGTTAAGACCGGTGGAATTCTTACCGTTGAGGCGCCAATCCATTACTCAAATGTGATGCTCTTGGATGAAGATAATCAAGCAACACGGATTGCTGTTCGCAAAGACGAGGCTGGCAAAAATGTCCGCATCTCTCGTCGGACCGGGAAGGACATCTAATGAGTATTGCTGCGCAACCACGCTTTAAGTCGCGATATCGAGAGCAGATTGCTCCGAAGCTAAAAGAAGAATTTGGTTACAAAAATGTAATGCAGATTCCTTCTATCACAAAGATCATCGTCAATATGGGCGTTGGAGAAGCTGCTAAAGACTCCAAGTTGATCGAGGGCGCAGTCCGTGATCTCACCATCATCACAGGACAAAAACCGATTGTCACCAAAGCACGTAAATCGATAGCTAACTTTAAATTACGTGAAGGAATGCCTATCGGTGCACATGTGACGATGCGCGGTGATCGGATGTGGGAGTTCTTTGATCGCCTCCTTTCAGTATCACTTCCACGTGTCCGTGACTTCCGAGGGCTTTCACCAAAGCAATTTGATGGGAAAGGTAATTACACCTTCGGCGTTACTGAGCAGGTTGTATTTGCTGAGATTCCTCAAGACAAGATTGATCGCGTTCGTGGTATGGATATCACGATCGTGACCACTGCCAAGAATGATAGTGAAGGCCTTGCGCTCCTACGTGCGTTTGGTTTTCCGTTCGCAGAGAAATAAAAGGGTAAAAATATGGCAAAAACGAGCCTAAAAGTAAAAGCAAGCAGGAAGCCAAAGTTCAAGGTACGTGGGTACACCCGTTGCCAACGCTGCGGTCGTCCTCACTCTGTTTATAAGAAATTCGGCATATGCCGCGTGTGCTTCCGTGAGATGGCACACCGTGGTGAACTACCTGGTATCTCAAAAGCAAGTTGGTAATAACTATCGGAAAGGTCCTTGGTGAGATCATCAAGGAAACCACTCGAAGAAGGGCCCAAGGCCAAAGATGACAATGACAGATCCGATTGCGGACATGCTTAGCCGTCTCCGCAATGCCAATATGGCCTACCACGATACGGTTGGAATGCCGTCTTCGTCGGTTAAGGTGCGTATCGCAGTGATCCTTCAACAAGAGGGCTATATCGCTGGTTATAAAGTTGAAGAGAATAAAGAAGGTTTCGGTAAAACGCTGGTACTTGATCTTAAGTACGGTTCAAATCGCGAACGCTCCATCGCTGGACTCCGTCGCGTCTCCAAACCAGGACTTCGTGTTTATGCCAAGTCAACAGGGCTACCAAAAGTGCTTGGTGGGCTAGGCGTTGCCATCATCTCAACTTCACAAGGGCTGCTTACAGATAGGCAAGCCAATAAAAACGGGGTAGGCGGAGAAGTTCTCGCCTACGTATGGTGATCTAATATGTCACGAATCGGAAGATTGCCCATCCCAGTTCCATCCGGCGTTGAAGTTTCATTAAACGGTAGCGCGATCTCAGTGAAAGGCCCTAAAGGAACTCTCTCAATGATTGTTTCTGAGCCGATTACTGTCTCTAAAGAAGAGAGCGCACTTGTTGTCATTCGACCTAACGATGAGCGTCGAGCGAAAGAGCTACATGGCCTTTCCAGAACGTTGATTTCAAATATGGTCACTGGTGTAACAACTGGTTACTCAAAGAAGATCATTCTTGCAGGCGTTGGCTACCGTGTAGCGTTGAAGGGGAGCGATCTTGAGTTCCAACTTGGTTACTCACATAACATTCTCTTTCCTGCTCCAGAAGGTATTACCTTTATATCGCCTTCGCAGACAGAGTTAGAGGTTTCAGGAATCGATAAGCAGCTTGTCGGAGAGACAGTTGCAAAGATTCAGAAGCTACGTAAAGCCGATCCTTACAAAGGTAAAGGCCTTTATCTCCAAGGTGCGCGCATCCGTCGTAAAGCTGGTAAGGCAGGTAAGAAGTAATGAGAAAAAAGATAGTTAAGGGTTCTTCACAGGTTGCAAGAATCCGTCGCCATTTCCGAGTCCGTAAAAAGGTCTCAGGAACGCCAGAGCGACCACGTCTTGTTGTTACCCGCTCGGCTCGCCATGTTGTTGCACAGATCGTTGATGACAGTAAGTCGATCACGCTAGCTTCCGCTTCAACAATGGAGGCTGATCTACGTCAGGTGAGTGCAGATAAGACAAAGAAGGCTCGCCAAGTTGGAGAACTTGTTGCAGAGCGCGCAAAGGCAAAAGGAATTTCTGTAGTTGTTTTTGATCGTGGCGGTAACCGCTTCCATGGTCGAGTGGCAGCGTTGGCAGAAGGAGCTCGCGAAAAGGGATTGGACTTCTAAATGACACCTACTGAGAAGCAAGGCCGAGAAGCGGGAGCAGGAGCAACTGCTACGACAAAGCCAGATCGTCGTGAACGTCGCCCCCGCGAAGATCGCGCTGAAAAAAGTCCTTATATTGAGCGAGTTGTCCTCGTTAACCGAGTAGCTAAAGTCGTTCAAGGTGGACGTCGATTCTCCTTCACCGCACTTGTCGTGGTTGGTGATGGAAATGGAAATCTTGGAATTGGTTATGGGAAGGCAAAAGAAGTTCCACAGGCGATTGCGAAAGCAATCGAAGAGGCGAAAAAATCCTTCTTCAGCGTTCCGCGACTTGGAACAACAATTCCACACCCAGTCCAAGGTGAGAAGGCAGCCGGAGTAGTACTTCTTCGCCCTGCAGCTCCTGGTACCGGTGTTATTGCTGGAGGACCTGTCCGTGCGGTTTTAGAGTGTGCAGGAATTTCTGATGTGCTCACTAAATCACTTGGATCAAATAATCCAATCAATATGGTTCATGCCACTGTTACTGCTCTAAAGATGTTGGAATCTCCTACTGCAATCGCTGCTCGACGCGGAAAATCGCTAGAAGATGTTGCTCCAGCAGCAATTGCACGTGCGGTTCATGCGAGCAACTCAGCAATTGCTAAGGCAGGTGCATAGTTTCATGCCTAGACTTAAAGTGACTCAAATCCGTTCAAAGGTAGCTAATATTCCAAGCCAACGCGAAACTCTCCGTTCATTGGGGTTGAAGCGAATTGGTGATGTTGTGGTGAAGGAAGATCGTCCAGAGATTCGTGGAATGGTCTATGCAGTTCGCCATCTCGTAGAAGTTGAGGAGGTTGAATAATGGTGCTCAAGGTTCATCATTTACGTCCAGCTCCAGGTGCTAAAAAAGCTAAGACTCGTAAGGGTCGCGGTGAGGCATCAAAGGGTAAGACTGCAGGTCGTGGCGGTAAAGGAACACATGCTCGAAATACAGTTCGCGCTGGTTTTGAGGGTGGTCAGATGCCGCTGGTACAGAGACTTCCAAAGATGCGAGGATTTAAAAATCCAGAGCGCGTTGAATTTCAGGCAGTCAATGTGGCCACAATCAATGCGCTATTTCCTAAGGGGGGTAAAGTGACGGCAGATGATCTTGTTACCGCAGGAGCTGCCCGAAAAGGCCACCTGATCAAGGTTTTAGGTAATGGCGATATCTCAGTTAAGGTCGATCTTGAGGTACATGCTTTCTCTAGCTCTGCAGCAGATAAGATTTCAGCTGCAGGTGGCACAATCAAGGCTCTCTAAAGATTTGGCATTAGAGGTATAAAAAGGTTCAATTACCGGAGCAGGAAGACAGCAGGAAATTAGTGAGAGGAAAGAGGATCGATGCTACAAGCATTTGGAAAGGCGTTTAAAACTCCTGATCTTCGTCGCAAGATCTTTTTTACCCTCTCGATCATGGCGCTCTTTCGTTTTGGCTCCATTGTTCCCACACCGGGAGTTTCCTATGAGGCGGTCCAGCGCTGTCTTGCTGTAGCTGATACCGGTGGACTTTTTGGCCTTATCAACCTTTTCTCTGGTGGAGCCCTCCTTCAACTTTCGATCTTTGCACTTGGGATCATGCCCTATATCACCGCATCGATCATTGTTCAGTTGTTGACCGTTGTCATTCCTCGATTTGAAGCGTTAAAGAAGGAAGGCTCTTCAGGTAGCGCCAAGTTAACCCAGTACACCAGATATTTAACTATCGGACTTGCTGTTTTACAGACCACTGGCTTGATTGCTGTTGCAAGAACTCCCGGTCGTCTCATTCCAGGATGTAACGAAAATATTATTCCTGATCAAGCATGGAACATTCTGCTTGTGATGGCGGTCGTCATGACTGCTGGTACCTCTGTTGTGATGTGGCTTGGTGAGCTTATTACTGATCGAGGCATTGGTAATGGAATGTCGATCTTGATTTTCACCTCAATCGCAGCATCATTTCCTGGACAACTCTGGTCTATCCGCTTAACCAATGGCTGGCCAGTATTTTTTGCGGTAATTGGTATCGGTCTATTAATTGTTGCTCTCGTAGTCTTAGTTGAACAATCACAACGTCGTATTCCAGTTCAGTATGCAAAGCGCCAGATTGGGCGCCGTTCCTATGGTGGTAGCTCTACCTATATTCCAATCAAGGTCAACCAAGCAGGAGTTATTCCAGTTATCTTTGCATCATCACTTCTCTATATTCCATCCTTGATTACAAGTTTCTCTGGAAGTACAGCGCCTTGGGCGGTATGGATCACAAATAACTTCACCGTAGGAGATAATGGATTTTATATTGCACTCTATGCCTTCCTCGTCATCTTCTTTGCTTATTTCTATGTAGCGATCTCTTTCAACCCAGAAGAAGTTGCTGAGAATATGCGAAAGTATGGCGGCTTTATCCCTGGTATCCGTGCCGGTCGACCGACTGTTGAATATTTACAGTATGTGCTCTCAAGAATTACTGCACCAGGATCTGTCTATCTTGCCTTTGTCGCAATTATTCCGATCATTGCACTTATTCTCTTCCAGGCAACTGCTAACTTCCCATTTGGTGGAACTTCAATTCTCATCATGGTTGGAGTTGGTCTTGATACTGCAAAGCAGATCGAGAGCCAGCTACAGCAACGCTCTTACGAGGGATTCCTGCGTTAATGCGCTTTATCCTGGTTGGTCCGCCGGGAGCCGGTAAAGGAACGCAAGCAGTAAATCTTGCAGCTCACTTTTCGGTGCCTCACATCTCAACAGGGGATATTTTTCGGGCAAATTTAAAAGAAGGTACCCCCTTAGGCCTGGAAGCTAAATCTTTTATGGACCGTGGTGAATTAGTTCCCGATCAGGTTACCAACAAAATGGTAAAAGATCGCCTCGGTAAAGGTGATTTAGATAATGGATTTCTCTTAGATGGCTTTCCTCGTAATGTAAGACAGGCAGAGGTCCTTGAAGAAATTCTCGATGAGAAGAAGAGCCCACTGGAGGCAGCTCTCGAGCTCTCAGTTGATAGCGCTGAAATTATCAATCGCCTCGCAGGGCGTAGAACTTGCCGCAACTGCCAGAGGGCTTTTCATCTTATGTATGAGCGATCAAAAGTTGATGGAGTCTGTGATAGTTGCGCAGGAGAGCTATATCAAAGAGATGACGATAAAGAAGAGGTGATCAAGCGCCGTTTAGAAGTTTATAGTGAGCAGACTGCGCCAATTATTGATTTTTACCGTGAGCGAAATATTCTCATAACCATTGCTGCTATGGGTAGCGTTGAAGAAATATCAGAGCGGGCGATAGCTGCCTTGATGGCGCTCAGCTAGGAGCTACCTTGGCGATTGAATATAAATCACTTGATGAGTTAAAACTGATGCGTAAAGCCGGGCTCTTAGTTGCGCAAACCCTAGCTCTTATAAAATCTTCCATTAAACCTGGTATTACCACTTTAGAGTTAGATCAGATCGCAGAGAAAAATATTCGAGATGGTGGTGGAATCCCCTCATTTAAGGGTTATCACGGTTTTCCCGGATCAATCTGCGCCTCAGTTAATGACGAGATTGTTCATGGTATTCCAGGGGAGCGGGTACTGCAATCAGGAGATGTGATCTCCATCGATTGTGGCGCAATTATTGATGGTTGGCATGGTGATGCGGCATTTACCTACGTTGTTGAGCCAGTTGATACCAACGATTTAAGGCTATCTTCAGTATGTGAAGGATCAATGTGGCGTGGAATTGCAGCTGCAAAAGTCGGTGGAAGGCTCACCGATATTAGTTATGAAATTGAAAAATATATTAATTCACAGGGCAAATATGGAATTCTCCGAGAATATGGCGGCCATGGAATTGGAAGCGAGATGCATATGGAGCCGCATGTTCTTAATTACGGCAGAAAAGGATTTGGCGCAGAGTTGGTAGTTGGAATGGCGCTCGCTATCGAACCAATGATCACTCTCGGCACCGAGCGGATGAGAGTTATGGCTGATAAGTGGACAGTGACTTCTGTTGATGGATCTCGCGGCGCACATTGGGAGCATACATTTGCGCTCATGCCAGATGAAAAACTTTTTGTTTTAACCGCTCTCGATGGTGGAAGAGAAAAACTTGCTGAGCTGGGCGTTGAAATTTCTACGCTCATATCTTAAACACTCACTATTTTCACAGGATTTTTTCATTTTCTGCTGCGCTTAACGAAAATTGACCGCTCAGCAGAGTTGGTTGCTACGGTCAAGGCATGAAAAAAACTCGCGTGGGCTTAATAGGCTTTGGCCGAACTGGAAAAGCAGTGGCGGCAACAATTCTTCGCGATGAAAATATCTCCCTTGAATGGGTGGTAAGGCGAAGTCATTTACTGGAGCATCGCTCTGTTCCGGAGTTTTTAGGAGAGAGCTCCGATGAGCCAGGGGTGATCTATTCAAGGGATGAATTTAGCTTCTCAGAGCTATTAGACCGGGAACCGGTAGATGCAGTCATTGATTTCTCCAGCGCTGAAGGGCTGGATTACTACGGTGAAGCTGCCGCCGAACGGGGGATTGCAATTGTCTCAGCAATTTCTAATTATCCCAATAGCCAGATAAAAGAGCTCGAGCGCCTTGCAGATCGAACTCGAATCCTCTGGTCGCCAAATATCACAATCGGTATTAACTTTATGATTCTAGCTGCAAAAACGCTGAAGAATATTGCTCCAGGTGCAGATATTGAAATCATTGAAGAACATTTTAAATCCAAGAGTGAACAATCAGGAACGGCGATAAAAATTGCCGCAGCGTTAGAGATAGATAAGGCAGAGATCAAAAGCATCCGCGCAGGAGGAATAATCGGTGTCCATGAAATTCTTTTCGGATTTCCTTATCAAACAGTTCGGTTACGCCACGAATCAATATCGGGAGAAGCTTTTGGCGATGGCGCACTTTTTGCAGTGCGAGAGCTACTTCAGAGAGAGAATGGCTTTTACTCGATGGAGGAGATGCTTGGACCATATTTTGTAGAGTCCAATGCCGAATATGTAACAGGAAAAATACCAAAACTCACTCTCACTCGAAAAATCAGAGAAGGGCTTAAATTACTCTTAAAAAATTAAGTGGTATTAGATCTCAACACCAATATATTTCTTCTCTAAGAATTCATGGATCCCATCAAATCCACCTTCACGACCGATCCCACTCTGCTCCATTCCACCAAAAGGAGCTGCTGGGAGAGAGCATATGAGTTTTTCTATAAATCAGAACTCTTTCTCACCCCCAACCTTACTAGTAGATTATTGGGCTATGAGTATCTGGTCTGAAAAACTTGGATCTACCAAGAAAATATGAGGATTACCTTTAAGGATCTCGGCTACTCTCTTCTAATAGCTGCTGGCGTAGCGCTTGCCTTTCTTATAAATAATTTTGGAAAAGCGCTAAGTCCATTATTTATCTCAATGGTGTTGGGTCTAGTAATCACCAATACCTTCGGCTGGAGCGATAAGCGCGTCATGAATTTTGCTGCAAAGAAATCGCTCAGGCTCGGGGTGGTACTTCTTGGATTTCAGATAACAGTTGATCAATTTCTTGAGCTTGGAGCTAAGACGATTGCTGCGGTAATAATAATTGTTACTGTTGTATTTTTTGGAGTGAGAAAGATTTCAATGGTTTTTGGTCTCTCTCGGACTTTAGCAACATTTATTGCTGGTGGTTTTGCTATTTGTGGCGCAACGGCGATCGCTGCAATCTCATCAACAATCAAATCTTTTGAGCGAGATAGCCGCGGCCAAAGTGGGGAAGAGCTCAAGGCGAAAGAGCGCGATCTTTCCTATGCCGTTGCCATCGTAGCTATCTGTGGCACGCTCTCGGTAGTAACACTTCCCTTTATTGCAAGCCTGATCGGAATTAGAGAGGTACTGACCGGGGCATGGATCGGGGCTGCAGTACATGATGTTGGCCAAGTTGTTGCAACTGCATCTCTGGTTGGATCTGAAGCGATTGATACCTCAATAATCGTCAAACTCACTCGTGTGGTACTACTGGTTCCACTCATCCTTTTCCTCGTTTATGAAGATAGAGAGCGATCAGAAAAGGCAGATCCAACAAAAGCGAGCGCAAACTTCCCACTATTTGTTCTCTTCTTTCTAGCGGTAGCGATATTTTCTAATCTTCTTCCAGAATCTGATTGGTCTGGCTCGCTTATTGATTTTGGCCAGGTGGGATCAAAAATTTTCCTTGCAGTAGGACTTTTTGGGATGGGCCTTGGCGTTAAATGGAAATCGATCCGATTACTCGGTAGGAAGCCCTTAATACTTGGTTTATCGCTCTGGATCTTATCGGCAGGCTTTGCCCTTGCACTTCTTATTGTTCTTGGTTTTTAAAAAGATATATCGCATTTATGAGCCGACTCCAATGGAATTTCTCAGAGTATGACGATCCTGGCGCGCTACCACTTTTTATCGATCTACAAGTTACTGGCTTTGCCGGAATTGATCTCTTAACTGCTCAATCGGTAGAAGATATTCATAAAGTTGCCAAGGCAATATTGGCAAGTGGGATAGGTGCCTTTCAACCTGCTCTGACACCAGCTCCGCTAGATCAGATGCTGAGGGCGATAACGCTTATTGAATCTGCTCGAAGAGAAAATCGAGAAAACCAAGCAGAGATAGTAGGAATTCATCTAGAAGGGCCATTTCTAAATCCTGAATTCTCCAGCATCCATCCAGTGAAGGATCTAAAAAAACCAGACCTTAAAGTATTAACAAGTTATCTCACAGCAGGAGTTATTACCTCTATGACGATCTCTCCAGAAGTTGAAGGCGCTCTTGATCTCATAAAATTCTTAACCGGTATGGGAGTGGGAGTATGGATTGGATATAGCTCGGCAGATATTGAAAGAAGTAGAGAAGCCTTGGAAGCTGGAGCCATTGGATTTACTGATCTCTCAGATCCGCGTTCGAAAAAACTTCTCCAATATGCTCTCGAAGAGAGCGATGGATATTTAAAGGTAATTCTAGATAGTGAGGGCTCGATTGATCTCATCGCTAGAGCGCAAGATCGGGTCATTGCCTTAAGTGAGTTAGGGGTCGAGGGATCACTTCGTTCTGGATTTGAAAAGCTCCTTGCTGCAGGTCTTAGCCTTGAAAGCTGCGTTATGGCCTGCGCCGGTAATGCTGCTAGATCTATAGCCCGAATGGAGCTGGGTGAGGTGGAGTTTGGCCGCCTGGCCCAGCGATTTAGCCAATTTTAGATCGATCCAGCCAGAGATCAGTGGGGCCAAAGCAGCTGAGATAGCGAATTTCCCTTTAGCCACACCCTCGCCTAAACTACCCCTCTGCCTTCAGGTGAGGCGGCAAATGTTGGAAAACTCTCGAAAAAGAAAAGATTGTGTGGGTAACGCTTGGCCAAAAAAGACGGCGCCATCGAAATCGAAGGTGTTGTGGCAGAGGCTCTACCTAATGCAATGTTTCGCGTGGAGTTAACTAATGGACATGTTGTACTGGCACATATCTCGGGAAAGATGCGAAAAAACTATATTCGTATTCTTCCTCAAGATCGTGTGATTGTAGAACTAACTCCGTATGACCTAACCCGAGGTCGAATTACTTATCGTTACAAGTGATCTAACTTGTAAAGATTTTAGTAAAGCTTTATCTGTAAGTGAGATAAGAAAGTTCCAGAAGCGTTGATAGAAGGAGAAGGATCGTGAAAGTAAAACCTAGCGTGAAGAAGATTTGCGACAAGTGCAAAGTCATTCGTCGTAATGGTCGCGTTATGGTTATTTGCGAGAACCTTCGCCATAAGCAACGACAGGGTTAATTTACCAAAATTCTGGAGAGATAACTTTAAAACTTAATAAAGAAGATGAAATAAAAAAGTAAATATCAGAACGTGTGAAGCGACAGGCGTAAGCCTGACCTCCTGACCGAGAGCGGGAGCCGAGGAATTTCTTCGGATGCATCACACAGGACTTTCGGTTAAAAAGAAAAGGCAAAACTATGGCCCGTTTAGTTGGCGTCGACCTGCCGCGCGAAAAGCGCCTTGAGGTTGCGCTTACCTATATCTTCGGGATTGGCCTCACAAGAGCACATGAAACTCTTGCTGGAACTGGTCTCTCTCCTGATATCCGAGTGAAAGATCTGCAAGAGCCAGATCTAATAAAACTCCGTGAATTTATCGAATCAAATTACAAAACAGAAGGTGATCTCCGTCGAGAAGTAGCGAGCGATATTCGACGAAAAGTTGAGATCCAGTGCTACCAAGGAATTCGTCACCGTAAAGGGCTGCCAGTACGTGGTCAACGTACACATACCAATGCACGTACTCGCAAGGGTCCACGCGTTGCTATCGCTGGTAAGAAGAAGGAGACCAAGTAATGGCTACAGCTAAAGCTGCTTCTAAAACTAGCGGTAAGTCCGGTGCTAAAGGAAAGGTTAAGACCCGCAAGAAGGAGAAGAAAAATATTGCCTTCGGTCATGCCCATATTAAGAGCACCTTTAACAACACAATTGTCTCCATAACTGATCCAGCCGGTGCTGTTCTTGCATGGGCATCATCAGGAGGAGTTGGTTTCAAAGGATCACGTAAATCAACTCCATTTGCTGCAGGACTTGCTGCCGAAGCTGCAGCACGTAAAGCGCAAGAGCATGGAGTTAAGAAAGTAGATGTTTTCGTCAAGGGCCCAGGCTCTGGTCGTGAAACTGCAATTCGTTCCCTACAAGCAGCCGGTCTTGAAGTTGGATCCATCTCTGATGTGACTCCAGCAGCTCATAACGGTTGCCGTCCACCAAAGCCACGCCGAGTTTAAGAAGGAGGAGAAACACATGGCTCGTTATACCGGCGCAGATTGCAAGCGTTGCCGACGCGAAAAAGTAAAGCTCTTCCTTAAGGGCTCCAAGTGCGATGGACCAAAGTGTCCAATCGAATCAAGACCATATCCACCAGGACAACATGGTCGGGCTCGGGCAAAGGAATCTGAGTACTTACTCCAGATGCGCGAGAAGCAGAAATGCGCGCGTATTTACGGTGTACTTGAGAAGCAGTTCCGTAACTATTACACAGAGGCTTCCCGTCTTGCAGGTAAGACAGGTGAGAATCTTCTTGTTCTTCTAGAAACTCGTCTTGATAACGTTGTTTATCGAGCTGGTTTTGCAAAGAGTCGGGATATGGCGCGCCAAGTTGTCCGTCACGGTCACTTCTTGGTTAATGGCAAGAAGGTCGATATTCCTTCTTATCGCGTAAGCCCATTTGATGTCATTGATCTCCATCCAGATTCTCATGACCTCACACCTTTTATTGTTGCTAGCGCTGAATTTGGCGAGAAGAGCGTTCCATCGTGGATCGAAGTAGTTCCTTCCCAGATGAGAATTCTTGTTCACTCTCTTCCAAATCGCACGATTATTGATACTCAGGTACAAGAGCAACTCATTGTTGAGCTTTACTCGAAGTAATTGTTTTTATAAAAGTAAAAAGTAATTAAAGACAGGTAGTAACCAACCGGACATCAAATAGCGGATGTTCGAGAATCCAGGAGGAAGCAAGTGCTCATTGCACAACGTCCAGTCCTTACCGAAGAAGTAGTTAGCGAATACCGATCTCGGTTCACCATTGAACCGTTGGAACCGGGCTTTGGGTACACGCTAGGCAACTCGCTGCGTCGCACCCTGCTCTCATCAATTCCAGGTGCGGCTGTAACAAGCATCCGAGTTTCTGGAGCTCTTCATGAGTTCACCACTCTTGAGGGAGTAAAGGAAGATCTCACTGAAATTGTTCTCAATGTGAAGAATCTTGTCTTCTCATCTACAAGCGATGAGCCAGTTGTTGCCTATATCCGCAAGAGTGGAGAGGGCGCAGTAACTGGTAAAGATGTTGGAGTCTCAGCAGGTGTAGAGGTCCATAATCCAGATCTTCATATTGCAACGCTTAACGGCAAGGCAAATCTTGAAATTGAACTTACGGTAGAGCGTGGGCGCGGTTATGTCTCTGCTGTTCAAAATAAGGCGATAGGTGCTGAGATCGGAAGAATTCCGGTTGACTCCATCTACTCTCCAGTTCTTCGAGTTACCTATAAAGTTGAAGCTACTCGAGTTGAACAACGTACCGACTTTGATAAGTTGATTCTTGATGTTGAGACGAAGAAGTCAATTGCTCCTCGTGATGCAATGGCATCTGCTGGCGCAACACTTGTTGAGCTCTTTGGCCTAGCTCGAGAACTCAATGTCAGCGCTGAAGGAATTGACCTAGGACCATCTCTGCAAGACCAAGCTCTCGCAGCAGATCTAGCGCTACCGATTGAGGATCTGGATCTAACAGTCCGTTCATACAATTGTCTAAAGCGTGAAGGTATCCATACTGTTGGCGAATTAATTAGTCGCTCTGAAGCAGATCTTATGGATATTAGAAACTTTGGCTCCAAATCAATCGATGAAGTTATCGCAAAACTTCACTCCATGGGTATGCAGCTAAAAGATAGCCCCGTTGGATTTGATCCAACAAAGCATGCTAACTATGGCCTCGATGTAGAAGAAGATTAAGAAGAGTTTTACAAGAGTAAATAAGGAGAAATAACAATGCCAAAGCCATCAAAAGGCCCTCGTCTCGGATCAGGTCCTTCACACGAACGGCTCCTTCTGCGTACTCTCGCGGAACAACTCTTTGAGCACGGCAAAATTACAACGACCGAGGCGAAAGCTAAACGTCTCCGCCCATTAGCAGAGAAAATGATTACCTCTGCAAAGAAGGGCGATCTTGCCTCACGTAGACTTGTCTTGGCGCAGATTGCCAATAAGACCGTTGTGCATACTCTCTTTACTGAGATTGCACCTCGTCTAGCTTCACGCAATGGCGGTTACACCAGGATTACAAAAGTTGGTCCTCGCAAGGGCGATAACGCGCCGATGGCAGTTATCGAAGTTCTCCCCGAGTAGTAAATTCTTCGAAGTTATCTCTGATCTACTTCGAACCAAGATTGATATGAATGAACCCACTCTCCACCCTGAGAGTGGGTTCATTCGTTTCCGAATGGATTTTTCCTACGATGGAAGTTTTTTTGCAGGGTGGGCAAAGCAATTAGATCAACGGACAATTCAAGAAGAGAGCGAAGCGGCTCTGAAGGCAATCACTCGATTTCCAGTGAGAACACAGGTAGCTGGCAGAACTGATGCTGGAGTTCATGCCAGCGCCCAAGTTGCGCACTTTGATCTACCTGAACTTGATACCCAGTTAAAGCCATGGGATGAGCACGATTTAGCTTACAAAATGAATCGAATGCTCTCAGAGGATATTCGAGTTCATTCCATCATCCGGGCCCCAAAATATTTCCATGCTCGATTCTCTGCGCTATCTCGAGAATATTTCTACAAGATTGCAGATGCTAATCAAGTAATTCCACCCCTTCAGCGTTATGACACAGTTTCTTGGTATCGCCCAATAGATATTGATTTAATCAAAAGTGCTATCAAACCCCTCCTTGGCCACCATGATTTTGCTGCTTTCTGCAAAAAAGGATCTAAGGGAACATCAATTAGAACTTTAGAACAATTTAAGATTTATCGAGAAGCTAACAACTTCATCTCAATCCATGTTATTGCAGATGCTTTCTGCTATTCGATGGTGAGAAATCTTGTCGGAGCTGCTGTCTGCGTGGGTGAGGGAAGATATGAACCAGAATGGATGAAGGCACTTCTTGATCAGAAGGAGCGAGTGGGGGAGAGCTTAGTTTTTCCTGGCACTGGACTTACCTTAATCAGAGTTAATTATCCTGAAGATTCAATGTTGCAAGAACGGATGGAATATACCCTTCGCCGGCGTGATCAAATTGAGTAGAGATTTCTACCTTGATCTTGAGAATTATAGAAAATCTATTCATGAGAGAATAGCGAACTAACTCTTAGGGAGAATTAAAAACTGTGGGCCATATCGATGTGAGTGGAATTGAATACACGTTATCTGATGGCCGAGTTCTTTTAAATGATGTTTCATTTAGAGTAGGCGATGGTGCCAAGGCAGCTCTTGTTGGCCCTAATGGTTCAGGTAAAACAACCTTAATTAGAATGATCTCTGGTGATATAGAACCTGAATCTGGGTCTGTCGCAATATCTGGCGGTCTAGGAGTGATGCGTCAATTTATCGGTCAAGTAAGGGATGAAAGTACGGTCCGAGATCTTCTTCTCTCAGTCTCTCCCGAGAAGGTGCGGATCGCAGCGGAGAAAGTAAAAGCAAGTGAGAGCGCCATGGTTGAAAATCCCCAAGAGCGAGAGCAGATGGCATATGCGACGGCACTTTCTGATTGGGCCGATGCGGGTGGATATGATGCGGAAGTTCTCTGGGATATCTGTACTACCCAATCCCTTGGCGCATCTTTTGATGAAGTAGCAGATCGATTGGTTAATACCCTCTCAGGTGGAGAACAGAAAAAATTAGTATTACATGCTCTCCTTCGAGGACCAGAGGAAGTTTTAATCCTAGATGAACCAGATAACTATCTTGATGTTCCATCGAAGAGATGGCTCGAGGAGGTTTTAAAGGAATCCCATAAAACAATTTTATTTATCAGCCATGATCGAGAACTCTTATCTGCCGTCGCTAATCGAATTATCACTTTAGAACAAGGCGCTTTAGGCAATACCTCGTGGATACATGGTGCAGGATTTTCTACCTGGCATACCGCTCGTAAAGCAAGAAATGCTCGCTTTGCAGAGGTTTTAGCGCGATGGGAGCAAGAGCATCACCGGCTAAAAGAATTGGTACTCACCTTAAGAAATCAAGCAAAAAGTTCACCCGATATGGCATCAAAGTATCGTGCGATGCAGACTCGGTTGCGAAAGTTTGAAGAGATTGGTGCGCCCCCTGCGCCACCGATAGAGCAAGATGTGAAAGTTGGTCTCACTGGTTCTCGTACTGGAGAGCGAGTAGTGAGATGTGAAAATCTCACAATAGAAAATTTAACAGATCCGTACAGCATCGAGATTTTCTATGGAGATCGAGTTGCGATCCTTGGAAAAAATGGAACTGGCAAATCTCATTTTCTTCGCTTATTAGGTGGAGAAGAGAATTTAGAGATAATGGGAAGTTGGAAACTTGGAGCGCGGGTGAAGCCAGGTCATTTTGCTCAGACACATGCACACCCAGAATTTATTGGAAAGACTCTCTTGGAAATTTTATGGGAAGAACACTCACTCCAATTAGGAGCAGCAAAGAGTGTTCTAGGGCGTTATGAGCTACATAATCAATCTGATCAAAAATTCTCCACACTCTCTGGAGGACAGCAGGCTAGATTTCAAGTTCTACTTTTAGAACTTCAAGGGTCAAATCTTTTATTGTTGGATGAACCAACAGATAACTTAGATCTTGCTTCGGCAGAGGCTTTAGAAGAGGCGTTAAAAAGTTATCAAGGAACGGTCCTTGCAGTAACCCATGATCGTTGGTTTACGCGAGGATTTTCACGCTAC
>JAQCKU010000056.1 GCA_027592195.1 Actinomycetota bacterium
ACTTCACTCATCATGGCAAAAAAATTAATTATTCATGCCGGTTTCCATAAAACTGGAACAACTGCGCTTCAATCTAGCCTCTTTGCAGCCAGAGACGAGCTAGCAAAAAAGGGAATCACCTATCCTCAAATCAGCGGGAAAGCTCACCACAAAGCCATTTATGCGCTTATGGATAAGAGTTGGGGTTGGGAAGATCGTGGCGGGGCACGCCCAACTGGAGATAAATGGAGAGATCTGAAGAGAAAAATCAAAAGGACCCGAAAAACTGGTCTGATTAGTAGTGAATTTCTCTGCGAATTAACGGATGAACAAATTGCTAGATTTAAAAATGAGTTAGGGGTATCAGATACAACTATCTATTTCACTCTCCGACCACTATTAAAAATAGTTCCATCTGCATACCAACAACATTTGAAAATAGGGATAAAAAGCGATTATGAAAAGTGGTTGCACTCAATCCTAGATCAACCTGGCGTATCAACAATCACCCCATCTTTCTGGGTTCGCCATTCACATGCCAAAGTTTTGAATAAGTGGATAAATGCGTTTGGCAAAGATCGAGTTAAAGTCATTATTGTTGATGAGAATAATCCAGATTTTATGTATCGAAAATTTAATGAAGCCTTAGGATTAAATGAAAGTATTTTGCAAGAACAGAAAAATGCGGATTCCAATAGGTCGTTAACTCTTAATGAAATAGCCTTACTGAGAAAAATAAACAGAATTTTTCCCAAACGTAGATCTTGGCATGATTATGAAACGTTTATTAGACAAGGATCATTTAAATATTTAACAAACAAGGTAATACCAGATCCCACTGATAGTAAACTCTTAACGCCTAGTTGGGCAGTTGAAAAGATTCGTGAAATCTCAGAGAGTAATGTAGAAGAGATAAAGAAATTAGGAATTGAAATCATTGGTGATATTGATTCATTTTCATCGGCTGAGATTGCAGTGGGGCAGAGCCAGGAACCTGAGATGATTCCAATAGATCTGGCCGCTAGGGCTTTAATCGCAGTAGATCTACGGGTAGTGGAGACCTTTCCTACTAAATGGCTCTTAAAAGTAGTATGGAAGAAGATGAAGCGAGACTTTAAGGCGTTGCTTAAGTAGGCTCAACACATGGAGAAATTACCTTCAAGAAATCTCGCGCTAGAACTCGTTAGGGTGACAGAGACGGCTGCGATTGCGGCATCACATTGGGTTGGCCATGGCGATAAGAATGCAGCAGATAAAGCAGCAGTAGATGCGATGCGAAAAATGATTAGTACCGTTTTTATGGATGGAACAGTCGTTATTGGTGAAGGTGAGAAAGATGAGGCGCCGATGCTTTTTAACGGCGAAAAAGTAGGAGAAGGGGTTGGGCCAGCTGTTGATGTTGCTGTAGATCCTATAGATGGAACCACTCTAACCGCTAAAGGGATGAATAATGCGATCGCTGTTGTTGCACTGGCAGAGCGTGGAACAATGTTTGACCCATCTGCAGTTTTTTACATGGAAAAGATTGTCTCTGGCCCAGAATCTGCAGGAAAAATTGATATTACCGCTCCAGTTAAGGAAAATTTAAGAGTGGTGAGTAAAGCAAAAGGCGTACCCATTAGGGATTTAACTGTTGTGGTTTTAGATCGCCCAAGACATGATCAATTAGCAAAAGATATTAGAGAGGCTGGAGCGAGAATAAAATTCATTACAGATGGAGATGTTGCTGGCGCTGTCATGGCAGCTAGGTATGGAACTGGAATTGATTTATTAATGGGAATTGGTGGGACCCCCGAAGGAATAATTGCCGCTTGTGCAATGAAATGTCTTGGTGGAGAGATTCAAGGACGACTCTGGGCTAGAAATGACGAAGAACATCGCGCTCTTGCAGACCATGGATTAAATTCAACTCAAGTATTAACAACCAATGATCTTGTTAAGGGCAATGATTGTTTTTTTGCTGCAACTGGGATAACTGATGGTGAATTACTAAATGGAGTTCGATTTGATCGAGATGTTATCCGTTCTCAATCTATCGTGATGAGATCGCGGAGCAGAACGACACGAATAATCAATTCTGAACATCCTTACGAAGGTCCAATTATCTAGCTCATTACTTCATTTTATTACTAGCTTTTAAAGCCAATAAATTGAGGGCAGCCTTGGCGGAGTCATATCCCTTATCCTCTTTCGAGCCAGCCAAGCCAGCGCGAGCTATCGCCTGATCTAAGTTATCGCACATAAGAACTCCAAAACCGATTGGCTTTCCTGCGGCGAGTGAAACCTGCATAATTCCATCTGTAACGGCCTGACAGACATATTCAAAATGTGGGGTCTGCCCGCGTAAAACTAAACCAACAGCGACAATGGCATCAATGCCTTGATCAAAGAGATATTGGCTTGCTAGCGGAATTTCAAAAGAACCAGCTACTTTTTTAATTACTACCTCTTGGATACCAGCTTCATGAAGCGCTTTTTGTGCGCCCGTTATAAGAGCATCACAAATTTCTGGATGCCAACTCGAAGAGATTATGGCAAATTTCTGATCAGGCATCTTCTCAATCAGGATATCTGGCGCTGCACCAAGCATTTTCTCTCCTTCAGTTCTTTGGGATCAATGAATTTTATTTGGATCTAGATGATGTAATTTAGATCGTTTTGTCTCTACATATCTTTCATTAAAGGGATTGAGATTGATAGATGTTGTCTCTATCTCAACCTTAATTCCTGCCAACTCTAGAGCAGCTGCTTTATTTGGGTTATTGGTGAGCAATATAACTTGAGATATTTCAAGATAATTTAAAATAGCTGCAGCATCCTGAAAATCACGTAAATCAGCTAAATGCCCCAACGCAATATTGGCTTCAACGGTATCAAGTCCCTTATCTTGGAGTGCGTAAGCTTTAATTTTTTCAGCGATTCCAATACCTCGTCCTTCATGATTGCGAAGGTAGAGAATATAACCAGATCCACTTTCAGCAATCCGTTCCATAGCAAAAGCTAATTGCAATCCACAATCACATCGAAGTGAACCGAGAGCATCTCCGGTAACACACTCAGAATGAATCCGTAAAACTGAACTGGTTTTAGGATCTCCAAATTTTAAAATAAGATGATCAGATCCGTCATATCCAGAAAAGGATGCAATTTTCCAATTTCCATAATGTGTAGGTAAATCTGCCCAAATTAATTGAGGAAAAGTTAACTTCTCTGCAAATATTGATTCTGAAGCAATCTCATCGATTGTCAGAATAGGAATATCAAATTTTTCTGAGAAATTAATTAATTCATTTCCTCTCATCATTGTTCCGTCATCATTAACAAGTTCAGCGATTACTCCAATAGGGCTCTCCTGAGCTAGAACAGCTAACTCCATAGCTGCCTCAGTATGGCCGCGACGTTCTCGAAGGCCTCCTGCACGAACGATGAGCGGAAATATATGGCCAGGCCGGATAAAGTCTTCAACGCCAAGATCTTGATTAGCTAAATCCTGAATCGTATTGGATCGCTCTTGTGCGCTGATCCCAGTCGTCAAACCACGCTTACTATCGATGGAAACGGTGAATGCAGTTCCTTTGCTGTCTTGATTTGCTCTAAACATTGGAGGCAGATTTAAATTTCTGGCACGTTCTGCAGTGATCGCAACGCATACCACCCCGGAAGTATGGCGAATCATAAAAGCAAGATTCTCTCCAGTTGCACCAGGAGCTAGCGCAATCAGATCGCCTTCATTTTCTCGGGATATATCGTCAGTGACAATTATAAATTTCCCACTTTTAAGTCGATTGATAGCCTCATTCAATTTAGGGTTCATCGCAGATCCCCTTTAGCTTCAATCATCCGTTCAATATATTTTGCCAAAATATCCACCTCGATATTTATGAGATCTGAAACTTTTTTGCTAGATAGATTGGTCTTCTCTAAAGTCTTAGGAATTAACCAGAGAGTTACGCTGCTTTGGGTATCACTTAACTCTCCAACGGTGAGAGATACACCATCTAGCGCAATTGAACCTTGAGCAACAAGATACTTCATTAAATGATCTGGGATACTTACAACAAATCGAACCCATTTTTCTCCAGGTTCGATCTCAATAACGCTACCAACTCCATCAACATGGCCTTGAACAATATGACCGCCCAATCTGGTGGTAGGAGTTGTTGCCAGTTCAATATTTACCGAAGATCCTAACTCTAGATTTTTTAATGAAGTTAATTTCAAAGTTTGAACCATGACATCTGCTGTGAAAGTCTGCTTACCTACTTTAGTTGCTGTCAGACATACCCCATTAACCGATACAGAATCTCCTACCTCGATGGAATCTGTAAGAGTGGTCACAATCTCCATCTCAATATATTGATCTGAATTCTCGCTCTTTTCAGAGAGAGATCGAATCTCGCCGAGATCTTCAATTAACCCTGTAAACACATCAGCTCCTTATTAATTGCACTCTCCACCATTAATATCTGTTTAATATCGTTTTTTAAGCGCTCTATTTTGTATGGAAATAACTGTAATTTTTCACCGATGGTATTTAGATCAATTCCCGTAGTAAATCGACGGCTAGAGCCCAAGATAACTGGGGCCTGATAAAAAATTATCTCATCAACCAGGCCAGCTTTGAAAAATGCGGAACCGAGTACCGGACCTGCCTCTATAAGAATTCGATTGAACCCTCTTGCACGAGAAAAACTAAGTACTTCTTCGATATCTCTATTTTTAATTTCAATTGTTTCAGCATCATCAGAAAAAATCTGATAATTTTTAGGAATCTCACGGTAACCAAGAATTAACCTTGTTGGGTTTTTATCTTTTCCAAGAAGTTTTGGGTTATCTGCAAGAACTGTTCCAGTTCCTGTGACAATTAAATCTGCAGCGCTCCGTTCAATTTTGACATCATTCCTAGATTCAGACCCTGTTATCCATTTTGAAGTGAGATCTTCTGCGGCAACTGCGCCATCGAGTGATGCAGCAATTTTCCAAGCAATCCTAGGACGATTCTTTTTGATTTTTGTAAGCCAGTCTCGATTTGATGTGAGTGCGCTAACGCAATCAATATGCTCTACTTTTATTCCAGCTGCTCGCAATTTTTCTGCGCCACCAGCTGCAGTTGGATTTGGATCTACTACTGAGTAGAAAACATTTTTGATACCACTTGCGATAATTGCATCGGTACAAGGAGGAGTTTTACCGTGATGAGAGCAAGGCTCGAGTGTGATGTATAGCGAAGCGCCATTCGGGATTCCATTAGGAATACTTGCCAGGTTGTTGAGCGCTTGTATTTCAGCATGGGCGCCACCTTGATGAAAGCCACTACTCAAAATTTTGTCATTGCCATCTGTTATTAATGCGCCGACAATCGGATTGGGATAAGTGCGACCGATACCGAGCAGTGAGAGCGTTACCGCCTCTGAAATCAACGCCTGATGATTAGCCATCTATCCCCCTTTCAACCATGAAGGTTTTTTCCAGGGGTAGATCAAATAGCGAGCACAAATCTACAAAGGATTTGATTAGACCAAAAAGTTCAGTCAACCAAAATCAACGATATAGAAATACGCCCAACTCAGCTTGCGACCAACCAAACTGAAACAGCCGCACGCTCTGTTGCTTCCTCTCATCCGGACTTTAACCGTCGGTCTTGGAATTACGCCAAGTCCACCGTTCACTGGCTGTCAACGGGTCGCAGACTTTCACTGCCGGTTCGGAGTTACACCGACCCTGGAATCAACGCCCTCAGAGTACAGTGAGTCTGGTCTGCCTTCAAAATGCAGCGCCCTACCACCTCATGAAAGACTCTGGAGCGCCCCAAGATTTACTCATAAACTCTTAAGGAGATTTGGTAAAGGTATAGAGATGAAGCGATTATCGATAACAGGAAAAATTACTGCTGCCTTTCTTGCTGGGGCAATAACAGCCGGTGGGGTTGCTGTAGCGACAACTGTCAATAACCCAATTTCAAAGGTCTGCGTGGCAAAAACTAGCAAAGCAATTTATTACACAGCAGATGGGAAATGTTCGAAGAATAGAACTTTGATGGAAATTGCAACTACCACCTTAACCAAAGACTTAAACTCTGTTGCCACGATTGCAGCTGAAGTTGCACCAAAAGTTGTTTCAATAAACGTTCAATCAAGTCAAGGAAATGGAACTGGCTCCGGAGCGATAATTCAAAGTAATTCAACACAGAGCTTTATAGTTACAAATAATCATGTTATCGAAACTGCAGCTTCCACTGGAACTATAACCGTTGAAAAAAATGATGGTGAGCGGTACCGAGCCGTTATTGTTGGACGCGATGTCGCTTATGATCTTGCTGTATTAAGGATTGATAAGGGAAATCTTCCAGTACTAGAGTATGGAAATTCTAAGCAACTCGTTATCGGTGAGCCTGTCGTAGCCTTTGGTTCACCACTTGGGTTATCAGGGACTGTGACAAGTGGAATTATTTCAGCGGTCAATCGTCCCGTAACGACTGGAAGCTCAGGATCAGAATCTTTTATCGATGCAATTCAAACTGATGCCGCCATCAATCCGGGAAATTCTGGCGGCCCATTGGTAAACAGTCAAGGGGAAATTATTGGGGTAAATTCGGCAATAGCAACTCTTGGAACTTCCACTTCAGCTGGCTCTATTGGTCTTGGGTTTTCTATTCCAATTAACCAGGCACGTAGAATTATTAAAGAACTTATTGAAACCGGAAAATCTACCCGGCCACTTTTAGGAATTTTCTTTGACACCAGCTACACAGGAGTTGGAGCAAAAATACTTCGATTTAGCGAAGGGGAATCGGCCGCGCAAAAAGCAGGTATTCCTGAAGGATCTGTTATCACGCGAATTGGTAACTTTAAAATAAATACCTTACTTGATGCGATAATTCGAATTCGATCTTACGAACCCGGTGAAGGAGTCAATATAACTGTTGAGACAACTCCAGGTGTTTCGCAAGTCTTCAGAGTGGTGTTGGGATCTGCACCATCAAATTGATGGGATCTCTTCTGATTCGCTCTCTTTAGCGATAAATGTTCGCCAAATAGCTAGTGAAACAACATATAGTGGAGCGATAAGAAGGATTGGTTTTAACTCATCAGGTCCATCTGGAAACTGGAGAGATAGAACAGTCATCGCAGAAAAATAAATAGTTGTTAGAGATAACGTTAATGGGCGCAAGGTTTTTACCTTCACCAAGTGCGGAAATTTTATTGTTGTCAACTGGACTATGCAGATAACAATTGAAATGATAATAACCCAACGATGGCTGACCTCAAGAATAAGAAATGAGGGTATGACTAGATTCCATGCAGCTGGAAAACCATTGAACCAATAATCATCAGTCTCTTGATCACTGCGTGCAAACCAGAGAGCTGATGTAAAGAAAATAAGTCCAGCTATGGTTATCTCCCAACCAAGTAGGAGCATTTTTAGTTGGATCATTAGAACTACTGGTACAACAACACAGGTCACATAATCAATCACTAAATCAAGAGTATGGCCATTAATCTGAGGGGCATGAGTTTTTACATCTAATTTTCTTGCTATCGGCCCATCAAAGCCATCAAGTAATTGACAGACAATCAACCAGATCAAACCTTCTCTTATCCGCCCATCGATAATCGCAGCAAGGGCCAGTAATCCAGCAATTGCGCCTAGTGCTGTAAAAGCATGGACGCTAAAACCAACTAAAGTAAGTCGACGTTCGGCTAGCCTCATAACGGTGAAGAGTAGTGCCGAGGCGATAAATACCGTATTAGAATGGCGCCTTCCTAGCGATTACTTTTTAGTAGGGCTAGTAATTGCGCCCGTAGCTCAACGGATAGAGCATCTGACTTCGGATCAGAGGGTTGGGGGTTCGAGTCCCTCCGGGCGCACAAGAACATCTATTGAACACTCCAGAATTTCCTGACAATGTAGATCTTAAACATTGGTAAATGAAGAATCGATTATTGCCAGATTTTTATCTGTGGGAATGGGATTTCGATATTGGATGCATCGAATTTCTCTTTGAGGGCCGCTCTAAGAATTCTTGCGATCTGCCAATGTTCGCCAGGGAGGACCTTTAT
>JAQCKU010000057.1 GCA_027592195.1 Actinomycetota bacterium
ACCCGAAGGCAAATAGCTCGAGGTGGAAGAGTCTCTACGCTCTCAAGAATCAGAGTTACTCGTTCTTTATCTATCGATTGGATGGCAGCAACGCCTCGTTCACCGGCGCCGTTGGAGATCCAGAGCTTCTCCCCTATTTTATGCCTGGCAACGTTGATATGTTTTGCTTCATCACCCAGAATTTCTAAGGGAGTGTTATTTTCTAAAAAAAGTGTTAGATCGGTTTCGCTAGGAGCGAGATAGAGCGAGAACATTTATCCTCGGAAGGCATCTCGAAAGCGGGTGAAGAAGGATCCTGACCCCTGCTCTGAAAGATCACTAACTCTCACCCGATTTCCTAGATGCGAATCATCGCCTCGCAATTTTGAAAGCTCTCGGAGAAGTTCGCTCTCCTTCTTACTTAACTTACTTGGAATTTCAATACCGATATGAATATAGAGATCACCGCGAGTAGCTCCTCGAAGTCGCGACATTCCTTTCGAGGCAATTCGATGGATTGAACCTGGTTGGGTTCCTGGTTTGATCTCAATTTTCTCCATCCCATCTAGGGATTCCACCTCCAACTCACGGCCAAGAGCAGCAGCGCTCATCGGAATCGATAGCTCCATATGTAAATCATCGCCATCTCGGATGAAGAATTCATGCTCGATAACCTCTATCTCGACATAGAGATCGCCCGGGTTGCCGCCACCAGGGCCTACCTCGCCGCGACCTCGAAGGTGCATCCGATTACCACTTTCAACCCCACCTGGAATATCAATTTCTATCTCGCTTCGAGATCTCACTCGCCCTTCTCCAGCACATTCAGAGCATGGTGATGTAATTCGAGTTCCAAATCCCTGACAAGAACCACAAGGGCGAGTGGTCATTACCTGACCGATAAAAGATTTTGCAACTTGTTGGATCTCACCGCGCCCTTTACAGATATCACAGATGACTGGTTTTGTGCCATCCGCGCAACCACTTCCACTACAACTTGTGCAGGAAATTGCCGTCTCAACATTGAGATTTCGTTTGCAACCAAAACATGCTTCCTCTAAAGATATCTCAACTCTAATCAGCGCATCTTGTCCCGGGCGAGATCTAGGTCGTGGACCACGTGATCCACCGCCGCCAAAGAATGCATCCATAATGTCGTTAAATCCAAAACCACCAGAGAATCCTCCAGCAAAGTTAGATCCACCCATCTCATAGTTTTGGCGTTTCTCTGGGTCGCTTAAAATTTCATAGGCAGCGGTAATCTCTTTAAACTTATCGGCCACCCCTGGATCAGGATTCACATCAGGATGCATCTGCCTTGCCAATTTTCGGTACGCCTTTTTAATCTCTTCATTACTTGCATCGCGTGAGACTCCGAGTACTTGATATAAATCAGCCATTGCTCTCCTTATTTAACTTAACCTGATTTACATGAAACTCATTGAGATTGAGAGATAGTTTTTCGCCACGAACGCTCTGCTCGCCCTCGCTACTTTCAAAAAATCGAGAGAGGTATCGTGCAACAGCCCCTACAGAGCTCATCGAGTTGGCATAATCCATCCGGGTCGGACCAAGAATTCCAAGCGTTGCGCCATTGGCATAGCCAGCGCCGATAAAACTTGTTTCACGTAACTTCTCCTCGGGTTGTTCTTCACCGATTCGAACCTTGACCATCTCATTATTTATTCCTAGATCTGAGACGAGGCGAAGAAGTACTACCTGCTCCTCCAAAGCTTCCATAATGGAGGAGATATCTTGATTAAAATCTTCTGGGGTGCGGGTTAGATTCGCCCTTCCGGCAAGCAAAACTCGCTCCTCTGCTCGCTCAATCGCCATCTTGATCAGGGATGAGGAGATGAGAGCTGCTGCTAGCGCATCATCATCTCTATAAGCCGAGGTAAATTGCGAAAGCCGCTCAGAAATATCACTAAAGCTCTGCCCAATAAGTAAATTATTGAGACGATTTCTAAAATCGATCAGAAGCTCATCAGAGATCATCTGATTTAACTCAATAACGCTCTGTTCCACTCTTCCACTTTCTGTGATTAAAACAATCATCGCACGAAGCGGTGAATTGATCTGAGTTGAGAGAGCGATCAGCTCAATATGTCGTACCTTTGATCGAGTTAGGGAAGGGTATTGAACTACAGCAACTTGGCGGGTAACTTGAGAGAGAAGTTTGACAGTTCGCGAAACAATTTCATCAAGATCACTCGCTCCTTCTAGGAAATTTTCAATCGCTCTCCGCTCCCCTGTTGAGAGTGGCTTAACTTTTGCCAATTTATCAACAAAGAGCCGGTAACCCTGGTTGGTGGGAATTCTTCCTGCGCTGGTATGAGGATGTGTAATAAGACCAGCCTCTTCAAGTAAGGCCATATCATTTCGAATCGTTGCCGGAGAGACTCCAAGTGATCTCTTCTGCGCTAATGCTTTTGAGCCGATCGGTTCATTTGATTCTACAAACTCTTCAATAATGGCGCGGAGAACTTCCAGTTGCCGATTTTCAATCTTCATTTACTTCAGAGCCAGAGTTAGAGCAATCGTTGTTAAAGTTAAAATTAAAAACGCTGGAAATCCTGATTTAATTTTTCGAGAACGGAAATGGAAGAAAATCGCACCGATCTTCACAATCCATAGCGTGACCAGTCCCCAGACAATCAGATCGATAAATGCAAAGGCAAGGCCAATAACCAATGAGATACCGGCTAAGAGTTCAAACATCCCTGCAAGACGGGAGAGGCCATCAGGAGATCCCACATCGCGCGCGCCAGCGAGGCCTCTGGGGCTGCCACTTAATTTTGCCGCCCCAGCAACGGCAGCGATCACTGCCAAGATGATGGAGAGGATGAGAAGCGGAGTTTGAATTGCCATAGCTTGAATTTACTACACCACCAAGTCGCGCACGATTCGATCGGCTATCAGCCGCCCGCTGAGGGTCAACACAACCGCACCCTTTTCCCAGTTTTCTAGATCAATATCTCCTGAGTTGATATAGCGCTCAATAACTGCGATATCACTTGCTCTCAGATCGCTACGGGCAAGGCCTGATCTCATGCGAATTTTCAACATAATCTTCTCATCGCGCTTATTCTCATCGCTTAATACTTCACTCTCTGCGATAACGCTCTCATTCTTTGATAAGGCAGCGATGTAGGAGATCGGGTTTTTGATATTCCACCATCTGCGATCGCCGAGGAATGAATGAGCCCCCGGTCCAATTCCCCACCAATTACCCCCGGTCCAATACACCTGATTATGTTGCGATTGTGCTCCAGCTTTTGCCCAATTACTGAGCTCATACCATTGAAACCCATTCTTTTCCAGAGTTGAATCTATAACGAGATATTTATCGGCCATCAGATCATCATCTGGCGCGCTAATTTCACCGCGTGAAATTTGAGAGGCAAGTTTTGTCCCCTTCTCCACAATTAAGGCATAGGCCGAGATATGGTTAATCGGAAGGTGAAGGGCAAATTCAAGGGTCTTGATGAGATCCTCCATCGACTCTCCAGGAGTTCCATAGATGAGGTCGGCGCTGAGATTTTTTACTCCTAGCTTTACCGCAATTTCAAGGGCTTTAAGAATACTTTCTTCGTTATGAGTTCTATCTAATGTTTTTAAGAGATGAGGTGCAATCGTTTGAAGTCCAAAACTAAATCGATTAACACCTGCTGAGACAAATGCTGCAAGATTTTCCTCATCTACGCTATCTGGATTTGCCTCCATTGTTATTTCACAGTCATCTTCAACGATAAATTGCTGCCGAATATGAGAAAGTATTCGATTAATATCGCGTCCCTCCATCAGCGATGGGGTTCCACCACCAAAGAAGATGGTTCCAATAGATACAGTATCGGCCAGCTCCGAAGAGGCGCGATCAATTTCTAAGATTGCGCTATCAATATATTGGGAAGATATCTCGCTTTTACCGAGTCCACTTTGGCCAAGCTCTTTTGGCGTATAAGTATTGAAATCACAGTAACCACACCGTTTTACGCAGTACGGAATATGGATATAAAGAGAGAGCCGCTGGCCCACGATTACTTCTTCGCCTTTACTTTCTCGCTATCGGCATTTGTGGAGAGTGCGGCGATGAAGGCCTCTTGGGGCACCTCAACTCTTCCCACCATCTTCATCCGCTTCTTACCCTCCTTCTGCTTCTCAAGGAGTTTACGTTTACGGGTGATATCACCGCCATAACACTTTGCCAAAACATCTTTTCTAATTGCCCGGATCGTTTCACGAGCAATAATTCGCGATCCGATGGCCGCCTGAATTGGAACTTCAAATTGTTGCCTTGGAATCAACTCTCGAAGTTTGGCAGTCATTAAAACACCATAGGCATAGGCCTTATCTCGATGAACAATTGAGGAGAAGGCATCGACTGTTTCCCCCTGCAGCAAAATATCCACTTTAACAAGATCGCCCTCTGCATCTCCGATTGGCTCATAATCCAAAGAGGCATAGCCCCGAGTTCGCGATTTCAGCTGATCAAAGAAATCAAAGACAATCTCTGCAAGTGGAAGGTTATAGCGGATCTCAATTCGATCTTCAGAGAGATAATCCATTCCTAGCAATGTTCCTCTCCGCTGTTGGCAGAGCTCCATAATTGTTCCAATGAATTCACTAGGGGCGAGAACTGTTGCTCGAACAATCGGTTCTTTAACACTTAATATTTTCGTCTGTGGAAATTCACTCGGATTGGTAACAATTAATTCTTTACCCTCTTCGGTCGTGAGTTGATAGACAACATTCGGTGCAGTTGAAATTAAAGTAAGGTTGAATTCTCGCTCTAATCGCTCTCTCACAATCTCCATATGGAGAAGTCCTAAGAAGCCACATCGAAAACCAAAACCAAGAGCGGCCGATGTCTCTGGCTCATAAACAAGGGCTGCATCATTGAGCTGAAGTCGCTCAAGTGCATCGCGGAGAACTGGATACTCATCGCCATCGATGGGATACAAGCCTGAGAAGACCATCGGAACGGGATCTTTATATCCAGCTAGCGCCTGCGTCGCCGGCCGGATAGCAGTTGTAACAGTATCGCCGACTCGGCTCTGTCGAACATCTTTTACGCCAGTAATGAGATAGCCCACCTCACCAACGCCCAACCCTTTACTAGCAATCGGTTCAGGTGAAATCACACCTACTTCTAACATCTCATGTTTAACACCGGTAGAAAACATTTGAATCTGATCACGCGGTGAGAGTTTTCCATCGATAACCCTGACATAGGTAACTACGCCACGATAGGAGTCATATACCGAATCAAAGATCAGAGCTCTTGCAGGTTTATCGGCATCACCTTGAGGCGGTGGAATCTGCTTCACAATTTCATCGAGAAGTTCTAATACCCCATCGCCTGTTTTGCCGGAGACGCGAAAGCAATCTTCTGGTTCACAACCAATTAATTTCGCCAGCTCTTTTGCAAATTTTTCTGGTTGCGCAGCAGGGAGATCTATTTTATTTAATACCGGAATAATTGTGAGGTTATTTTCCATCGCTAAGTAGAGATTTGCTAAAGTTTGGGCTTCAATTCCCTGTGCACAATCAACCAATAAAATCGCACCTTCACAGGCAGCGAGCGAGCGCGATACTTCGTAGGTAAAATCAACATGTCCTGGAGTATCAATCATGTTGAGAATATAATCTTTTCCATCAATCCCGCTGGTCCACGGCAGACGGACGGCTTGAGATTTAATGGTAATTCCGCGCTCTCTTTCAATATCCATTCGATCAAGATATTGGGCGCGCATATTCCGTGGATCAACAACTTCTGTCAGCTGAAGCATCCGATCAGCAAGTGTTGATTTACCGTGATCGATATGGGCAATGATGCAGAAGTTGCGAATTATTTCAGGGTTGGTAGCCGCAGGTTGCGGAGCTTTGTTGGCCGAAAGAGCAGGCATCGGTCAGCGACCGACCCTCAGATTACTTTGCGCCAGCTTTGGCGGCTGCTTTTGCCATCGCTGACTTTTTATTTGCAGCCTGGTTTTTATGGATAACACCTTTTGAGACTGCAACATCGAGAGCGCGGGTAGCAGCGGTGAGCTCATTCTTCAGACCTGAAGCATCGCCAGAGGTGAGCGCATCACGAAAACGTCGAGCAGCAGTTTTTAAGGCAGAACGGACAGCTTTATTTCGCTCCTGTGCTTTTGCATTGGTATTGATCCGTTTGATCTGGGACTTGATATTTGCCACGAATAAACCTTTCGAAGTTCTTGCGCTATTTGTTCTCTCTTTTTGTTAACTCTGTTTTATCTCTGCTTTATTTCTCTTACGAGCTCTCGAAGGCGGAAGGCTACCAGCCCTAGGACGGGAGCTTCAAACCGATACCTTATCCCCGGCGCCAGAGATTGCTCTGATCAGGAGATTTCACCAGGGCCCCGCCCGAGGAGATTGCCAGAACCATTCGCTCAATCGCATAGCCAGGATGATGCTCCCCACCCTTCACAGCAAATTCGGCGCGGGCAAGTTCATTGATTGCAAGTTCAAAATCATCACTACTCCATGATCCTAGTTGGCGACGGGCTTTATCCACCTGCCAGGGAGCCATCGAAAGCTCGCCGGCAACCTCAAATGATTTAGCGTGGCGAGGAAGATCAACAACTTTTAGCATCGACTTGATGGAGGTAGATACGGCAGTAAAAATAGCCATCGGCTCTACTCCGCAATCAAAGGCGTATCGCGTAGCAAGCAGTGAACGCTTTGCATCTTTTGCAATAACGGCATCGGCCACATCAAAACCTGTTGTTAATTTTCTTCCCTGGGTATAACTGATGATTTGATCCTCTCGGATCGCTTCATTTCCACCAATATCTATCGCTATCTGCCGCGCTGCACCCGCCAGCTCCCTCATATCTGCATAAGCAGCGGTGAGCGCTGCTAGAGCGGCTGGGGTAATTTTTCGCTGTAAGAGCGAGAACTCCTGGCGAAGAAAATCAATTCGTTCGCTCTCTTTCTTTAAAGGTTGAGCAAGCGTGAGCGTTGCCACTTTTTTGATTCGATCAACAAGACCCTTCCCCTTCACTCCTCCTTTATGGATAAAGATCACAGTGAGTGAGGGATCTGGATTGAGGAGATAGCGATCAATTTCAAAGTGACTCTCGCTATCTAGATCTTGGAGATTTTTAACAACTAATGCTCTCTGCTCTGAAAAGAGCGAGGGAGCAGTAGCTTCGGTAAGTGTTCCCAGTTCAATTTCATTGCAGTAGATAACCCGCTTCTCTGCGCCTTGGTTCTGATTTAAAATTTCTTTAAGCGCTCGCTCGGCAATAACTTCTTCACTTCCAAGAATAAGAAATATTTTGCTAGCCGACATAGCCCGAAATGTAGCCGAATTTAATGAGAGATCTCCAGAGGCCACCATCTCACTCGTATTGTGCCCATCTGATCCGTTCTTCCAATCAGGCTTGATTGAAACTTTTCCAAGGTCTCATCTGCCGGATGGCCAAAAGGATTTCCCGCCCCAGCGCTGATGAGGGCAAGATCGGGATTGAGCTCTCGATCAAATAAATCACTACGAAATCTGGATCCATGGTGGCTGACTTTATAAATATCAACCGTGGAGAGATCATAAGTTGCGGCAATGGCAAAGATCGCAATAGCTCGCCGTTGATCGAGATTAAATTCAGGTATTTTCATGACCAGATCAAACTAGTTAT
>JAQCKU010000058.1 GCA_027592195.1 Actinomycetota bacterium
ACCGGCATAATCGATCTCAATTAAAACATCGTTAGGCCCAACACTTCGACGCTGGAAATCGAAAAGTTGAAAGGTACCCGATGGTTTTAACGCCGCAAATCCTCTGGCTTTCATAATGACCCAATCTTTCTCTCGATTGAAGTATTAAAAGGGAAGTGGATCATCCCTATCGGAGAGATGATTATTGGTAATCGAAACAACCTTTCGCATATGATGGCGGCGACAGAGGACTTCATAACTTATTTTTTCACTCTCTTCATCATTTTGAAGAACATCGCCAACAAGAACCTGCTCACCTTCAGTTACCATAGAACCATTCACCGTTCGAGCGTTATGAGTAGCTTTTGCCCCACACCAACAGAGCGCCTCGACCTGTAGATTTAAAACCTTATCTGCAAGCTCTACTAATCTGGCTGAGCCTGGGAAAAGCTTTGTGCGAAAATCAGTTAAAATTCCAAAAGCGTAAACATCAATTCCTAATCCATCGGTAATTTTGGCTAGTTGTTCAATCTGATCTTCTTGATAAAATTGAGCTTCGTCACAGATCACATAATCAATTCGCTCACCGATGGAGAGCTTTTCAACGACATATTTGTGAATATCAAGGGCAGTATCCACTTCAATGGCCTCGGATTCCAAACCCAGACGTGAAGATATTTTTCCGGTGCCGGCACGATCTTTGGATGTAAATATCAATCCTTGCCTACCTCGAGATTTATGGTTATGGGCAGTTTGAAGGGCAAGGGTTGATTTACCTGAATCCATTGTTCCGCAGTAATAAATCAGCTCTGCCATAGTTCTTAGATATTCACTAGCGTCTGGAGTGGTAGATCGGGATACTTCTCAGAGATTTTCTTACGTCCATAGAGGAAATCTAGTTCAAGAAGGGCTGCAAACCCAACAGCTTGAGCACCGGATAAGTTAATTAATTGCAGTGCAGCAAGAGCAGTTCCACCTGTAGCAAGGACATCGTCGATAATTCCTATCCGCATGGTGGAGTTGAGAAGATCTTTATGGACGTGCAACTCATCACTTCCGTACTCAAGCTGATATTCCATCTTATAAACATCTCGCGGTGATTTACCTGGTTTTCTCAATGGAATAAATCCAATCTGCAATTGATAAGCAACAGCCGCGCCCAAGATAAACCCTCTCGCTTCAATTCCAGCGATAGCGTTTATTTGAAGCGGACGGAAAAAATTGGAAAGTTCAATGATAGTTTTATTGAGAGATGGGCCGTCGGCTAAAAGTGGTGTGATGTCTCTAAAAATAATCCCAGGTTTGGGATAATCAGATACAGGAACTATTTTTGCAGCAAGATCTACATCATCACCCATGAGATCCCCTAACGTAAGCGCCCATCTCTTACAGGCATTTACTTTTTATTACGTGTCCGAACGGGGACTTGAACCCCGAAGCCCTTATCGGGCACTAGCACCTCAAGCTAGCGCGTCTGCCAATTCCGCCACCCGGACCTTATATTTACCGAAATTCTCGAGAGCCAAGTACCTCAACGCTGCATAGGGAAAAGCTCCTGAGCAAAGATTATCACCTGCCAAGAGGCTGGATTGTCCAGCACTCTCTGATCGCCTTACTCTAATCTCATGGCAAGGAACCTGACGAAAGAGCAGAGGAGCTTCCTCGAGGAAGAGACGGTACGGATCTGTCAAAACCTCATAAGAATTCCCAGTGTAAATTTTGGAGAAGGCAACGGTGACGAAAAGGCCGTTGCGCTTTATGTTGTCGAAGAATTAGCTGATGCGGGGATTAAATCTGAAATTATAGAAACAGCTCCTAATCGATGTAACGTCATTGCACATCTTTCGAGTGACAACCCTGGGCGTAAGGGCCTAGTTCTCCATGGACACCTTGATGTCGTCCCAGCGAATGCGAGCGACTGGCAAGTTGACCCCTTTGCAGGAATTATTAAAGAGGGATTTCTCTGGGGTCGAGGCGCGATCGATATGAAAAATATGGATGCGATGATTATTGCCATTGCTCGAATGTGGTCGAAATTTAATATTAAACCCCCCCGACCAATAACCATTGCTTTCTTTGCTGATGAGGAGGCCGGCAGTTTGTTTGGAAGCCGTTGGTTGGTTAAAAATCGTCCTGAGATTTTTGATAATTGCAGTGAAGCAGTATCTGAGGTCGGTGGGTTCTCTCTCACTCTTCCTAACGGAAAACGTCTTTATCTCATTGAGAGCGCGGAAAAAGGCATCAATTGGATGAAACTCACTGCTAGCGGAGTTGCAAGTCACGGATCAATGATTACCTCGGAGAATGCAGTTGTGAAACTTGCTAATGCGCTCTCTAAAATTGGTGCGTATCAATGGCCAGAGCGAGCTACCAAAACTGCAACAGCGTTGATGAGAAAAGTTGCAGAAGCGATGGGACAGCCTTTTAATCAAGACGATCTCCGGTCCTACCTCCCATATTTTGGCAAAATGACAAAGATGATTGGCGCTACATTGCAGAACACTGCAAATCCTTCCATGTTAGAGGCTGGTTACAAGGCGAACGTCGTACCTCAGAGCGCTAGCGCCGTCGTCGATGGACGTTTCCTCCCAGGGCTAGAGGAAGAATTTTTATCGACTATTCAATCTCTCATTGGTAACGATATTGAAATTGAGATGCTCACGCGCGATGTTGCCTTAGAATTTGAATTCACAGGAGATCTTGTAGAGGCAATGTGCAGCGCAATAATAAATCAAGATCCAGATGGCATCCCAGTTCCTTATTTGATGAGCGGAGGAACGGATAATAAAGCTCTCTCAGATCTTGGAATCATAGGGTATGGATTTAGCCCACTTCAAATTCCAGCAGATTTAGATTTTATGTCGTTATTTCATGGAATTGATGAGCGGGTACCGATCGATGGCTTGCATTTCGGCGTGAGGGCTCTCCACTATTTTCTGGAGCGCTCATAATTTTTTTATCTTAATTGTTCACTCCAATAACTCTCAGAGTGAAATCTCATCAAGTGCCTCTCTAACTTGAACCGGTAATTGGATTTCCTCACTCCGTAAAATTCCACGTAGTTGAGCTCCAGTACGTGCTCCAACAATGGCCGAGGAAACACCTTCATGATCTCGAACCCAACTGAGAGAGACCTCTAGTGGTGAAAGGCCTAAGCCATCGGCAGCAACTTGTACTGCAGAGACGATCGATTGAGATTTCTTATTGAGGTAGGGCTGAACGAAAGAGGCAAAGTGTTGGCTTGCTCCCCGAGAATCAGCAGGTAGGCCATCGAGATACTTACCCGTTAATACACCTCGAGCCAAGGGAGACCAAGCCAGAAAACCAAGCCCCATCGCTTTTGCAGCCGGGAGCAGTTCAATCTCTGCGCTTCGATTTAAGAGCGAATATTCATTCTGTAAAGATGTGATCGCAATTTTTCCCAGATAAGGGTTTTGAATTGTTGCACTCCGAGCGCTCTGCCAACCGTTGAAATTCGAAATACCAACATATCTCACTCTCCCTGAGAGAACTGCTAAATCTAGCGCCGAAAGAGTCTCCTCCAAAGGTGTCTGCGTATCAAACTCTGATACTTGCCAGAGATCGATACTCTCAACGCCTAAGCGCTTTAATGATCGGTCTAAATCAGAGAGCAAACTTCCTCGTGAATTATCAATCTTTCGCTCACCCTCTCTAAATGAAATTCCTGCCTTACTTCCAATGATGATCTCATCCCGTGGAATAAGGGTGTTGATAAAACCGCCAATAACTCGTTCACTATCGCCATCTCCATAGATGGCAGAGGTATCTATAAAATTGCCTCCAGCATCGAGAAAGGCTCTTAATTGGTCCGCTGCTTCATGCTCATTGGTATCTCGTCCCCAGGTCATCGTCCCAAGAGCGATCCGGCTGACGTAAAGCCCGCTCGTACCTAACCGTCTAATCTCCACCGCCCCAAGCTAATCTCTCATGAGATTCTCTTGATAACGACACACGGTAAGAGAAAGATCTTCATTTTAAGTACTCTTATCATGTGGCCAGGATTACTTTCAATGAAAAATAAAAGTATTGAACTGCTCTTTCTTCGCCACGCTCATTCTGAAGCAAACGAGCGAGAGATATTGGCTGGGCGAGTTGAGCCTATCCGACTCTCTGAAAAGGGGAGAGAACAATCTTTACAACTACGAGATTATTTAGCTGATTTCAATCCAGATCAAATCTATTCATCTCCACTTCTTCGTTGCCAGGAAACAATCAAAAGAGCTTTCCCAGCATGGCAGGAAAAATTAGTGCTGGATGAGCGGATCATAGAGATGGATTATGGAAAATGGAGTGGAAAGAAGCTGAAAAAATTGTCCAAGGAACCGTTATGGGCAACCATCTCATCAACTCCAATTGAGGTTACCTTTCCTAAGGGTGAAGCGTTTTTGACAGCTCAGCAAAGAATCAAGGAATTTATAGAAGAGATCACCTCTGCGACCCAAGTGGCCAAGAAGGTAATCGTTGTTTCACACGGAGATATTATTAGAATAGCAATAAATCAAATCTTAGGTAGAGATTTTAATGAATTTCAAAATCTTCGTATAACTCCCGCTTCCCGCTCTCTATTTTATTTTTATCCTGAAGGAAAAGATAAGAAGAGGCCGGTCATTGATTATATAAATCGCGAGATAGAGAGCTCTAAAAAGAAAAAAAATGTAAAGTTTCAACTGGGAGGTGAAGTGTAATGATCTTCAAAGCCCCTGATCGTATAATTGTTGGAACCATTGGAGCCCCAGGTGAGCGAGAATTCTTTCTCCAAGTAACTCAAGGAAATGGTGTTTCTAGTTTTAAGTGTGAAAAGGGGCAAGTGATCGCTCTTGTTGCGAAAATGCGGGAGATTATGAAGGAAATTCGCAAAGGTTATGGACATGTAGCATCAACACCCGTTTATGATGATCTCTCATTGGTCATGCCATTGATACCTGAGTTCATTATTGGAACTATGGCTCTCTCCTGGAATGAGCTGGAGAGAAAGGTAATCCTTCAAGCAGAGCCGGTTACGCTCGATGTTGAAGAGTCCGATAAAGATAGAGAAGAATCTATAGAAGTTTATTTCTCATTAGAACAAGCTGCAGGATTTATTCTTCGATGCGAAAAAGTGATCGGGGCTGGTAGGCCACCTTGTCTCTTCTGTTCAGAACCTATTGATCCCACAGGACATCTCTGTCCACGTGCAAACGGTTATAGACGGTAGATCATGAGCGAATTTTCATCGCTTTTATCAGAAGGCGATATCAAAGTAACTCATAGATTAGTTGATGCATCAAACGCAACCTTATTGGGGGAGATTGAAGGCTTTGGCCAGGTGATCTACAAACCAATTGCTGGCGAGCGACCCCTCTGGGATTTTGCTGAAGGTACATTGGCATATAGAGAGGTGGCAGCTTTTTTACTCAGTGATTTTCTCGGTCTACATCTTGTTCCAGAAACAGTCTTGCGAGATGGTCCTTTTGGCTTAGGAGCAGTTCAAAAATGGATTGATATCAATCAGGAGATTGATCTCATTTCGTTTGCTCAAGGGCAAGAAAGCGCCCTGCGATCAATTGCCCTCTTCGATGTGATGATCAACAATACAGATCGTAAATTTGGACATATTCTGCCAACAAAATCAGGCGCTGTTTTTGGCTGCGACCATGGCGTCACATTTCATGTAGAAGATAAGTTAAGAACCGTGCTCTGGCAATTTGCCAACCAACCGTTAACCTCTGATGAGATTGAGCTTCTGGAAGAAGCCTTAAAGAAAGAAGAGGAGATTGTAAAACTGCTCTCAGATCTCCTATCTGCCCAGGAGTTAAAAGCGCTTTTCTTAAGAATAGTAAATTTAAAGCTGGAGGGTTCCTTTCCTGCTCCTAGTGAAAATTGGCCAGCAGTTCCTTGGCCCCCGGTATAAATCCATAGATATTAGATATTAAGATGGAGCTGTGTATTCATGGCCTGAAATATATCTTCCTCCAATAAATCATATTTTCCCACCATTACACCTCTTCGATACATTTCAAGATCAAATTAAGCCAGTCTCCGACAACCATGAATTCACAATGTATATATGTGGAATCACTCCATATGATGCAACTCATTTAGGCCACGCCGCAACCTATCTTTCATTTGATCTGATTCATCGATACCAGCGAGCATCAGGGAAGAAAGTAGTATTTCTTGAGAATGTGACCGATATTGACGATCCGCTTTTTGAACGAGCCAATCGCGATGGGGTTGAATGGCGCGGTTTAAGTTTAGATCAGATTGAGTTGTTCCAATCAGATATGACTCAATTGAGAATTCTTCCACCCTATGAACTCTCTTTAGTAACAGAGAAGATCCAAGATATTGCAGATCTAGTCGAACGTTTTATTGCAGTCGGTGCCACATACTCATTAGATGGGGATAGGTATTTAGATTCTTCACAATTTACCGATTTCTCGGAGCTTCCATTAGCTCTAGAGCAATCAATAGGATTATTTGCAGAGCGGGGTGGGGATCCAACTCGATTGGGCAAACGCCATCCGCTTGATCCACTTCTTTGGAGGAAGAGTAGGCAAGGTGAGCCAAGTTGGACGACTATTTTTGGAGACGGACGCCCAGGGTGGCATATTGAATGTAATGCCATCTCTAGCTCACTTGTAAAGGAGGGCTTGAACAGCTCCATCTCACTTCAAGGTGGCGGCAAAGACTTGGCCTTTCCTCACCATTACATGACTGCGCTACAAGGATCAGTCTTATCTGAGGGTGCATTTGCCAATCATTACGTCCATTCTGGAATGATCCATTATCAAGGTGAGAAAATGTCAAAGAGTCTTGGTAATTTGGTTTTTGTCTCTCAATTGATTAAAGATGGAGTGAATCCACTTACCATTAGATTAGCCCTCCTTCTTAACCATTACCGGCAAGATCGAAGCTGGAGTTTAGATCTCTTGAAAGAGGCAGAGGAATTAGAGGCAGACCTTAGTAGCGCTCTCAGTCGTGAGTTAGTTCCAGATTACTCCCATTTAATAGAGAAAATTATTTCTGCCCTCTCACAAGATCTTGATACTCCTAAGGTCTTTTCTGAGATCCGATCATGGTTAAAAGATATTGAAAACAAGGTAGCTTCAGTTAGCCCTGGTGGGTTTTCTCGATCACTCGATACTCTTCTTGGATTAACTTTTTAAATTCAATCTTCAGATCTTCGCCTGAGGAATCGTTCTAATTCTCGTGCAATAGAATCGCCAGTGGCTTCATTCGCCTCAGATGCATCCTTATTCTTTTCAAGTTCAATGACATATTCACCCACCTCTAAATCATCCTTAGCCAGTTGGTCAACGCTCAATTCCCAGGCTGTTGCTGCTTTTGCGAGATTTCCACTCGGTAGATCCGATTTCAGGATATCTTCAAGGGCTTCGATAAGTGCAAGAGATGCTTTG
>JAQCKU010000059.1 GCA_027592195.1 Actinomycetota bacterium
TGATTTGCAATCAGGGTAAATTCGGGTGCAAACTTTAAAATTCCTGCCAGAAAAGAGCGGCCGACTTGAGAGAGCCCAAACTCTGCTCCCGCTTCATGGAAAGCATTCTTCTCACCGTTAAAAAGTGAGAAGTGGGTATGCATTCCAGATCCAGGAAATTGTGTAAAAGGCTTTGGCATAAATGAAGCCTGGAATCCCTGATCGAGGGCTACCTCTTTTATAACGTGGCGAAATGTCATGATGTTATCTGCAGTAGAGAGTGCATCTGCATAACGTAGATCAATCTCTTGTTGACCAGGCGCTCCTTCATGATGGGAAAATTCCACCGAAACCCCCATAGCCTCCAGCATTGTTATCGCCTGCCGTCTAAAGTCATTGCCGACTGCGCTAGGAGTGTGGTCAAAATATCCACCTTGATCAACAGGTACCGGAGCGCCCCCCTTCTCGATCCCACCTTTAAATAAAAAGAATTCGATCTCAGGATGGGTGTAACAGGTGTAACCCATCTGCGCTGCGCGATTGAGGGTACGTTTTAAAACGTGGCGTGGATCAGATGGGGAGGCAGATCCATCAGGCATTGCGATATCACAGAACATCCGTGCCGCGCCAGGATTTTCAGTTCGCCAAGGCAAGATAGAGAAAGTAGATGGATCTGGCTTTGCCAACATATCTGATTCGCTCACTCGAGCAAATCCTTCAATAGATGAACCATCAAATCCAATGCCTTCATCAAATGCTGTCTCTAACTCGGTTGGCGCTATTGCGACCGATTTTAAAAATCCAAGAACATCGGTAAACCATAATCTGACAAATCGAATACTGCGCTCTTCAAGCGTTCTCAGAACAAAATCTTGTTGTTTGCTGATCTGCTCCAAATGAAATTGTTGCGAAGCAGAATCTGCAGGGCCTTGATTATCACGGGAACTCATAGGCGAGATCTTGCCAAGGCAGTGTTACATCTATGTTAAAAAGCTGGCTCAAAAGCGGGGTAAATAGGGTAGCTAGCGGATATAGGTAGCTCCGCTGATATCAAAGGTCGCTCCGGAGAGATGGCGGTTAGTTCCCGTCGCCAAAAATGTCACTAGATGAGCGATCTCCTCTGGTGGAATCCACTCACCCATCGCCAACTGTGAGGTGATTTCCTCTTCGCCACCCAAACTTTTTGCAGAATCCTCACTCATCGCAGTTCGCACAATTCCTGGTGCAATGAGATAAGCAAAGATCTCATCTTTGCCGTAAGCCCGCGCAATTGTTTTAAGAAGCGCAGCGATAGGGGCTTTCGATGCTGCATATCCACTGAGCTTAGGATTTCTAGAACCTTGTTGCGCTGCCCAACTACTCATTCCGATAATTGTCCCACCGCCACGATCTAAGAAATGATTAACCGCTCTTCTAATAAGAAGCGCAGTTGATCTCACATTAATTGAGAATGCAAGATCCCAGGCAGCGATCCACTCACTCTCTGAATCAGTTAACGAGGATTGAGGCATCACAGCAGCGTTAGAAACGAAAACATCGATACCACCTCGCCAAGTGATGGCTTCATCCCATAATTTTTTATACTCATCAGGTTTGGAGAGATCTGCAGTGATCAATAATTTCCGATCTTGTGGTATCTGCGAAGTTGCTGCCTGAGCTCCGGCCAAATCACTTCCATAGTGAGCGATGACATCTGCACCTGCTCTACCCAACGCCTCAACAATTGCGCTACCAATTCCTTTAGATGCCCCCGTTACCAGAACAGTACGACCCTTTAATTCGCTACTTGATGATTCGCTCAAAGAAATCGATTCAGTTGGAAGTTCCATAGAGATATCTCATCCTTTTCGTATGGCGCACAAAGTACCTTTTGCTACTTTCCCAAAGATATCTAAAAGAAGAAAGATTGCGAAGATGTAGCTTAACGGATTTACCACTATTCTTATCGCGGAATGAGCGGCAGTCAAGCAGTGATCTACCAGTAATGGATTGGGAAGTAGTCCAAGCAAAAAAGGAGCGTTGATAGAGTGAAAGATAATCTCTCTCCTCAAGATCACGGCGTTTTAAACTTTACCCTGGAAGGCAAGCAACTATCTGCTGAAGAGGGAGACTCCATCGCATCGGCAATGGTGCGAAATAGGCAGATGATCTGCCGAATCACAGATGAAGATAAGCCCCGAGGAATTTTCTGTGGCATGGGCGTCTGCAATGAATGCGCCGTAGAGGTAGATGGCATACCAGGCCAGCTCTCCTGTATGAAATCAGTAAAAGCAGGAATGGAAATTAATTACCAAGAACAACATCGGGATGCACCCCTTACCTCTGCTATTACCGAACAACTACCAGAAATTTTATTAGAACCAGATCTTTTAATAATTGGAGCAGGTCCTGCTGGGCTAACTCTTGCAAAGAAAATGCGAAAAGTTGCTGGCAATGATTTTGATATTGTAATTATCGATGAGCGTAAAAGTCCAGGTGGTCAATACTTTAAACAACGACAATTGAAAAAAAGATTTTCACGGGAGAGATTAGATAAACAATTTCGAGAAGGCGCCGATCTCATCTCAGAGGTAAGCAACTCTGGAATTAAGATTCTCACCGGCGTGACGATCTGGGGTGCATTTGATCCTGATCATTTGCTTGGTGAAGATGATAAACATCGATATATTTTTAAAGCCAAAAATCTAGTCCTTGCAACTGGCGCTTATGAAAGAGGCGTTGCAATGCCAGGGTGGACTCTGCCCGGAGTTATGACCACTGGCGCTAGCCAGACTCTATTGCGAAGCTACTCCGTCTCACCCGGAGATAAAGTTTTGATTGCAGGAAATGGTCCGCTCAATCTTCAGATGGCAGCTGAACTTTGTAAGGTTGGAGTCCGAGTTGTTGGTCTAGTCGAGAGTGGAAGGATTTTTTCACTCCGTAGCGCAGCTCTCACTCCCCTCTTATTTCTCCTCTCCCCGACGATGGCTCTTCGAGGCGTTGGTTATTTTCTAAGGATAAAAAGTAAACGAATACCTTTTCTATCGGGTGCATCTCTTGCTGGGTTTGAAGGAGAGCAGCGAGTTACCTCTGCTCGCGTTCACTATCTCTCCAAAAAAACCTCCAAAAAAACCTCAGGAAACGCCGGTGAAAGTGGCGTTGAATTTGAGGTAGATGCAGTTTCGATGGGATATGGATTTATTCCATCGAATGAGATAGCAAAAAATCTAGGTTGTCACCATATTTTAGATAAAGAAAGTCTTGCGTTAAAGACTAAAACTTCTCTTGATGGCGCAACGTCACGAGAGAGAGTCTGGTCCATTGGCGATGGCGCTAATATCAACGGAGCTCAGGTAGCGAAATTACGCGCCTCGCTCCTTGCAATATCTCTGCTCCAAAGTGTTGGTAAGGCAAAACTTCACTATCGAGCCAAGAAACCCTTTACTCAAGTAGGACTTTTGCGTCAACTCCTCTTTCAAAAAATTCTCTGGAATATATATAAGTCACCAATGATTTTTGATCAATTTACAACCGATGAGACAATCATCTGCCGTTGTCTATCTGTAACAAAAGGCCGACTGATGGAAGATATCTCTGTAGATCTTCTCAGCGCTGGCGCGCTCAAGCGAACATCACGGGCAGGGATGGGTAAATGTCAGGGACGATACTGCTCACCATACGTGCAGAAATTTATTGAAGATGTGCAACAAACTCCGAGTGATGAATACTCTGGATTTGCTCCACAACTTCCCATCAAGCCAACCTCTATCGGTTCCATCGCTTATAGCGCTGATAATCCCGGTAATTAGATTTATTTTAGATACTGACCAGTAGCGCAGCAGAGCTAAGGTCTGAAAAAGAACCGCTAAAGTTCAGCTATGAGCGGTGAACTTCTCGATAAATCTAAAGACTTTGTCCAATCCCTCGATCGAGGTCTTTCGATTATGAAAGTTTTCAATGCAGAAAATCCCAAGTTAACGCTCTCTGAAGTTGCTGAGCTAACTGGATTCACCCGCGCAACTGCTCGAAGGTTTCTCCTCACTTTGGAATCGCTTAATTATGTGGGAAGTACGGGACGTTACTTTTTTCTCAAGCCTCGAGTTCTTGAACTTGGTTATGCCTATCTCAATTCTTTTAGTCTTGTCTCGATCGCACAGAATCATCTGGAGGAGATGGCCAATGAGGTACGAGAATCATGCTCAGCTTCAGTTCTTGAAGGTTCAAATGTCATTTATGTCTGTAGAGCTGCCGCTAATCGAATTATGACGATAAATCTTGCGGTAGGAACTCAACTTCCTGCCTACGCAACTTCAATGGGACGGACCCTTTTAGCCTCAATGAGTGAAAAGGAGCTCGATCGCTACTTTGAAGTCACAGAGCTAGAGCGGTTGACCTCTAAAACAATTACAGATAAAGGTGAGCTTCGAAAGATTATTGCTAAAGCAAAAGTGGATGGCTATGCCATTGTTGTTGAAGAACTTGAAGATGGAGTTCAGTCTGTCTCTGTACCTATCCACGGCAAAGATGGAAAAGTTCTTGCGGCAGCGAATGTAAGCGCCCATGCTGCCCGAATTTCTGCATCCGATCTTGTTGAAGTTTTACTTCCACGGCTTCAAAAATGCGTCGTCGAGATCGAAAAAGATCTCACGCTGCAAAATTAAATCTGATCGATACAGAGATACTTAATCTCCAGGAATTCTTCAATTCCGTGAAGTGATCCCTCGCGGCCAACTCCTGATTCTTTAATTCCACCAAATGGGGCTCCTTCATAGGAGATTAGCCCAGTGTTAATTCCCACTACTCCTGCCTCTAACGCTTCACCCACTCGCCAGGTTCGCGCATTATCTTTAGTGAAAAAATAGGCAGCTAACCCAAATGGTGTGTTGTTCGCTAGCGTTACCGCTTCCTCTTCACTTTTAAATTTAACAATTCCAGCTAGTGGGCCAAATGTCTCTTCCTGACAGACCAACATCTGCTCTGTCACATCAGTCAAAATTGTTGGTTCAAAGAATGTTCCACCAAGTACTGATCGCTTTCCTCCGGAGATGATCTTTGCCCCTTGGGATAGCGCATCTGCAATATGAGATTCAACTTTCTCAACAGCGCTCTCATTGATCAATGGACCTTGCTTGGTCTCTGGCTCAAGGCCGCTACCAACGCGAAGCTCTGCAACTGCTTTGCTCAACGCAACGACAAATTCATCATGAATGCCTTCTTGAACAATGATTCGATTAGCACAGACACAGGTTTGACCGCTATTTCTAAATTTAGAAGCGATTACACCTGCCACTGCAACATCAACATCTGCATCATCGAAAACTATTAAAGGTGCATTTCCACCAAGTTCCATAGCAACTTTTTTCACCGTCTGGGCTGATGCCGCCATAAGCGCTTTTCCAACTTCGGTCGAACCAGTAAAACTCAGCGCTCGCACGACTGGGCTTGAAGTGATTTCATCGGCAATAATTTTTGGATTACCAACGAGCACGCTCAGTACTCCAGCTGGGACACCGGCACGTCTGGCCAACTCTGCCATTGCAAGAGCTGAGAGCGGAGTATCAGATGCTGGCTTGATAATCATGCTGCATCCAGCAGCAAGAGCTGGGCCGGCCTTTCGAGCGATCATGGCCATGGGAAAATTCCACGGAGTGATTGCTGCTGTGACTCCAATTGCTTGTTTAATTGTCAGAAGCCGCCTTGTGGCCACATTAGTTGGGATCGTCTCTCCGTAAATTCTCTTGCCTTCTTCGCCGTACCATTCAATGAAACCAGCGCCGTAGATAATTTCAGCCTTTGCTTCGGCCAACGGTTTACCTTGCTCTGAGGTAAGAATGATGGCAAGGTCATCAACATTATCCATAATTAATTGGTACCACTGGCGCAATATCTTGGCCCGCTCAAGGGCTGTCTTTTTTGACCAGCTTTTAAAGGCGATTTCGGCAGTGGAAATTGACTCTTTCACATCTTCCAAAGTTGCCATCGCAACTTCCCGAAGAACTTCTCCCGTTGCAGGATCGGTAACTGATCTGGTTTTACCGTCTTTAGATGCGCGCCATTGACCGTTGATGAAAAGTTGATCTTTAATCAAAGTTGGGTCGGAAAGGCGGTTATCTAAAGTTTTCTCTGCTGAGAACATTGCAGTTTTCTCCCTGGCTCGGTTTGAAGCTTTCTTAAATTTATCTGAAGGCTAGTTTAGGGTTCAAACCTTAAAGTATCGATTCCGATCGCCCTTTAAACCCACCATCGGGATCAACCACTGGCCCGCTCTACTAGCCAACCACTGGCCAACCACTGGCCAACCACTGGCCAACCACTGGCCCGCTCTACCGGCCAGATCCAGTCTTACCGATTTTCTGCCTAGACAGCGCAAGGGCAAATCGATAGATTTTAAACGGTTTAGAATACGCAATACGAACACCAACCATAGGGGTCATATGTCTGAGCGATCAACAGCATCTTTAACAGAGAAAGATAAACAATTTTTCTTCCATCCATTTACTGCGCTGAAAGCTCATGAGAGCACTGGCGGAAAAATTATGGTCTCTGGAAAAGATTCAACGCTAAAAGATTCCGATGGAAACTCTTATCTAGATGCAATGGCTGGACTCTGGTGCGTCAATCTTGGTTACGGAAATGAAAGATTAAGAGCTGCCATTTCCGATCAAATTTCTACACTCTCCTACTATCACGCCTTCTCTGGAATGAGCACAGATCTTGCTGCTGAACTCGCGGCAAAAATTATCGGCATGGCACCTAAAAATATGTCAAAGGTTTTCTTTGGTAATAGTGGATCAGATGCAAATGATACCAATGCAAAAATTGTGTGGTTTTACAATAACGCCCTTGGCCGACCAAATAAAAAGAAAATCATCTCGCGACTTCGCGGTTATCACGGAGTGACTGTTCTCTCTGGTGGTTTAACTGGTCTTAAAAATCTTCATGATGGTTTTGATATCCCGCTCAACATGATTCGTCACGTCCGTGCCCCACATAGACTCTGGGAGAAAGAGCCTGGGATGAGCGATAGTGATTTTGCGCAAACTCTGGCGCAGGAATTAGAAGATCTCATTATTAAAGAGGGCCCAGATACTGTCGCTGCTTTTATTGCAGAGCCAATTCAAGCTGCAGGTGGCGTAATCGTTCCGCCCAGTGAATATTTTCCTGCAATACAGAAAGTACTCCGAAAATATGAAATTCTCTTAATCGCTGATGAAGTTGTCACTGGCTTTGGTCGACTTGGAAAGATGTTTGGCTCTGATGTCTTTGACATAGAACCAGACAT
>JAQCKU010000060.1 GCA_027592195.1 Actinomycetota bacterium
TTTTGCTGGCACTACTTGGGGAGAGCTTGAGGGGATTGCAAATAGAACCGATTTTGATCTCAAAGCTCATAGTGAAAAAAGCGGAAAAGATCTCTCCTATTTTGATCAGGAGAAGAATGAGCGCTGGGTGCCATTTGTCATTGAGCCAGCGGCAGGTGTTGATCGCTGCGCGCTCACTTTTATGATGGATTCTTATGTTGAAGATGAGGCTCCCAACGCTAAGGGGGAGATGGAGAAGCGAGTTGTGATGCGCTTGGATCACCGTCTTGCCCCTATCAAGGTGGCAGTTCTGCCGCTTTCACGAAATGCCGATCTCTCTCCGAAAGCTCGTGATCTAGCAGCAGAGCTTCGTAAAAACTGGAGCGTTGATTTTGATGATGCCGGCGCAATTGGCCGACGCTATCGCCGCCAAGATGAGATCGGAACTCCCTTTGCTATCACGGTAGATTTTGAAACTCTTGATGATAACGCGGTCACGATCCGTGAGAGAGATTCAATGAAACAAGAGCGAGTTGCTCTAGATCAGGTAGAGAATTGGCTAGCACCGAAATTGCTCGGGTGTTAGTTTCCCCGCTCTTTCTCAAGATCGAAAATGGCCACTTTGAAAAAGGGGGCATCTTTCTCGATCCGCCGGTAGTCCTTGCTCCCATGGCAGGTATTACCAATGCCGCGTTTCGAACTCTCTGTCGAGAAGCGGGCGCTGGTTTATTTGTCTCAGAGATGGTTACCGCTCGCGCTCTTATTGAAGGAAATGAAGAGACTATGCGGATGATCCTTCCCGGTGAAGGAGAATCACCGCGATCGATTCAACTCTACGCAACTGAGGGAGCATCTCTTGGTAAAGCGGTGGAGCTGCTTGGGAGAAAAGATTTAGCCGATCATATTGATCTTAATTTTGGCTGCCCAGTACCTAAAGTAACTCGCAAGGGCGGCGGTGCAGCTCTTCCTTATAAAAAAAATCTCTTCCGTGAGATAGTGAAAGCGGCGGTAGATAATGCAAAGCCTTTTGGTATCCCTGTAACGGTAAAGATGCGAGTGGGAATTGATGATCAACATGAGACTTATCTTGAAAGTGGTGAGATCGCTGCAGAACTTGGAGTCGCTTGGGTAGCACTTCATGCCCGCACTGCTGCTCAGTTTTATGATGGAGAGGCAGATTGGTCGAAGATCAAAAATTTAGTTGAGCACCTTGCGCCCTATTCCACTCCAGTATTGGGAAATGGAGATATTTTCTCTGGCGCTGATGGTTACAAGATGATGGTCGAGACTGGTTGCGCCGGAATCGTCGTGGGGCGAGGATGTCTTGGTCGGCCATGGCTCTTTGCCGATCTATTACGAACATTTAGCGGTGGGGGATCGCGCCCACTGCCAACGCTCTTTCAAGTCCGTGAAGTTATCTGGCGCCATGCCCAGCTATTAACTCAATATTTTGGAGATGAAAATCGCGCCTGCCGAGATTTACGAAAGCATATGGCTTGGTATCTCAAAGGTTTCCGCGTTGAAGGCGGCCTACGGCCAGAATTTGGGATGGTCGCTTCACTTGCGCAACTTCGACTACTTCTCGATCAACTCATCGATCAGCCCTACCCGGAAGAGATCGGTGATGCGCCCCGCGGACGAAGATCTCATCAGCGATCAGTGGCTCTTCCCGATGGTTGGCTCAACGATCCGATGGAGCTCTCCCTGATTGGATCTGATGAAGGCGGGTCAGGAGGATAAATGTTTCTCTTTAAAATTGTTTTTAAGATTTTATCTTTTTTACTTCTCCTTGCCTTGGTATTTCCACTCTATGCCGTTGGTAAAACGTGGTGGAGCGCAGAAAATAGTGTGAAGGCATTTGATTTTGCATCAAACACTTTTAATATTGAGAAAAATAAAAGTGATGTGATTATCGTACTTGGAGCAGCCCAACTTGATGGCCGCCCCGGTCCTGTTCTCCGATCACGACTTCAAGCTGCGCTAAAAACTTATCAATCTGGCCTTGCTCCTGCAATCATCACAGTAGGAGATGGCGCACCTGGAGATCGAACAACGGAGGCAGTAACCGGAAAGCGGTGGTTAATTTCAAAAGGCGTTCCTAGCTCGCGCATTCTTGCAATCTCCCAGGGGGTCGATACCTATTCCAGCACTCTGGCCTATGCCGCCGCGATGAAGGCGCGCAAAATGAAAACTGCAATAATTGTGACAGATCCTTATCACTGCTTGAGGGCATCAACCATGGCATCAGATCAGAAAATCTCCACAACATGTTCTCCTACCTTTTCGGGATTTACCAATCTTGATAACTCGACTTTTCGCTATCTTGTCAGAGAAGCTGGCGCCTATCTTGCATACATCACATTGGGTAGACGTGGAATCTTTATCAGTGAGGATACTTTCAATTCTTTAACGCTCCAAGGAATTACTTCATCGAAGGCAGTATCTTTAGCGACTGTAAAAGAAGTAGAATCTCGTTGATGAGTTATCAGAGCGAAGATCTTGAACGGTTTTTAGAAGAACCTGCTAAGCGAGCAGGGCGGAGTGAATTTGCCCGCGACCGAGCCCGAGTTATCCATTCTTTTGCCCTCCGTAGATTGGCGGCTAAAACTCAGGTGGCAGTGCCTTGGGCAGATGACTTTCCACGAACTCGCCTTTCCCACTCGCTTGAATGCGCGCAGGTTGGTCGCGAGATCGGTGGGAATTTAGGGGCAGATCCAGATCTTATTGATACCGCATGCCTGGCACACGATCTTGGCCATCCTCCCTTTGGCCATAACGGTGAAGTTGTTTTAGCGCAGTTGGCAGAAGATATTGGTGGCTTTGAAGGAAATGCACAGAGCTTTCGGATCTTAACCAGACTCGAAGCAAAAACTATGAAGCAAGATGGAGAGCGCGCAAGATCCATTGGCCTTAATTTAACGAGAGCCTGCCTTGATGCTGCAACAAAATATCCATGGCGCAAAGATGGTGAGATAACAAAATTTGGTGTTTACGATAGCGATTGGGAAATTTTCAAATGGATGCGCGGAGATCAGCGTATAAAGCAGGGCGCCACCTCACTTGAAGCAGAGATTATGGATTGGTCTGACGATATTGCTTACTCAGTTCATGATTTAGAAGATGGAGTAGTGACTAATAAAATTTCACTGAGCGCAATAGAGAAAAACCTTGATCAACTATTTCATCAAATTAGAGAGAATTATATTGCTGATCTAAAAGAAGAAGATTTCCTTGCTGCATCTAAAAATCTCATGGAGCTGGAGCTCTGGCCAAAAAACTATGACGGAACTCATTTTGCTCTCTCACAATTAAAAAACTTAACTTCACAATTAATTGGAAGATTTGCAAAAGGTGCTGAAGATTTGACTAGGGCTAAATATGGCGCAGGCCCACTCAGTAGATACAATGCAAATTTAGAGGTTCCCTATATGGCGCGAGTGGAAGTCGCGTTTTTAAAATCAATCTCGAGCTATTTTATAATTGGATCTGATATCTCCCAAGAGCGGTATCTGGATCAACGCGAGCTTTTAAAAGAATTGGTAGAACGTATTTTTATCTCTGCCCCTCAAGTGTTAGAACCATTTTTTATCCTGGAATGGCGCGAGGCAGCTACCGATGAGGCGCGATTGCGAGTTGTTATTGATCAGGTAGCCTCTTTTACTGATCTGGGAGCGATAAAGTCTGCTCGAAAGCTGGGGATTCGTTCTCTAGCAGAGGAGAATTAGGTTATGGCGGGGCGGATTCGAGATACCGATCTTTCTTATCTACGAGAGCGCCTCCGTATCGATGAGGTAATTGGAGATTATGTTCAATTAAAAAATGCAGGTGGTGGTCAGAGAAAAGGGCTCTGTCCATTTCATGATGAGAAATCTCCTTCATTTCATGTGACCCCCAGTAAAGGATATTTTCACTGTTTTGGATGCCAGGTCGGCGGAGATGTAATCGCCTTTTTAATGAAGATTGAACATCTAACTTTTACTGAGACGGTGGAGCGGTTAGCGGATCGAATTGGTTATCAACTCTCTTACGAAGATTCAGGTAAGAGCGCGCCAGCTGGACAGAGATCACGGCTGATCTCGGCCAATGCAGCAGCAGCAAAGTTTTATCAGGAACAACTCAATTCACATCAAGCCGATCAAGCGCGTGAATTTCTCAGTCAACGTGGATTTGATCGAGTAGCAGCAGAGAGCTTTGGCGTTGGTTTTGCACCAGATGAATGGGATCATCTCTTTAAGAAATTAATCGGTGAGGGATTTAGCGAGCAAGAACTCTTATTGGTAGGCCTGGTTAAAGAGGGTCAACGTGGAGTCATCGATCGATTTAGAAATCGTCTCATCTGGCCTATCCGCGATGTTGGTGGAGATGTTGTCGGATTTGGAGCACGTAAGTTAGCAAGTGATGAGCAAGATCAAGGGCCAAAGTATCTCAATACGCCAGAGACCCCGCTCTATAAGAAGAGTCAGATTCTCTACGGTCTAGATAGGGCTAAAAAGGAGATCGCCAAGGCTCGACAAGCTGTGATCGTTGAGGGGTATACCGATGTTATGGCTGCCCATTTAGCAGGAATTACCACCGCAGTTGCTACCTGTGGAACGGCATTTGGCGATGACCATATTCGAATTCTTCGCCGTTTATTGATGGATGATGATGCATTTAGAGGTGAGGTAATTTTTACATTTGATGGCGATGCAGCCGGACAGAAAGCAGCGTTAAAAGCTTTTGAAAGTGATCAGAAATTTGTTGCACAGACCTTTGTTGCAATTGAAAATCGGGGAATGGATCCTTGCGAGCTTCGTCAAAAAGAAGGAGATGCTGCGCTCCGTGATTTGATCGCAAAACGGGTCCCATTATTTGAATTCGCTATCAAATCTACGCTGGCCAATTATGATCTTAATCGCGCCGAAGGACGAGTTCTCGCTCTCAATGAAACTATTCCCTTAATTGCAAAGATCCGTGATGCATCACTTCGTCCAGAGTATGCACGATTATTAGCAGGCTGGATCGGTGTTGAGATGGAACAGATAAAGAGCGCGCTCTCGCAGATTGAAAAAAATCCAAGATCACGGGCAGCGTTGAGTAAAAATGTAGATAGTGAGAGTGGCGAGGGGTTAGAGGAGCCTAAGAGAAATTGGCGACCAGATCCGCAAGAGCCAAAATTGATGCTAGAGCGAGAGGTTTTGAAAGCTAGAGTTCAATTTCCTGCTCTCTGTCGAGATTGGCGCAATTTAGAAGAGGAAGCCTTTACTCATCCTGCATATATACGACTTCGCGCCTTCATCGATCAGCAACCAGATTTTGAAAGTATCACTTTAAGTGAGGCAGATCCTGCAGAGTTACAATCCTTTATCGCCGAACTTTCTGTTGAGCCGATTCGAACAGATGGAGAAATTTCTGATCGATACATTGCCAGTATCTTTGCACGGCTTCGAGAGTTGGCCATCGGTCGAAATATTGCTGAGATAAAGTCAAAGTTGCAGCGAGTTAACCCAGTTGAGAATGAAGCCGAGTACGGCGCAATATTTAGCGATCTACTAAAGCTTGAGAAGCAACGGCGGACGCTTCGAGATTTGGCGGTAGGAGAGATTTAGCCTAAAGTGGGGATGCTGAAATATGCGGTCCCCGATAGCTCAATTGGCAGAGCAGCCGGCTGTTAACCGGCAGGTTATTGGTTCGAGTCCAATTCGGGGAGCTCCTCTTTTCATTTCTTATAACCTCCATAGGATGGCCTCGTGGGACTTTTTAGAATCCGGTTAGCCCTTCCTGATCGACCTGGCACACTCGGCGCGGTCACCTCCGCTATTGGTTTTGCTGGTGGAGATATTCGAGGCCTCGTTGTTTTAAGTAGCGATCAAGGTCGAGGAATCGATGACATCACAATCGCTGTTCCAGGAAGTGATCCTAAAGATATGTTGGATGTATTAAATTCAATCGGTGGCATTGAAGTTATCTCTGTTACCCCAGTTCAATAATATTTTAGATCTCTAAAGCGGCGCCTCTACTTGGCTTTGAGGTAAAAAATCGCGGCGCTATAAAGTTATTTTCTGCAAAGTTACTCTCAATTTTACTTTTTAATCCTTGAATTTTTTCAATATCAATTAATGCGATTGCACTTCCACCAAATCCACCACCCACCATCCGAGCCCCAAGGGCGCCTTCGGCGATAGCTAATTCAACCGCGAGATCCAGCTCTGGCGATGAAACTTGATAATCATCTCGAAGCGAGGAATGAGATTGATAAATTAACTGACCAACTCTTTTAAAATCACCTGCTTTGAGCGCATCCACACTCTGGTGGACTCTAGAGATCTCGCTGAGAACATGGCGAAGTCGGATATAGAAAGTGTTGGAGAGTGAATTCTTAAAGAGCTCAAGTTGATTGATATCAAGTTGGCGCATTGAGGAAAAACCCAGTTGAGCCAGCGCCATCTCACAATCACGACGACGCTCGCCATAGCCACCATCGGTAAGATGATGGTGGACATTGGTATCGATAATCAATAATTCAAGACCAGCTCGCTCTAAATCAAAGGGAATATGTCTTGTTGAGAGATCAAGGCAATCAATTAAAAGAGCGGAACCTTGATGAGCCATCAGTGAAATCGATTGATCCATAATTCCAGTAGGAACTCCTACATAAAGGTTCTCGGCTCGTTGAGTTAATCGTGCAAGTTCAATCAGAGAGAGCTTGAGGCTAAAGAGCTGATTAAGGGCTAGAGCTACTGCGCATTCCAGCGCAGCTGAAGAGGAGAGCCCAGCTCCTAATGGGACTTCACTTCTAATCTTGATATCAAGACCATTTTCACCACCCTGATCATTTTCTCCAAGCAGGGTATCAACCCCTAGAGACCAGATGGTTCCTGCCACATAATCGCTCCAGTCATTCCGACGTTTCTCTGGCCCAATTTCAGTTAGGGGTATCTCAATTTTCTGATCTTGCTCTTGAGATTCGATGGAGATGATCGGATCAGATCTTCTAGCTATCTCCACATAGGTGCGATATTTGATTGCAAAGGGCAAGACCCAACCATCGTTGTAATCAATATGTTCGCCGATGAGATTGATTCGGCCTGGAGCAGATGCTTTAACTACTTGCCGACTCATAACTTACTTCATGCCCGCTAGATCTAGCTTCACCTCACGCAATTGCTGCGCCGACTGTTCTGGTTTCATATCCATAATAAATGCACCCATGGCAGATTCTGAACCTGCTAGATATTTCAATTTC
>JAQCKU010000061.1 GCA_027592195.1 Actinomycetota bacterium
TAGCTCAGTTGGTACGAGCGTGCGACTGAAAATCGTGAGGTCGACGGTTCGATCCCGTCCCCAGCCACTGTAATTTTTACCAAGACTGATAACTTACCCAGGTGATCTCGCGGATAAAACGTCATCTGGACTGGAGCATGCTCCGTTGGGCGATCGTTGGAGTTATCACTTTTATTATTGATTACACAATATTTATTCTTCTTTTCCAACCATTAGGACCGCTTCGATCTGTATTCCTTGCAAATTTGATCGCCGGGATTTTTGCGACAACTTTCAACTACCTGACCCACCATAGATGGACCTTTAAAAGCGATGAGAACCACTCGATCTCTGGGATCAAATACCTGTTAAATCTGGTTTTCTGGTGGTTTGTTGGAACATCGATACTGAAAGGGCTAATCGTCTCTGGCCTAGATCCACGTCTTGCGAAATTTATTCCAGTTTTAATTGTTACACCATTTAATTACTTTGTTTTAAATTACCTGGTCTTTAAAAGAGGGGTTACTCGTCATCTGTAGCAAAGAAATATACAAAGAGAAGTGCCCATAAAGCTGCCCCGCCGTAGACAATATATTTCTCATATTCAAAATTTGGCTGCGCAACCCAGATCGCAAAACTGGCGAAAACCCCAGATAGCCCCCATAAAGTAAAGGCAGCAGATCTGCGCGATCTTCCTTTACGAATTAATCTATGGGAGAGATGGTCTTGCCCACCTTGAAATGGTGAAATCCCTCTCCGTAGCCTTGATAAGACTGCCACTGTAGTATCAAGAATTGGGATAGCAAGAATTAAAAGTGGCGTTGCAAATGATCCGATGAGTTGATCGGTTGTTGGAGATAACCTGATAGTTAAGGTAGCAACAAGCACTCCTAGAAAGAGCGCCCCAGCATCTCCCATATAAATTCTTGCAGGACTTTTATTCCAGAGCAGAAATCCTAAAGTAGCTCCTGCAGTGACTGTGGCAAGTGCTGTAATTAAATATTGCCCTGATCCAAATGCTAAAAGTGCTATTGCAATCGCTGAGATAGCAACTGTTCCTGCTGCACCACCATCAAGATTGTCAAAGAAGTTAATGGAGTTGGAGATACCAACAATCCAGATAATAGTTATTAGAGAATCTATCGCTGCCGAACCTGTCGGATTTCCTGAGGTATTTGAGTTAATTAAGAGCGCTGCGGTAAATACACCAGCAACGGTCTGGGCGATAAATCGAGGTAGTGGCGATAGATTTCGTAAATCATCCCAGAGTCCAATCAAACCAAGAATCAAAGCAGGGCCAAGAACAGATGTTGCAAGGATAAAAGTATTTTGACTGAAATTAGAGATTAAGGATGTTGCATACGAGATTGTTATAACGCCGATCATGATGGCAACTCCACCAAGATATGGAATCGGCTCACGATGGGTTTTATGGTTCTGAGTAGGGCTATCCACTATCTCGCGTCGGAGGGCAACTCTCCTGGCGATAGGGGTAAGTAATCCAACCAAGAGAAAAGTGGCTAGAAAGAGCGCGATGTACTCTAAATTGGAGATTCCCATACCTGCGCAAGAGTAAAGGTTATCGATGCCAAAGTCGTAGAATTAAGCCCTTCGCATCGTGCAAGAAATAAAAGAATTAGAAGGTTGCCTCAGATGGGTAAAGCTTGGACCGATGGAGCGAAAGCTCCGATGGCCCTTAAAGAGCATGCCCATTTACGCGATCCCTTCAGATACCGGCTCAAGCGAAAGCTCCTCGGCAATCCAATCAACCGCCACTCCCTATCTGATCAACGTCTCTCTAAAAAATCAGCCTTCGGAATTCTCTCCTCTGATTGCATCTCCTCTTCTGCCTACGGTGGCGAGCAGATATTGGTTGCACTTATTCCGGCTTTCGGTTTAGCAGCCTTTGCAATATTCCCGCCGATGGTGGCAATTATTCTCGCCATGCTTCTTGTTATCACTTTTTCCTATCGAGATGTGATTGCAACTTATACAAGAACTGGTAGCGCTTATATTGTTGCGAAAGAAAATTTTGGTACCAAAGTTTCTTTAGTTGCAGCGATCGAATTGATGTTTGGATACATTATTACTGTCGCAATTCAATCAGCAGCTGGCGTTGCGGCGATAATTTCAGCCTTTCCTGAACTCTCCGATATTAAAGTGGAGATAACCCTTGCCGTTGTAGTTCTCTTAACATTTGTTAATTTACGTGGCGTCAAAGATGCTGGTCTAATTTTTGTTCTACCTTCTTATCTCTTTATCTTCTCAATGTTTACCGTATTTGGTTTTGGTATTTATCGCCATAGCACCGGAACGCTGCCAAACTATGCAACGCAAAGTGAGGGCCTGCTGCCACTTGGAGAGTCACAAGGTTTGATATCACTTGCTGCCGCGCTCCTCATTTTAAAGGCATTTGCTAATGGCAGCGCATCTTTAACTGGGTTGGAAGCGGTATCTGATTCTGTTCCACTTTTTAAAAGCCCAGAACATAAAAATGCCCGTACAACTCTTGCTCTCATGGCGCTGACTTTAGGGACGTTGATTACCGGAATTGCCTGGTTAGCTCAGAAAACAACCGCTGTTCCTTATGCTGAAGGAACGCCAACGGTGATCTCTCTGGTGGCAAAAGCAGCCCTTGGAGATAGCGCTTTTGGAAATATTTTCTTCTATATTGTTCAAGCAGGTACAACATTTATTCTCTTTGCTGGAGCCAATACTTGTTATAACGCATTTCCAAACCTTGTCAGCATGGTTGCAAAAGATGGCTTTCTGCCAAAACGTTTGACTCAACGTGGCCACCGATTGGCCTTCTCAAATGGGATCATTTTTATTGCAGGCGGCGCATCAATTTTGGTGATTGTCTCTGGAGCAAGTATCACCGCCTTAGCAGCAATCTATGCCTTAGCTGTCTTTGTTGGATTTACTATTACTGGGCTTGGCATGGCAAGAAAAACTTTAAGAGAGAAGGTAAGTGGTAATCGTAAGGATCTATTCCGGTTGGCTCTTCATAGCCTCTCTGGAAGTATCGCGCTTATCACCGTCATTATTCTCTCTGCGGTAAAGTTTCTTGAAGGAACATGGATTGTTGTTATCGGCACCCCGATCGTTGCCGCACTGATGCTTAATTTCAATCGCCAATATATGCGCGAGAGAGAGGCGCTCCTTCTTACCGCCTCACATCAGAGGGCAACATCAATTGCTCGCCATGATGTGAGCGTTCTTGTCGATTCTGTTGATATCGCAACAATTGGCGCTATCCGATATGCAAGAAGTTTAAATCCGAGAAATCTTCGCGCCATTCATTTTGTTATTGATGATAGAAGAGCAGAGAATTTGAAGCGTGATTGGTCGGAGGCAGCTGCCCTCAGCGATGTATCCCTTGAATTAATTGATTGCCCTGATCGTAGAATTCCCAACGCTGTTGTTGATTATGCAATTAGATCAACGGAAACCCCAGATGTGGAGTTAACGCTCCTTCTTCCTCGAAGGGCATATTCGCGCTTTTTAGGCCGGTTATTACATGATCAGACCGCTGAAGAGATTGCCAGGCCGATATCGCAATTGCCTCGAGTAGTTGCAACGATTGTTCCATTTGATGTTGATCGGATTTTAAGTGGCGAGCGCTTACTGACCGATGAGAAAAGTAAGGTTGATGAAGCGCCAAAGGCTCTCACTGAGGAGAAACCACTTCGCGCTCAATCCGAATTTTTATCTGATAAATCTCGCGCATCACATTTTGAAGAGAATATAACTCCAATTGGAGCGATCACTTGGCGTAAGAGAGCCCATGTACAAGGACATGTAACATCGATGCGCTCTTCTCCTCAAAGTGGCGCCCCAGGGGTGGAGATTGAAGTTTGGGATGAGACCGGCGGAGTTAAATTACAATTCCTCGGTCGGAGAGAGATTGCTGGTTTAGAAGTTGGATCGATTATGCGAGCTGAAGGAATGGTTGGTGAGCATGAAGGAGCGCTTACTATTCTTAATCCTTCTTACGAATTACTAAATTAGCCGCCAGCTTTACGTCGAAATAACTTTGGCGTACTTGGACCTTTTTGGCCTTGCCCAACTTTAGATCCACTTGATCCTGCTTCGCCTGGAGTTGCTTTACCTTTATTATTTTTTTTCTCTAACGCCTCTAAAAACTTATCTTTTGCATCGTTCTTCGGTTTCTTATCATCGCTCATTATCTTCCCTACACATTTCCCAGATTTGAATTATCTGAATTTACCACTGAATCAGATGGTGGAGTTAAATTCGATCTTGGAGCTGAATCTGATTGCGGTGATGTGGTGGTAGATTTTAAAAGCGATTGAACTTCAGAGCGTCGATAGCGTCGATGGCCGCCAAGTGTTCTAATGGCAGTTAGCTTTCCCGCTTTGGCCCATCGGGTGACAGTTTTAGGATCAACTCGAAAGAGGGCAGCTACTTCGGCAGGGGTTAAGAGCACTTCTTGCTCTGCAGGTCGAAGCATAAAATCGCTCTTTTCCATAATAGATCTATGTCCTATTTATCCGATATGAGAGAAGTATTGCCGCCAGCTAGCGGTGATGGCAAGAAATTAACGAGAAAATCTTCCTTACCTATCGATTTAAGCGTAGTTACATCGCCTGTTCATAGGCTTGAACCCGACGCCACCGCGAAACCAATCGCTCATATCCACGTCCTGCCATAACGCCATCTCCGCTGGCAAGGCCGGTAAGAGAGAGCGCCACATCCTCAATCGAACTATCAGCATCAAGGCCCTCTTCACCATTTTCCAAAAGCGCTCGCTCTAAGTAGAGGGCAAGGCCACCGTAATCACACTCCACCTTTGATTCAGGATGAAAAATATTTAGCCAGGCCAAGAGCGTTGCAATCTCGCCCTCGATAGAGCCAGCACCAAAAGCTGAGACGACAGCGCTATGTGCAACTTCGCACCGGCGCTTAGCTGATGAAATATCAGTTCGTAAAATTGTGAAGGGGCCATCTTTGCCTCGACCGCGGAGGCGATCGCCTGGTTCAAAGAGTGAGAACCACCGTGGTGGAATAATCCAGGTTTCAGTCAAAATATGAGGAACACGATCTTCCATATCCTCAATATTTACTGAGAGCGCATCTTCTAAAGCTGGTGGGAGAAAAAATTGGGTAACGGGATCTGGTAGTGATTCTTTAAATCTATCGAGCGATGCCCAACAGCGCATAGCTGTTGACCAAGGCGCCACAAATCTCTGATCACCAGAATCTAAAATATGTGCACCATCAGATCGAAGTGATGGGGGCTCTGGGCGAATCACACGCCGGAGCGCTCGGGATTGCTCCTCATCGCCTGTCATTGCAGTGGGCGATATTGATTTCCATCGCAATTGATCGGCAGGTGAGAATGCAGCGAGAGGTTCATAAACTCGCAGCGATGCTACATAAGGTGTTGGACGCATAACGTTCTCTCTTGTCGAAAGTATCGACACTTATAGATCGTATCCGTTAATGTTTTTTGATAGCAAAAATTAACGACGAGGGATGTAATTTCCTTCAGCATAAGGATCAAAATCGTCCTTATCGTCGCGTCGATCATCTTCGCCATGAAGTTCTTTTGTTAACTTCTCAATATCAATATCTTGAGAGCTGTACTTAAGATCTCTAGCTACTTTTGTCTGCTTCGCTTTCGCGCGGCCGCGCCCCATAGCGTGACCTCCACTTCGTATCTGTCAGGCTTCTAGATTAGTCGTTCTTGCAAAACTCTTCCAAAGCAGAGCTCGTTCTGGCCCCATCACCATCTTTTTACCCTTGGTTACCGCCCAGAGTAGGCCGATTCCTTGGAGAAATAGGCTCAACCCTGCGATGGGCAGACGGAAACGATGGTCTCCAATCGTAGCCATGGAAACCGCCATATTAATGAGAATAATCCCCAGAGCAGAAATTCCCAGTAATCTCTCAACCCCATTGAGGCGCCAGAGCACCCAGAAGCCTAGCCCGAGAAAAAATAAGGTCGCCAAGAGCCAGAGATATGAGATGGTCTTTCCAATATTTCCATAAACGAGATTAAAACCCTCTTGAGTCTGAGCAGTTGATTTCAATGGGTGGTTCTGTGCCCATGGATTTCTCGCCATTGTTCCATTTGCCACTGGACCAAACCAGGGAGACCAGAAGAAGATCGCCTTCTTGCTAGCAAGCTCTAGGGTTCTTACTGGATTCTCCAGATACCAGTTAAGGGCGCAACGTACCTTGGCGTTATCTATCTCTACCTCACTGCCAACTGCCTGCGGGCAAGGAACTCCGTTATATTCATTGTTATAACCACCGGTTGCATTAGGGCCGATCCCAATAAATATTGTGGTTCCTAAGTTTGTCGAAATCGCTGGAATATCTCTGGCAGCAATATTTCTCAAATATAGCGTTGTCGGCAAGATCGCAGTAATTAGCATCGTAGATATCAGAAATCCGGCTGCAATCAATTTGGTTCTGGTAGTTAAAGCCCAGAGCGTAAATATCACAAGTGCAGATACGATCATTCTCGGTTGAACAAAGCTAATAATAGAGAAGAGAGTTGCTGCAATAAGAGAATGGATAGATAGTAAAGATGATCTTCCTAAATTATATTCCGTGATCAATAATCCAAAAATAATTAGCGTGAGAGAGACAACTAAAGATTCATATCCAATAGCGTAGCTACTGAGTGAGAGCGTTGGATTAAAAGCGAGTAGAAGCGCAATAATGTAGGTGAATTTCTGAATTCTCGATCCAATTAATTTATCAACAAAGTAAGCCGATGCAAATGCATAGAGAATTGTCTGAAGTAGAGCTATCCACGGAAGTGACCAAGCTTGCGAAAAGAACCCTAAAATAAAAATCAGGATGGGATAACCTGCTGGAAAATAGGTCAATCTCTCAACCTCAGAGAGGAAACCATCTGCAAATAAGCCATTAAGTCCTACAATGTAATTTT
>JAQCKU010000062.1 GCA_027592195.1 Actinomycetota bacterium
ATTAATCCACCGGTATATGAGATGAACTCTTTAATTGAGAGCGCACTTCATGAAGAGTTGGCAGAAGATCCAATTCGATATTCAGAGATTCATGGCGCAAGCTTTGAGGCGCTCTTTCATTTTGGACCAAAATATCGAGCTCTGGAACTTCTGGCAAAAAGTGGAAATGTTCAACTTCTTGAAGAGCTCTTTAAAGATAATTCTGTTCAAGCAGATTTATCAGTAGAGATAAGAAATAGCGTCTATTCCAGTGCAACTGATGAATTGAAAATGTGGCAAAATTATTTTCCATACCTGCCTACCCCGATACGTAACCTTGATTTTGCCCTTGAGTTTTATCAACTATTTATCTTGGGAGAGTATAAAGAGGCAAATGCGCTCTTAATCAAAAAAGCTGCTGATTTGAATCAAGATGATCCACTTCAAGATGATGTGGCGAGATTACTTGTCGCATCTGAATTCGTTCTAGGAAATTTTATCTCGGCAGTAGATTTGACTATAAAATTAATTGATCGAGCAAAACGTGGCGAGGCAGTATTTCACTCTTACTCATCTTTCCTTCGATTTGGCATGACCTCAGCATTCTTCTCTGAGGATCATAAATCAATGAAAAAGATAGCGGAATATATAACAAGTAATCCACCAGAGAATTATTTTGGACATTATCAATTTAACTCACTCTGTATCCAAGGAATGCTTGCCTTCTTTGAGGGTCGTTATAGAGTTGCAGAGCCACTTGCTTTTGCTGCGCTTTCTTATGCTAAAGACCATAATATTTACGGGGCATTTGCACCCTTTGAAGCCTGTTTTATAATCTTTCAAATTGCGATCGAGAACGGGAAGAAGGACGAGGCCCTTAAGAGATTTAATAACGCAGAGAGAAATTTAAGTGAGTACCCCTTAACTCCATGGTTAATTCTATTTTATTCTCGACTAGCAATTATGTATGGCCGGTTTCGAGATCGAGATAACTCAGTGAATTATTTTAATGTTGCTAGAGATTACTTTGATAAAAATCAATTTTCTCCTGAATTGGCCCTAACTCTTGATCGCCATGAAATCTACATACAACATTTTTTAGAAGGTAATCACCGGAAAGATGTACTCCTTAACAGATTACCGAAAGCTCAAGTTAGTCGAATGTATACCGCCCATCAACATCTAGGTGGCAATGATGCTGAGTTTCAAAAAGCAATTGCAGAACTTGATATGAGCATGCCTCGAGAGGCGCTTAATGCCTATGTATTTCAGGTCATCCATAATTTTGATTATCCACCAAAGGCGAGAGAGTTCTTAAGGAAAGCTCTTGATCTAGCTTCCGAGCATGGATTTTATGAGTATCTCTTAATTCAAGGAGATCGTTTCCTAACATTTTTGGTGGCATCGGTATCTGAAATGCCATCAATCTTCCTCGAAAAGTTATCACGCGAAGCTAGTGAAAGGTTGAGAAATAAATTGACATCATCAGAATCACTCCCAGATCCACTTACACGTAGAGAGGCCGATATTCTTCGCCATCTCTCCTCAGATAAGCCGATCGCAACGATTGCATCAGATCTCAATATTTCTAAAAATACGATTAAGACCCACCTAAGACATCTCTATAAGAAGCTTGGTGCCACTGATCGCCATGATGCGGTAGCAAGAGGTAAAGCTCTACTCAGTATGTAGTTCTTCCCTGATCTATCTTCTGCTGCGCTTCATTGACCACAATTGTCTTTGCCCAATGATCGGTCACTCGTTTTCTCTCGTTATTTCGAAATATCCATAGCCCATCGATCAGCGTAATTGAGAATGAGAGTAGATCACCTAACGATGAGAGACCTTTTCCTCCGAGGGGATCTGATGAGAAACCATCCACCACCTCTGGGCCGACACCGCTTAGTTGAATCAATATCCAACTAGGAATACTTAAGGTTAAAGGGATTAAAAATTGCCGGATAGCCATATGGCCCCAGGTTGCATTATTTCTTTCAACTTCGGCGAGAACTCGCATCTTTAATATCTGTTTTGCAGGTGTTAACCCACTTCGCCAGACGATTAAACTCCAGATCACCCAACCAATTCCCAAGGTAACAATCGCCAGGGCAATATCAAGAAGATAACCACCAAGTCGATGTTGGATTGAAGCTTTTGGGTAGAGGTTCATATTCATATCTAATTTATACCTAATTCGTATCTAGTTCGTAGCTATCAGAATACTGCGATGATGATGTTAAAGATTGAGAGAGCAAAAAGGGAAAGATAAATTTTCTTCGGCACTTCAGGGGATTTAACATATTTAAATCCAATAATAAGAATTGCTACAAGAACAAGAAGTTTTACCCCAACTACTGCATGATCAACTGAGGCTATCGAGCTATCGGATGCGCGTTGAATGGAATTGATAATGATCAGAAAAATTCCTGCAATGAGAACAAGAAGAGCTGAGTGAAGGATGGATTTATTAATTACCCGTGGCTTCTGATTGAGCCCTACAAGGAGACCGCCTACAACACCAGCCATTCCAATAAAATGAAGTAGAAGAAAAACGTTATAGATAAATTCCATTTCCTACCCTTCTCTTAACAATTTTCTTATCGCTATGCTAGGTCGACTACTCCAGTTTAGCTTCATCACTCAATCATCTGATCCGATTTAGCCCGATTTAGCCCGATTTAGCCCGATTTAGCTCTGCGATTGAAAAGTTCCCTCATAAAAAACCATTGATTAGCTTCCTACTCATCAGTAGGTTGCGGGATGAGGTAAGGCATCCTGCCTTCCCAAAGAAAGGCGCTCGAATGTCTGAGACGACAAATTCAGTATCGCGACGTACGGTTCTTAAAGGTGCAGCTCTCGGCGGAGTTGGACTCGTTGGCGCAGGAACGCTGCTTTCAAGTTGTGGAAGTGATTCATCTGGACCGGTCACTTTTACTGCACGGACCAATGTTGAAAACGAATTAAAAATTGCACAGGCGTTAGCCGATGCATATGAAGCAGAGACCGGCATTCCTGTAACCATGCAGGGTTCCGGAGATACAAATGCATTTCAAGATGGTATCTCGCAATATTTGCAGGGAACTCCCGATGATGCATTTCAATGGATGGCGGGATTTAGAACAAATTTCCGCGCAGATCAAGGGTTATTAGTTGATCTCTCCGAAAATATCAGCGCGCTAGGAAACCAGATTCCCGAAGGTTTTGTTAGTGGCGCGACCAATCCAAGTGATGGAAAGCAGTACATCATTCCAACAACTTGGTACCCATGGGGATTGCACTATCGCAAGTCCACTATGCTCGAACTAGGACTTGATCCAGAAAATATTGCAACATGGGATGACTTCATGAAGTTACTTGAAGGAACTCAGAAGAAAGGGCTCATTGGTTATGCAATGGGCGATAAAGGCGGATGGGAAGCGATGGGAACATTCTCCATCATCAATGTTCGCCTCAATGGATATGACTATCACATCGATCTTCTTAACGGTCGTGAGAAGTGGACCGATCAGAGAACGATCGATACCTTCAATCAATTTGCGCTTTTGATTCCGTATATGAATAAGAACTTCCTTGATATTTCATGGGATGGTATGCGCGATCTTCTCCTTGCAAAGAAGTGCGGAGCAATGATGATGGGCTCTTGGTGGGCAAATGAATTCAAGGCGAAATCTCAAGAAGATTACGATGATCTCTGGATCGTTCCATTCCCTGAGATCAATCCAGCATACGGACGTGATTCAATTGATGCGCCAGTAGATGGTCTCTGCGTCGCATCCAATAGCGCTAATTCCGAAGGCGGAGCGGCCTTTGCTCAATGGTGTGGCAGTGAAGAGGGAATGTTGGCAGCGCAAGCAGCTGGCGATACCAATCTTTATGCAAATACCAATCTCGATACCTCTGATTACGATCCTTTCAATAAGCAGAAACTTGCAGTTATCGGTGAAGCAAAGAACGTTATGAACTTCCTTGATCGTGATTGCCGTAATGATTTTGCTGGCACCATCGTTGGTCCTGCAATTCAGAACTTCTTACGTAAGCCAAACGATGTAAATGGCATCGTTGATGGCATGCAAGCTGCATGGGATGCTCTCCCAGCACTTGCATAATTAATACTTAAGAAATAGTGATCGGATAAGGTAAATACATGGCAGCGACGTCGACGGGAGTAAAACCTCGTCGACGTCGCGCTTTTACTAAAGGTGATCGTCTTACTCTCTCTTTATTTGTTGGTGTACCAACTTTTCTACATTTAACATGGGTCTGGATTCCTGCCCTAGCAACTATCGGCCTCTCCTTTACTTTTTGGAATGGGGTTCAACTCTCCAATATCCGTTGGGCCGGTATCGCAAATTACAATACGATCTTTACCGCCTCGCCCGTTTTCTGGGATGCGCTTAGAAATAATACTTATTGGTTGCTCTGGTTTACCTGCATCGCAACACCGATTGGAATTCTTCTTGCCTACCAAATTGATCGAAGAATTCGTGGCCATAAAATATATGAGAGCATTTATTACATACCAGTAGTTCTCTCACTTGCAGTAATTGGAATTATCTGGCGATTTATGTTGGGACCTACCGGTCTAGTCCAGGTTTTACTGGGATATCCCGGGATAGAAGATGCCATCCCAATTTTTGGAAATTACCAGATAAATACCTATGTAATTTTAACGATCGCCTCATGGCGACATATCGGCTACATCATGCTTCTTTATTTAGCAGGGCTTAAATCTGTAGATCCATCACTTCGCGAAGCTGCAGCTATCGATGGCGCAACTGAGTGGCAGGCATTTAGAAAAGTAGTATTTCCATCGCTTAAACCAGTAAATACCATCATTATTGTCATAACCGTTATTGAATCTCTCCGAGCATTTGATTTGATTTACATTATTTATGGAACCAGTACAGGTTGGCCCATACTTGGCATGCTGGTTTTTCAGAATATTTATGGACAGTCAGCTTCAATGCTAGGTGCTGCCTATGCGGTAATTCTTTTACTCTTAAGTATCACTCCGATTATCTTCTATCTGCGCACAGTTTTCCGAGAGGATAGATAGTGAGTGTGAAGAAAAGCGTTGGATATAAAAATCGACAGAAGCGAAAAGACCGTTTAATTTCACTTCTTATTGGTGTTTTTGCACTGCTCTGGATTACGCCAATTCTCTGGACATTTTGGACCTCACTTCGTCCTTATACGGACATTATCCAAAAGGGAGTTTTCTCAAGACCGGATACTCTCAATTTTGATAATTACTTTAACGCCTATCGCCAGATGGATATCTGGCAATATCTATCTAATTCATTTATCGTGGCAATTCCAGCTGTTATTCTCACCTTGTTTTTTGGATCTCTACTTGCATTTGTCATTACTCGGTATTCCTTTAGATTTAATCTCTACCTTCTCCTTCTCTTTACCGCTGGAAATCTCCTTCCGGTTCAATTGGTTTATGCACCGCTTTTTAAAATTTATATCTGGATTGGTGATCTTGTAGGAAATAGAAATATTCTCTATGACAGCTATATTGGTTTGATTTTGATCCATGTGGCGCTTCAAGTTGGTTTTGCTACCTTTGTTCTCTCCTCTTATATGAAAACTATCCCAAAAGAAATCTCAGAATCAGCGATGGTTGATGGAGCATCTGTTTTCCGGCATTACTGGAATGTGATCTTGCCTCTCCTTCGCCCGCCACTTGCCGCACTGAGTGTTCTGATGACAACTTGGATTTATAACGAATTTTTCTGGGCAATTGTTATGATCAAAAGTGATTCAAAGCGACCAATTACTTCAGCGCTAGGTCGCCTTCAAGGTGAGTATGTTACTGATTACAACTTATTAGCAGCAGGTGCAATAATGGCAGCGCTTCCTACTCTTATTATTTTCTTCATATTAAAACGTCAGTTTGTCTCTGGCTTAACGATCGGCTCAACGAAAGGTTAATTGATGAAGGCGATTCAGATCACCGAATTCGGTGGTCCTGAGGTGATGAAATTTGTTGATATTGCCGATCCGGTTGCCAGCGAAGGATCTGTAATTTTAGATGTGAGTGCAATTGGAATTAATTATGCAGATACCCATCAGACCGAGAATTCATATCTATCAGAACAGAAACTTCCACTCATTCCAGGGATGGAAGTTGTGGGAACTTTGCCTGATGGCAGAAGAGTTTTAGCTCTCGCTCCTTTCGGGGGATATTGTCAGAAAACTCTTGTTGATCCAAAACAAGTTATTTCTCTTCCAGATGCGATCAGTGATGCTCAGGCTTTATCGATGATGGTTCAAGGTTTAACGGCGTATCACATTTTAAAAACACTTGGAGATTTAAAATCTGGTCAGAGCGTAGTTATCCATGCTGCAGCAGGGGGAGTAGGTTCTATCGCGATTCAATTGGCAAAATTGTGGGGAGGATTTGTCATTGCAGTAACTTCATCTCAAGATAAAAAGAATTTAGCTCTCGAGCTAGGTGCAGATGTTGTGATCGATGCGCAAGAGGCTGATCTGAAAAGTGCAATCAAAGCTGGCAACGGGGGTAAGAGCGTTGATTTAGTTTTAGAGATGGTTGGCGGCAAAACATTTGATCAATCTTTAGAGGCGTTAGGAACTTTTGGAAAAATTATTACTTACGGAATGGCATCAAGGCAGAGTCCAAAGATGATCCACCCTTCTGCGTTGATGGCACGCTCACAGAGTGTTTCAGGTTTCTGGCTTGCTAACTGTTTTGGTAAACCGGAGTTAGTTAATAAGGTGCTTCTGGAACTTTTTGATCTCATTGAAAGCGGAAAATTAAAACCAATTATTGGTGGAACTTTTCCACTATCGCAGGCGGTTAAGGCCCATCAATCAATGT
>JAQCKU010000063.1 GCA_027592195.1 Actinomycetota bacterium
GATTTCACGCCACTCCATGATTTAGTTTTAAGATCTCAAAAAATTGGCAAAGATCGAAGTTTAGTTTTATTTGGTGGCGGTAATACCTCAAGCAAAGGTGAGATAACTGATCACTTAGGTAGAAAACGAGAAGTCCTCTGGGTCAAAGGATCTGGAGCGGATATGGAATATGCCGAAGCGGGAGATTACCCAGGGCTCTACCTTGAAGAGCTTTTAGCGCTAAGAAATTTTGATGAGATGGTTGATGATCGAATGGTCGACTATGTCACTCGCGCTCTTATTGATCCAACTTCCAGGCGACCATCAATTGAAACTCTGCTCCACGCATTTCTTCCTGCAAAACATATCGACCATGTCCACGCAGATGCTATTTGTGCACTAACAAATCATGCCAAAGGCAAAGATGTTGTAAGAGAAGTTCTTGGTGAGCAATTTGCATATGTAGAGTGGATTCGACCTGGATTTGAACTCTCTAAGATTGTTGGTGAGTTGGATAAGTATGAGGGAGTAGTACTAGCTCACCATGGCTTAGTTGTCTGGGATAGTGATTCTGAAAAGTGCTATCAAAAAACATTAGCTGCAGTTGAGCTCTCTGAAAAATATCTTGCTACCCTTGAGAAGAAACCAGAACCTAAATTTGTGCATAATGATTTATCTAGCAGAGAGATAGAAGAATTACTCTTAAAAATTAGGGGAAAATTAGGGAAAAAGCAGATTTTGCGTATTGATAATCGATTAAATGAGATAACAAAAAGAGATGATCTGAATGAGATTCAGTCAGTTGGAGTCGCTAGCGCGGATCATATGTTAAGAATTCGTCCTAAGTCTGCAGTTTTAGATCGATCCAATATTGAAGCAAGTATTGATGGCTATCGTAAAGATTACCAAGAATATTTTGATGCTAACAAAAAGTATTTAACAGAAGGCTATTCCTCGCATGGCAACGATCCTCGGGTTCTTCTTTACCCAGGGATCGGAGCGATAACCGTTGGCGAATCAGTGAAAGAATGTTCTATGTTGGCAGAGATTGCTTTTCATACCCATAGCGTTGCTGCCAAAGTAAAAGATTGTTTTGGATCAGGAAGATCACTTCCAGATTCTGAAATCTTTCAATTCGACTACTGGCCCATGGAGCTTTTTAAATTGAAAAATAAGCCGGCTCCTAAAAAATTTCAAGGTCATATTTTTATTGTCACTGGAGCGGCAAGCGGAATTGGCAGAGGGATAGCGCTATCTCTTGCCAAGCAAGGGGCGCAATTAGTTCTTGTCGATATATCCAGCGAAGGCCTAGAGGAAGTTTCGCAATTAATTACAGGTGTAAATGGTTCGCCGCTCTTGGGTGTGAAGCCACATTTAGTTCTTGCTGATCAATCAATAGAGAGTGAAGTTGTCAGATCTGTTAAGGAAGCGATTGCTTTATTTGGTGGGATTGATGGAGTTGTGATTAACGCTGGAATTGGAGTGTCAGATAATCTCGAGGAACTTGAATTAGAGAAGTGGCAGAGAGGCATTGATATTAATTTAACAAGCGCATTTTTGATGACAAAAGCTGCGATGAGAGCGCTGAGAGCGCAAGGAATGGGTGGTTCGATCGTATACATCGCCAGTAAAAATGCTTTTGCTCCAGGTGCAGGATTTGGCGGATATTCGGTAACTAAGGCGGGGATGCTTCAGTTGATGAGAATCGCTGCGCTAGAAGGTGGCGCTGTAGGTATTCGAGCTAATGCGGTTAATCCTGATGCAGTATTTGATAATAGCCAGCTATGGAGCGGAGGCGTTCGTGAACAACGGGCAGCTGCCCATGGAGTAAAACCAGAAGAGTTAGAAAGTTTCTATGCATCGAGAAATCTTTTAAAAGCCGAGGTAAGAAGTGAAGATGTGGCAGCCACCGTTTCATACCTTTTGGGCAGCGAATCATCAAGAACTACTGGAGCAGTTATTGCAGTCGATGGGGGTGTTTCAGCGGCATTTCCGCGATAGCTATGAGCGAATATATAAATGAGGTCAAGGTCAGTGAAATTGCGCGGATGGCTGATGGAATTAGGGAGAGAGTTTTAGCCCATACCTTAAAAAATAATGGTGGATATATGAGTCAAGCATGTTCTGCCGCTGAACTGCTGGCAACTCTTTACGGTGCAATTCTCTCTTTGGCGCCTTTAGATCAACCTCTGGCGCCATCTTTATTTTCAGGCGTACCTGCTCGAAGTGATAAAGATATTTTAGATAGCCCTAAAATAAATTTTGAAACAGGAGCACGCTTTCATGGTGAGAAGCGGCCAGAGTTAGATCGACTCATCTCAAGCCCAGCTCACTACGCTCTTGTAATTTATGCAGCGCTCATTGAATCAGGTCGACTTGCTGAGAATGCACTTGATTTCTTTAACAAAGATGGCTCAACTGTTGAGATGATTGGAGCTGAGCATTCACCTGGCTTTGAAACGACAACTGGATCGCTCGCTCAGGCGCTATCACAAGCAGGCGGAATTGCCCTAGGAAGAAAATTAAAGAATGAGAGCGGAAGAACTTGGGTCTTTATGAGCGATGGCGAGCTTCAAGAGGGCCAGAGCTATGAAGCGCTACAGGCAATCTCCTTCTACAAATTAAATAAGGTTAGAGCAATTGTTGATGTGAATAGAGGCCAATGTGATGGTCCAATGGAGAGCGTTATGTCTATTGAGCCAATTGCGCTGAGAGCAAAGGCCTTTGGTTGGGATTGTGTATCAGTGGATGGCCACGATATCGAAGCGATTTATACGGCAGCGATGGCAGAGAGTGGAAAACCTCGGATGATTCTCTGTTACACCGATCCGGTCAGAGGTTTACCAATTTTAAGCGAGCGAGAACCAGTTCTTCATTACCTCCGATTTACCTCAGATTCAGAGCGTGAGAAGTATCAACTGGCTTTTCAAGAGATGGTAACCAAATCATGAGTTTTGAAATTGTAGCCAGACCTCATCAGCAGAATTTCATAGATTGGTCAGCAGATAAGCCTGAAGTCTTGGTTCTTTCAGCTGATTTAACTAACTCCTGTGAAGTAGGTAAATGGCGCGATACTTATCCAGATCGTTTCTTCTCGATGGGTATGGCAGAGCAGAATATGCTCGGGTTCGCTGCAGGTTTAGCACGTGAAGGTTTTGAACCATGGCTACATACCTTCTCTGTCTTTCTCTACCGAAGACCGCTCGATCAACTTCAAATGTCTGTTGCATATCCATCTTTAAAAGTTCGCCTTGTTGGATTTCTCCCTGGAATTATGACGCCAGGGGGTGTAACCCATCAAGCGATAGATGACATTGCTGTTTTACGAGCGATACCAAATATGGTTATTTTTGAGGTAGGCGATGCCACAGAGGCTGAGAGCGTTATTGATCTTGCTCATAAAGTTCAGGGCCCGGTCTATATCCGGCAATTACGCGGGGAAGTAAGTCGAATTTTTCCAAAGAATGAACCTATGATTTTTAATCGAGCCCGAATCTTGTCAGAGGGAGAAGATTTCACGCTTATCACATCTGGGATTATGACTGAGGAGGCTCTTAGAGCCGTTCCCTTATTACAATCAAAAGGTATTTCAATTTCACACCTTCATGTTTCTACCCTGAAGCCATTTACAGATCCAACAATTTTGGAATACCTCAATCGCGCCAAAAAGGGCGTTATCACCATGGAAAATCATTCAATTATGGGTGGACTTGGTAGCGCTGTCGCTGAAGTAATGGCAGAAAATAAGATCTCTGTTGGGTTGAAAAGAATTGCTTTAAATGACACTTATGCTCATGGCGCATCTCAAAAATATCTCATCTCTGAGTATGGCATTGATGCAAAGGCTCTTGTTGAGGCCATCGAGAATATTCTTGGCACAAAACTTGGCATAGAAGAAGTGGATCTATCAACTTCAAGAATTGCTAGCTTACATAGCAGCGCAAAGGTAGAGGCGCTTTAAATGGATCGTTTAATTGTCACATATCTTTATAGTGGAGAAAATCCAAAAGAAATTGCAGATCTGATAAGAGTTGAACAGACTATTGAATTTCCATTTGATTTGGCGCCATCATGGATCCAAGAAGAAGTTGTCGGTAAAATTGAGTCGATAATTTCAGTATCAGAGGGTATTGATGTGGGAGAAAAGCCAGAACATAAAATTGTAATCTCCTATAACCCTGATGTGATAGGTGGAGAGTTAACACAGTTGATCAATGTTTTATGGGGTAATGTCTCACTTTTCCCAAAGATAAAAATCATTGATTTTCTTCTCCCAGATTCATTCCTATCAAAGTTTAAAGGGCCAAGATTTGGTGTACCAGGGCTGAGGAGAATGTTTAAGGCAGAAAATCGCCCCTTAGTGACAACTGCGTTAAAGCCAATGGGCAGTGATAACTCAACTCTTGCAAAGATGGCTAAAACCATTGCCTCTGCCGGATTTGATCTTATTAAAGATGATCACTCGCTAGCTAACCAACCTTGGGCGCTCTGGAAGGATCGAGTTAAAGCCGTTGCAGAAGCCATTGGCGAGGCAGGAACTCATTGCAGATATGCGCCAAGTCTTAATCTTCCGGCAGATCAAATTTTAGAAGCGGCCTATATAGCGAAAGACTTTGGCGCAGGTGCGCTCTTGATTCTTCCTGGAATTTCAGGCTTTGATGCGCTGCGCACGCTGGCAGAAGATGATCAATTAGCGCTACCAATCCAGGCACATCCTGCCGCTCTTGGTTCACTTGTCACCTCTGCCGATTGCGGCATCAGCCATGGTTTAGTTTTTGGTCGCCTGATGCGTCTTGCTGGAGCCGATATCTCAATATTTCCTAATTTTGGCGGAAGGTTTTCCTTCGAGGAGAGTCAATGTCTTGAAATTGCAGAATCTGCTCGGAATGAGATGGCAAATATGAGACAGATGTGGATTGCTCCAGCTGGTGGGATGAGCTTGGATCGAATACCAGAGATGGTTAAGTTTTATGGCGTTGATACTGCTCTCTTAATTGGTGGTGCGCTATCAAGAGGTGATCTATTTGAAAATTCTAAACGGATGGTTGAAAAAGCTCACTCATATCGCTAGATCAATCTAAAGATAGAACAGTTATATAAATCTACTGATTAACATATATGTGGCAACAATTGAGATCAAGCTGGCAAATCCTTTCTGCAAGCTCCTTGGATTCATTTTCTGAGCTAACCCTGCCGTGAAATAAGAAGCCAGAATCGCCGAAGAAGCAAATACCAAGACTGGGGCCCAAGGCATATCTGGCCAGTATTCATATCTTAAAGAGAATGCAAAGATCGAATTTACAGTTATGGCAACAAGTGATGTGCCTGCAGCGATTTTTGTTGGAACGTTAAGAAAAATAACTAGCGCTGGAATAATGAGAAATCCCCCGCCTATGCCAAGAAGTCCGGTGGCAACGCCGACAAGCGAAGCGCTCAAAATGACAAGAGGCCATCGGGGCTTTCCATTACCCTGATTTGTTGGACTTTTCCGCCACATTCCAATAGCAGCACCAAACATCAAGAGCGAGAATAAACCTAGGATAAACGCATCAGTTAGGTAGCGGAGAAAATAAGTTCCAAGAAAGGTTCCACCAATTCCTAAAAATGAAAATATTATTCCTATTTTGAAATCAAGTGATTTACTTTTCATCCGGGAAATAAATCCAGCGGCAGCAGCTGATCCAACTATTAGCGTTGAAGCTGTGGTTGCGATTTTGGCATCAAATCCTAAGACCGCGACTAAACCAGGAAGTGCCAATATTGCACCACCTGCGCCAATGACCCCTAGTGAGGTTCCAACGAAAATTCCTAGAATTAAAGCTAAGAAAATATCGATCATCAAAAATTTAGGCCGGCAGCTTTGGGTTTTGATTCTTTAGATCTGATGGTGCATTTGGAGTTAAATCGAGACCCTCCGATGCAATATTTAGAGCAGAGACTGTTAACGCCTTTTCATAAGGCTCATTAATCAAAACTGGATGAAGATTAGCTTGCTCTAATAGCCCTACTGCAGCAGAGGCCCGATAAGCTCCAGCGCAATGAACCCATATCTCTTTATCCTTGGGAAGTGAATTTACTTTCTCTTCTAATTGATGAAGGGGAATATGGATGCTGCCAACAATATGCGAACTTTTGCGCTCACCATTTCGACGGACATCAAGAACTAACTTATCTTCATCTTTAAGTGCTTGAGGCAGATCCTCAAAAGTAACTTTCTTCACCGAAGTTTTTTCGCTAATTGAGGAGATCTCACCAACAAATGAAGCTTTTGGCCGATCAATCCCAATCCTCACTAGCTCTCGCTGAGCCTTTGAAATATCTTCTTTTTGATCGGAGATGAGGATGACCTCTTTTTCATAAGGGAAAATCCAACCAAAATAAGTAGCAAAAGAGCCTTCAACGCCAAAATTTATGCTTCCTTTGAGATGGCCTTCAGACCAGAGGTCTCGATGGCGAAGATCTACAACCCAAGCCCCTGCTTTCATCCCCTTTAAAATCTCTTCACTGCTCATCTCTTTTAAGGCAGCACTGGAATGCGCAGAAGCGGCCGGCCTTGTTTGTCGAGACGCGGCTCGTTGGTTCCGTAGACCAGAACAGGTTGAGAATCACCAGTGATGAGCGCAGTGATTTTGGTTTGGTCGATAGGTAGTTTCATGGTGAACCTCCAGTGGTTACCGGTGCTCGTTGCACCAGCACTAAACACTGTGAGGGCAAAAACTGTTGCCGCAAGGGGGACCTGTGTAACGATCTAAGGTCATTGCCGTCTGGCGCAAGCATGGGCAAGGGAAATTTTTCGCCCAAC
>JAQCKU010000064.1 GCA_027592195.1 Actinomycetota bacterium
GGAATAAGCGCGCTCCGTGAGACAGATTTACCGCGGCTAAATTGGAGGCGAGAGGAATGAGGCAAGGAGACTCCTGCTGCCTGGAAGGAGCGCATCGTTAAACCACTGCAATCCCATTTTATTGGTCCAGCAGCTCCCCAAACATAGTTATCACCGATTTGATTGAGAGCGAACTTGATAGCGATTCCACCACGACCTGAGACCTTACTCAACCCCTGTGCCGCGGAGCGAGATTTCTTCTCTGCATCATCTTGCTCTTTTTTATTTCGCGCTTCAAGGCGTGCTCGATCTTGGCTTCGAAGTTTTGCTAAAACTGTTTCAGCTTCTTTAAGCTTAGATTGAACAAGAGTTGCTTGTTTTTGTAGCCGAAGCTCGGTGGCTTTTACGATAGCAAGTTTCTGCGAGACCGTTAGTGAGGTTGCCTCTAACCGTTGTTTCGCAACGGAGTATTTTCGTAGCTGCGCCGCTTTTTTACGGGTAACTGTTTCCAGCGAACCTGCCGAAGAGAGGTAGAGAGTGGGATCTGCTGAAAAAAGTAGTTCTAGAGATTGTGATAGTCCACCACTCATATATTGCGATGATGCGATCGCTCCCAGTGAGCGGCGAAGCCCTTCAACCGATGCTCTCTGGTCGGCTTCCTGTGCTTTGACCGAGGAGAGTTGTTTTTGAAGATTGGCCAGTTGCGCCTTTGCCGCCTGCGCACCTTCCCCAGCTTCTGCAGCATCTTCTTGGAGTGCGATAACCCGCGCCCGAACCTGCTCGAGCGTTTCGCGAGCAAAACTTTGGGGGGTCAAGGAGGAGATCAACGAGATGCCAAGAAGAATAACCAGGGCACGTTTGATCAGCACCTGGGGATGGTAGCCCGCGATCGCCCTTCGCTCAATTTAAAGGGCGGTAGCCACGCTCGAATTATCCAAAATTCACAGGAAAATACCGTAGCGGTGGCACCAAGCCAGTTGAGGAGAGATGGGCGAGCGCCCTTCCGGTCTCAGCCGAAATCTCCTCCTCGGGTTTTCTTGAGATGATGACAGAGACCACGCAATCGGTACAGGCAGGATTCTCTTCAACCTCGATTTGGTAGAGCGCACAAGATTTACAGTCGATGATCATGTTCTAAAGATAGGTTTAACCACTGACATGAGAACTTTTACTTCGCGAGCCAACCTCCTGATTGATCCTGCAGGTCGAGTTCGAGCGCAGGATCTTGGATCGACCTCTGACCCAGTTGGAGAGAGCGCTGCCAAACTGACCAGCTCGCCTCTGAGTAGCCTGGAGGATCGAAGGCGCTTTCGTGAGCATCGCCAGTGGGCGCACCTGATCGTTATCGGAGGTGAGACTGGAAGGGTTGAGCCATATGGGAAATCAAAGAAACCGGTTCTGATTTATTCTCATAAGAAACGGAGCGTTGACGATTGGGAGAGTGAATTTAGCGCACTTGCCTCTCGCTATGGCGCCCATATCTTGATCGAGGCAGGGCCCAATCTGCTCCATCAATTACTCGAAGCGGGCGTTGTCGACGAGCTCTATCTGACAAGAACAGATATTCGAAGTAAAGATCTCTCAAGTCCGCGATTGAACCTAGACCTCCTTGAAAAACTGGAGTTGGTAGAGAGTGAGCGGATCGGCAGCGATACCTTTGAAAAGTACCATCGAGCAGATAGTTAGTAATTTATACGGTTAACCAATTGCAATTGTCGCTACACCAGCCACCGCAGCAAATACTCCCAGATACTGAATTTTATGGAGTCGTTCTTGAAGAAATTTAAAGGCTAGTAGCGCAGTAACAATCGGAAAGAGCGATCCTAAGACCATAGCAATAGATACCAATCCTTTTGTTGTTGCAATCCCTAAAGCTAAATTGGCGAGAAAATCAGCAGAGCCAATAAAAATAAGGAGAGGAATGTAATTTCCACTGACGCCACCGGTACTACGGAAGGCGAGCGCTAAGAGGAGAACTACCGTTACTGAGGCAACTCTCATCGATGTCATGGTCAGCAGAGGTTCGGTATCTGAACCTCGCCAGAGGAAGGTCAGTGAGATACCGAAAAAAATGGCAGCAAGAAAGCCTAGGAGCACTGGTTTCATCGTTGCACCGACTCCCTCCGCCTGCGCTCTAAATTCAGGACCACTTGCAAGAAATGCTCCTAAGAGCGCGATAGCCATCCCCATTAATTGAAGAGTAGATGCTCGCTCGCCACCGATAAATGCAACGGTCAAAGGGATAATTGCCGAGAGCGATGCAATAGGTGCAACAACTCCCATCCGACCTGTAGCAAGACCGGCATAGAGTGAGATCAAACCAATAAAACCTGCTAAGCCCGCGATAACGCCGGAGATAAAGTAGCCGCTAAATTCTAAGGTGGGCCTGATGTAGGCGCCGGTTACGATGACAGCAGAGAGCCCTACCGCTAATCCAAAAATTTGCGAGATTCCGGTAACGGCAAGTGCCTGATATTTTTTTGAGAGATTTCCAGCAAGATAATCTGCGCTTCCCCAGAGAAGGCTGGAGAGTAAGGCTAAGAGCGTGGCCATAATGGGAGAGCCTACTCGCGCCTCCCCCATTATTTTGGGATTAAGAATTACACTTAAGTCCTTGAACGCTCTATTAATTGCTATAAATCGGATAGAAGTTGGTGAGCGCAATGATTAAAAGTCATTTTGATGATTTCATTATTCAGATGCGAGCCCTCGATACGGGAGCTGAATTAGAACTAGAAGAGATTCCTGCTCCAACCAAACTTGCACCACTTGCCTTTGCTATCGCCGCTGATTTACCGATGAGTGAAGATTTTTTCTTGGCAAGCGATTTAACCCATACCTCTAGCGACACTAGTGACGCTAGTGATTCTGGAGAGCCGGGAGATTCTGGTGATTCAGCAGATCTAGAGGATGAGCTCTATGTCACCGGAAGATTTGTCCTCCTTGCCGATCCTAATTTTCACCAAGCCTGGCAGGGAGAATTTCGCGCCGTAACTTTTGTCCGCGCCCCCATTGATTCTCAGATGGCTGCAGATCCGATGCTCAATGATGTGGGCTGGAGTTGGATGGCCGATGCTCTGGAAAACTCTGGCGCACGATTTACAGCTCTCAGCGGGACGGTAACTCGAGTAGCAAGCACCTCCTACGGAAAACTTGCGCCAAAACCAGATCAATCAGAGATTGAGATCCGCGGTTCCTGGACTCCTGTTGATGGCAGAGAATTGATCAATCATGCCAAGGCATGGATAAGATTATTGGAGATGGTCGCAGGTACCGCTCCACTTCCAGAAGGGGTCTCCTCCTTATCGAAACGACGATAACTCCGCTTCACCGGCCAAGAGGTGAAGTCGCTCCCCTCGTTAGCAACGCTGAAAGTTTTAAAATTGCAATCGAAGAACTTTCTTCAGGAACCGGAGCGCTAGCAGTCGATGCCGAGCGAGCATCAGGGTATCGATATAGCTCACAATCTTTTCTCTTTCAGTTCTACCGACAAGGTACTCGAATATTTCTAATCGATCCCATTGATCTTCGTGGCGAGAGAGAGCTGATTGATTTATTTAATTCTCGATTTGAAGAAGCTGAGTGGATTATTCATGCCAGCACTCAAGATCTTGCCTGTATTAGAGAGTTTGGTTTTACACCGAAAAAACTCTTTGACACAGAGCTTGGTGCGCGGCTGGCAGGTCAAGAACGGGTAGGCCTTGGCGCGCTGACACAATCTCTGCTGGCCCTCTCTCTTGCAAAAGAACATAGCGCTGTTGATTGGTCCTATCGACCGCTCCATCCAGAATGGAAAAATTATGCTGCTTTAGATGTCGATGTGCTCTTAGAAATTTATGAAAAAATTAAAGCGATCTTAATTGCTGATGGAAAAATTGATTATGCCTATCAAGAATTTCAATCGATATTGGCAGCTGCGCCCCCTGCGCCACGAGTTGATCCATGGCGGAGAACATCTGGTATGCATCAAGTGAAAGGGCGACGAGCGATAGCGATTGTTCGAGAGCTCTGGCTCTCGCGAGATGAGTTAGCTCAAGAGCTCGATATCGCACAGGGCAGAATTCTTCCTGATTTAGCGATAAGTGAAATTGCGATTTTAATCAGTCAATCTCTTCCTGATTATGATCTTCAAAAATTTTCCAAAAAAAGTGGCGAGATATTAAACCAATCACGCCATTTAAAACGGCGTGGAAAAGAATACATAGCTCGATGGATCAGCGCTATTGAGGCAGCGCTTCAATTGAGCGAGAGCGATCTTCCTGCGATGCGGGCGATCAGTGATTCACTACCACCAATTAAATTATGGAGAGATAAAGCTCCCCTTGCCTATGCGCGATTGACCCATGCGCGATTTAATTTACAAGAGCTCTCCTCAAAGCTCTCGATCCCGATGGAAAACCTCTTGCTCCCCGATACGCTACGGCGAATTACCTGGGCAAGTGAGAGAAAAAGCTTTGATCAGAGCGAATTGATAGAACTTCTTAGATCTTTGGGAGCGCGAGCGTGGCAGATTGAGCTAACCCTTGATCCTTTGGAGCGAGCTTTGAAAGAGCGCGAGCCGCGGCAAATATCTGAGGAAGAAGAAGTTCTCGATTCAGCCACGAGCGGTCCGGCCCCAGTGGGTTCCGATCACTGATACCGACGAGTAACATGTTGGCATTGAAGATTCGATCCTGATGGAGGGCGGTTGAAGATGTCAGCAGATAATCCAGGGCAAGAGCGAGTTGTCTTAGTCGATGCAGTTCGTACGCCATTTGGAAAAGCAGGAAGTTTATATGCCGGCACTCGCGCTGATGACATTATCGTTCGCGCCATTCGCGGATTATTAGAGCGCAATCCCAACCTTCCACTTGATCAGATTGATGATGTCGCTATCGCTGCTGCAACACAGAGCGGGGATCAAGGAATGAATATCGGCAGAAGTGCCAGCTTACTTGCTGGACTTCCTAACACTGTTCCTGGATATTCCATTGATCGATGGTGCGCTGGCGCAATGACAGCGGTTACCACTCTTGCCGGATCTATTGCTATGGGCGCCAATGATCTTGCGATTGCAGGTGGTGTTGAACATATGGGAAATCATCCTATGGGCGAAGGGATTGATCCCAATCCTCGATATTTAGCAGAGAAATTAGTCGATACCGATGCGCTAGCGATGGGAAATACTGCAGAGCGGTTACATGATCGCTTTCCACATCTGACAAAAGAGCGGGCAGATCTTTATGCGCTCAACTCCCAGGCAAAGACTGCAGCCGCCTACAAAGCTGGAATTATTCAGAAAAATCTTATTCCGATGGCGGTGCGAAACCCTGAACTTGGTTGGGCGGTAGCAACAGTTGATGAACCACCTCGACCAGAGACAACTCTTGAAGCATTAGCTGCTCTTAAAACTCCATTTCGCCCAGCAGGAAGAGTGACTGCAGGTAATGCAGCAGGGCTCAATGATGGAGCTACTGCAGCGATCATTGCTAGCGAGAAGAAAGCGCGCGAGCTAGCTCTGCCGATCAAAGCAAAACTTCTTACCTTTGCTTTTGCTGGCGTGGAGCCAGAGGTGATGGGTTATGGACCAGTTCCCTCGACTATTAAAGCGCTGGCAAAAGCTGGTCTAACTATTGAAGATATTGGCCTTTTTGAGATCAATGAAGCATTCTCAGTGCAAGTTCTCTCCTTCCTTGATTACTTCTCCATTGCCGATGATGATGCTCGAGTAAATATCTATGGTGGAGCAATTGCGGTAGGACATCCCCTTGCCTCATCAGGAATTCGATTAATGCTCAATCTTGCTGAAGGCTTTGCAGCGCATAAAAATGTTCGTTACGGAATTACCACGATGTGTATCGGCCTTGGTATGGGCGGAACAGTTATCTGGGAGAACCCACATTTTGAAGGAGCGAAATAAATGACGGAGGCAAATACAGCGGTGCTACCTCAAGGAGCCCCCGATGAAGTGATCACACACTCACTACTACGTGAAATTGATTTAAGCGCATTTGGCCATAAGGCAAAGATGGCCTTAATCACTTTAGATAATGGACTTGATTACAACCGACCCAACACATTTGGTCTGCAATCTTTAAACGAGCTCAATCAGGCGATCAGCGATGCGGAAAAGTTAGATGTAGAGGCGATCGCTATTACCGGTAAACCATTTATCTTTGCAGCAGGCGCTGATCTTTCGGGGTTATCATTTCTTGCCGATCGTCAGAGCGCACATGCCATTGCAAAATTGGGACATGATGTCTTTCGCAGATTAGGTGAGAGCAAGAAGAAAACTTTTGCTTTTATTAATGGGCTAGCCCTTGGCGGCGGCCTTGAGGTAGGTCTTCACTGCCAGTATCGAACTGTTGCAACAACAGCTTTTGTTGCACTCCCTGAAGTTTTTCTTGGCATCGTTCCAGGATGGGGCGGGGCAACGCTTTTGCCTAAATTAATTGGCCCAGAGCGAGCAGTGCAGGTCATTATCACCAACTCGTTGGCCAATAATAAAATGCTTAAAGGAGCAGAGGCGCTTGAGTTAGAGATTGTTGATCGACTCTATCAACCGGTTGATTTTCTCGAAAAATCACTGAGCTTTGCTGCAGATATTCTCAGTGGCCGCGAGGTTATTACCCGTCAGGATTACTCTAAAGATCAGAGCGCTTGGGATAAAGCGATTGAGCAAGGCAGGCAAGCGATCGAGAAAAAATATCGAGGCGCAAAAATTGCTGCTCCCGAGAAAGCTTTAGAGCTCATCCAAGCAGCGCAGGGCGCAACGCTGCGTGAAGGTTTTGATAGTGAAGATAACGCCC
>JAQCKU010000065.1 GCA_027592195.1 Actinomycetota bacterium
GAGAGGAAACCATCTGCAAATAAGCCGGTAGCTCCTGTGATGTAATTTTCGCCATCTGCGCCTAGCCAGAACTTATCTAACCGGTAGAGATCTGGCGAAACACCTGGCCAAGCGATTGGGCCGATTCTGAGCATAATAATTATTTTGATAAAAAAAGCGATAAGAGGAATAACTAGTAATTTCTTTCGGAGCGCTAAGGTATTTATGGAGGCTGCTCTCTGGCGCTTATTAACTTTCTGCGACATCAATACTCCTTACTCAATCATCGAAAGAAATAATTTAGCGAATTGTATTGGGGGTAAAGGGTTGAAGATCACTGTACTTTGTTAAGGTTTTATTAATTCGCTCTGAAACTTTCACCACTTGATCCTTGGCGCCGCCAAAGAAGCTGGCTTTATCGCCTAAAATTTTATTGAGATCTTCCTCAGAAAGAAGAAATTCCTGATCTCCACCAAGCTCTTTAATAAATTGGTGGCTCCCGGTAGTGCGCATCTCATCTACCGCCTTTACTGCATACTCCTTAATTATTTTATGAGCGCCCTCTCGCCCCATCCCTTTTTTCACCGCCTCTGTCAAAATACGGGTACTGGCAAGGAAAGGCAATTGACGCGATATTTCGCGATCAATAGCGCCCTCAAAGATAACGAGTTCATCTAAAATAACAATGGATGTCTGTAATAGGCCATCGAGTGCAAAAAATGAATCACTTAAAGCAACTCGTCTAACAACAGAGCAGGCAACATCACCTTCATTCCATTGATCTCCTGCTAATTCGCTGACCATTGAGAGATAACCGCGTAAAACAACGCTTAATCCATTGACCCGCTCACTTGATCGAGTATTCATCTTATGTGGCATGGCAGATGATCCAACTTGTCCCGCTTTAAAACCTTCAGCAATCAACTCTGCTCCAGCCATAAGCCGTATCGATGTTGCTAGCGAAGAAGGTCCACTCGCTACCTGAACCAAAGTTGATACCACTTCAAAATCGATGGATCTGGGGTAGATCTGACCTGTTGAATCAAGTATCTGATCAAAGCCAAGCCCGTGAGCAAGAGCGCCTTCTAATTGTTGATGTCGCTGCGCTGTTTCAAGGTAATCAATTCCATCTTGGGCTGTACCAACTGGCCCTCTTATCCCACGAAGTGGGAGTCGATCAATGATGGATTCAAGGCGTGCAAATGCAAAAAGTAGCTCCTCTGATGCTGAGGCAAATCGCTTCCCGAGCGTTGTTATCTGAGCAGGAATATTATGAGAGCGTCCAACGATTGCAAGATCTGCATATTGCAAAGATTTCTCATTTAATTTTTTTAAGAGCAACAAGACTTCTCTTCTAATAAGGTGGAGTGAATCTCGTATCTGAACAATTTCAATATTTTCGGTGAGATCTCGACTGGTAAGCCCTAGATGAATAAATTCAAATCCAGCCAATGCATTAAATTCTTCAATTCTTGCTTTCACATCATGTCGTAAAGTTTTTTCTCGGGCATCAATCGATTCCAAATTAATTACTTTGCTCACACTCTCATATTTTTCAATTGCAGCGGCTGGAATATCGATCCCTAGCGCAGCCTGCGATTTCATGATCTCGATCCATAACCGGCGTTCTGCCAATATTTTTGCCTCTGGGGACCAGATTGATTTCATCTCATCTGATCCATATCGATCAGCTAATACATTTTTCATCGATTTACTCTGATCTCTCATTTGATTGCCAGGCTCTCCAAGCTGAATCGATCATATCTTTGAGCGAGAGCTCTGGTCTCCAACCTAAAGCTTTATCAATTTTTCCTACGTTTGCAATGAGTTTAGGTGAATCCCCGGCTCTCGGTGGAACAACTTTAGCCCCAGTTGATCGAGCGATTGTTGCCTCAATCTGATCGATTACCTCTCTTACCGAATATCCCGTTCCTGAACCAACATTGAAAATTTCACTCGATCCCACCGCACCCTCCTCAACCATTTTTAAAGCAGCTAAATGAGCTCTAGAGAGATCTGTTACATGGATGTAATCGCGGATACAGGTTCCATCTGGGGTGGGATAGCTATCTCCATAAATTTCTGGGGAGTGGCTTGCTGAAAGAGCTTGAAATACCTTGGGAACTAAATTATCTCTGGAGTTATCGCCTAGCTCATCTGATCCAGCGCCGACAACATTAAAGTACCGAAGTGAGACTGAAGTTAATTTCTCAGTAGCAGCAACTTTTCCTATCAGCTCCTCTGATAAAAGTTTGGTAGCGCCATATGGTGAGAGTGGTTGAGTGGGATCTGATTCTTCGATAGCTGCCTTCTCACTTGGCGAATAAACTGCAGCAGTTGAGGAGAAAACAATCTTTTTTACTTTATTGATATTCATCGCTTCTAATAAATTAAGCGTCCCGCCGACATTATTTAGATAATATTTTAAGGGATTTTCAACAGATTCTCCTACCGCTTTTTTTGCAGCAAGGTGTATCACAGAATCAATACCCTGTAGCGCTTTGGCAAGTGCCTGCCTATCTAAAATATCTCCACGGAAAATATCTGAAAATTCTTTTACTCGCTTCTCTAGACCGTTGGAGAAATCATCGTAGATTCGTACTTCATACCCAGCGTTCTTCAAATCCCTTGCAACGTGCGATCCGATATAACCGGCGCCACCTGTTACAAGTACTTTGGCCATTAGATAAAGTCCCTAATTACGATCGTCTGATCTCGCCCTGGCCCAACACCAATTGCAGATATTGGCGCACCGGAGATCTCTTCCAAGTACTTTACATAGCCTCGTGCATTTTCTGGAAGGTCTTCAAACCTCTTTGCCCCTGAAATATCTTCACTCCAGCCTGGAAGGTACTCATAAATTGGCTTAGCGTGGTGAAAATCTGATTGTGAGGCAGGTAGTTCATCAACGCGCTTACCTTCGATCTCATAACCGACACAGACTGGGATCTTCTCCCAACCGGTAAGAACATCTAATTTAGTAAGAAAGAAATCTGTTAGGCCATTCACTCGCACCGCATATCGCGCAATGAGGGCGTCATACCAACCACATCTTCTAGCGCGCCCGGTAGTAACACCAATTTCACCACCAATAGTTCTTAACTTCTCGCCATCTTCATCAAATAGCTCTGTTGGGAAAGGGCCTGATCCAACTCTTGTTGTGTAGGCCTTAATAATTCCAATAACTCGAGTAATTCTGGTTGGTCCGATTCCAGATCCCGTACAAGCACCCCCTGCAGTTGGATTGGAGGAGGTGACAAATGGATAGGTGCCGTGGTCAACATCTAGGAGCGTTCCTTGCGATCCCTCTAGAAGAATATTTTTACCAGCATCTAGCGCTTTATTGAGAAGTAGCGATGTGTCGGTAACGAATGGGCGCAATAGCTCTGCATAACCAAGATATTCATTGAGAACTTCATCAACTTCAACGCCTTTACGGTTAAAAACTTTAATTAATATCTGATTCTTATCTTTGAGTGCGCCCTCTATTTTTTGGCGGAGAATCGATGGATCAAATAAATCTTGTACTCGAATTCCGATTCGATTAATTTTATCTGCATAGGCGGGGCCAATTCCTCGCCCTGTTGTACCAATTTTTGATTTTCCTAAAAATCTCTCAGAGACTTTATCAATTGTTCTATGGTAAGGAGTTATCAGGTGAGCATTGGTAGAAATTTTTAATTTCGAAGTATCAATACCTCGCTCATTAAGACCTTTAATCTCTTCCAGTAAAACAGCGGGATCAATAACAACGCCATTGCCAATGACGGGAATGACATTGGGCGATAAAATCCCAGAGGGAAGTAGGTGGAGGGCATATTTCTGGTCTCCGATGACAACGGTATGGCCGGCGTTATTTCCACCTTGATAGCGGACAACATAATCAACGCGATCGCCTAATAAATCGGTTGCTTTTCCCTTACCTTCATCGCCCCACTGTGCCCCAAGAAGCGCAATTGCACTCACTGTGAATTACCTCAATTCTTCTGCATTTTCAGGGCTTTACCTGTTAATGCGATCGTATTTGGAATTTTAGCTCTGGCTTTTCTTAGGTAAGTGAAGCATCGTAGATACTCTGGATAGTGCTATCAAGAAGTTGGTTAAATTGATCATCGCTCTGCTGCGCAGAAAGTCCTTCGGTAAGCGCCCTTGAAAAGCTTGCGATAACACCGTTATTTTTTGCAAGAAGTACATTTGCATCTTGCCGTGAATAACCGCCAGATAGCGCAACAACTCTCACCACGCGAGGATGATCTGTAAATTCTTTATACAGATTTACTTCACTCGGCAGGGAAAGTTTTAAAATAATATTTTGATCAGCGCTTAAGCTTGATAGAAATTGATCAAGCTCTGCTTTAAGAATTTTCTCTGCTCCTTCTTTCTCTGCAGATTTAATATTCACCTCAGGCTCAATAATGGGTACTAAACCACCGGCGCAAATTTCTTTACCGAAATCAAATTGCTGTTGGACTAGATCTTTAATTCCTACAGGGTTAGCAAGGTTGATGACCGAGCGCATCTTTGTTCCAAAGACTCTGTGTTTTTTTGCGGCCTCTATCCGGTTACTTAACTGTGGAATTGGCTTCATCACCTGAACGCCATTGACTTCATCGGCAAGGCCACTATCTACTTTAAGAAAAGGGAGAACCTTTTTCTTGCTCCAGAGATATTGAGCTGTTGGAATTCCATCAACAGATCGCTCCATAGTCATCTCAAATAAAATCGCACCAAGAATTCGATCTCCGTTAAAGACGGGAGATTGAATTAACCGCGACCGCATCTGATGAATTTGATCAAACATCTCGGCTTCATTGCTATAAGAGCTCTCATCAACTCCATAGAGCGCCAGCGCCTTTGGGGTGCTCCCACCGCTCTGATCTAGCGCGGCGATAAAACCTTTCCCTGATTTCATCTGGTGAAACATTGCCTCGTTCATCTCAAACTCCTCAAGAATAGATCGCTCGCACCTTTAATAACCTGGCATCAGCCGGATAATGGGGTTATTTTATCTTCCCTGCTCAGAATCTAGACCAGCCCCAACCGGGCAGGCTCCTTGATCTGAGCTGAGAGGTGAAAACAAGCTGGATTTAAGGCGTTTGGGCAGCGAGCTATCTTGGATTTATCAAGATCTGCCTACATGGCGGCCCAGAAATTGATCAGTTGGTGGAATAGATGAGCCGTGACCCCGCGAAAAATTGGAGAGAAATAGAGTCGAAAGAGGCGATCTAAGAGAGATGGCGAAGAGCTGCCAATAATTGTTAACTGGGTGGCTAGAAGTGAGATAGAGATAAACATCAAGATTCCTTTCAAGATTCACTTTGATTTTGCTTAGCTAGGTTTAATCAGCTCAATCCGATAAACCGGGCTAATGGGTTGAATAAGGCCCAAATAATCTCTCAAACAAATAAGAGGAAAAGAGAATCGATTCCCTAGTGTGCATAACCTTGCGCTGGTAATCTCGCCAATATGAGCAATATGAGCCAGAGCGAATCGCTATCTAATCTCCTTGCCGAAGATCGCACCTTTGCGCCAAGTGAAGAATTTGCTAAAAATGCAAATGTTGACGCGAGCACCTATCTCGAGGCAGATAGCGACTTTCTTCAATTCTGGAATAGGCAGGCAGAGCGGTTAGATTGGTTTGAAAAGTGGGATACAACTTTGGATTGGAAGCCACCCTTTGCGCAATGGTTTGTTGGTGGAAAACTGAATGCTTCCTACAATTGTTTAGATCGCCATGTTCTTGCCGGACGGGGAGATCGAGTCGCTCTCTATTTTGAAGGTGAACCGGGAGATCAGAGAGTTCTTACCTATCAAAATTTATTTGATGAGGTTAAAAAATGTGCCAATGGTTTACTCCAGCTTGGGATTAAAGCTGGTGATCGGATAGCAATCTATATGCCGATGATCCCTGAAGCGGTGATCGCTATGTTGGCAGCTGCCCGGATTGGAGCTGCCCACTCCGTAGTTTTCGGTGGCTTCTCTGCCGACTCACTCTTAGCAAGAATTCAAGATGCTGATGCGAAGCTGGTGATTACAGCCGATGGCGGATTTCGAAAAGGATCAGCTTTTGCCCTAAAACCTACTGTTGATCAAGCGCTCCAAGGAGAGCATGGCGTTGAGAAAGTACTTGTTGTAAAACGAACTGGCCAAGACGTTGATTGGAATTCAAATCGAGATATCTGGTGGCATGATCTTGTTGATAGCCAGAGCAATGACCATATAGCGCCCGCTTTTGGCTCCGAACACCCACTATTTATTCTCTACACCTCGGGGACAACTGCCAAACCTAAGGGGATATTTCATACAACTGGTGGCTATCTCACGCAGGCTGCCTATACCCATTATGCAGTCTTTGATTTAAAAGCTGAGAAAGATATCTACTGGTGTACTGCAGATGTTGGTTGGATAACTGGCCACTCCTACATTGTCTATGGCCCGCTAGCTAATGGCGCTACACAGGTGATCTATGAGGGAACCCCTGATACGCCGCATAAAGGTCGGATCTTTGAAATTATTGAAAAGTACAAGGTAACAATTCTTTACACCGCACCAACTCTCATTAGAACTTGGATGAAATGGGGCGATCAATTTCCCGCTGCACATAATTTAACTTCGCTACGGCTTCTTGGCTCTGTCGGTGAACCAATTAATCCAGAGGCTTGGATCTGGTACCGAAAAGTTATTGGTGGTGATCGTTGCCCGATTGTTGATACCTGGTGGCAGACGGAGACCGGTGCAATCATGA
>JAQCKU010000066.1 GCA_027592195.1 Actinomycetota bacterium
CGCCGAGATTCGTCAACGGTGGTTAGATTTCTTTGAAAAAGGAAACCGCCAAGGAATTTTCCATACAGTCGTTCCTTCTGCCTCCTTGATTCTTAATGATCCAAATTTATTATTGGTTAATGCAGGGATGGTTCCCTTCAAACCCTATTTTCTTGGAGAGTTAACACCTCCTTATCCAAGGGCAACCTCTGTTCAAAAATGTGTCAGAACTTTAGATATTGATGAGGTTGGGAAAACCACACGACATGCATCTTTTTTCCAGATGTGTGGAAATTTTTCTTTTGGTGATTATTTTAAAGAGGGAGCGATTACTCTCGCTTGGGAGCTGCTGACTCGATCTACTGGCGATGGTGGTTATGGATTTGATCCAGAAAAGCTCTGGGTTACCGTCTATCACGACGATGATGAAGCTGCAGATATCTGGCACCATCAAATTGGTGTTCCAAAAAATAGAATTCAACGTCGTGGAATGTTAGACAATTTCTGGTCAATGGGCGTTCCTGGCCCATGTGGTCCATGTTCTGAAATTTATTATGATCGAGGACCAGCCTATGGGCGAGATGGTGGCCCAATCGCCGATGAGGATCGGTATCTGGAGATCTGGAATTTAGTTTTTATGCAGAATTTACGAGGCGAAGGGGGCGGTAAAGAAGGTTACCCAATTCTTGGCGAGCTTCCTGAGAAAAGTATCGATACTGGACTTGGGCTAGAGCGAACTGCTGCGCTACTGCAAGGCGTTGATAACATTTATGAAATTGATACAACAAGTATTATTTTACGGAAAGCTTCAGAGCTAACCGGTGTGAAATATGGTGGCGGCAGTAGAGATGACATTTTATTACGCGTCATTGCAGATCATGCCCGAACTTCACTCATGCTCATTGGCGATGGGGTAACGCCGGGTAATGATGGACGTGGCTATGTTCTCCGTCGAATGATGCGCCGAGTTGTGAGAAATATGCGTTTGCTCGGCAGTGAAGAGCCTACTTTAGTAGAGCTGATCAAATCATCTATTGAGGCGATGGCTCCACAGTATCCAGAATTATTAAAAGATCAGAAGAGAATTGAAACCGTGACGATAGGTGAGGAGGGAACATTTCTGGAGACCCTCAAAAGTGGGACCACAATTTTTGATCTTGCCTCAGAATCTCTAAAAAAAATGGGCGGAACCGCTTTATCGGGCGCTGATGTATTTAAACTTCATGATACTTACGGCTTTCCTTTTGATCTCACTTTAGAGATGGCTAGTGAAGCTGGGATAAGCGTTGATGAAGATGGCTTTAGAGATTTAATGCGTCAACAGCGCGATCGCGCCAAAGCAGATGCTAAATCAAAGAAATCAGGACATACAGATCTATCTCAATACCGCGCAATCTTAGATCAATCGAAACCAACAGAATTTCTTGGATATCAAGAGTATCAATCTGAAGGAAAAATCGTTGGAATCATTTCAGATGGCGCTAAGGTTGATGAAGCAACGGGCGAATTTGAAATCATTTTGGATCGAACGCCATTTTATGCTGAAGGTGGCGGTCAGCTTGCAGATCAAGGAAAAATTGAATTTGAAAATGGTTCAATATTTGAAGTTTTAGATGTTCAAAACCCGATCCCTGGTCTATCTGTTCATCGAGGGCGGTTACTTTCAGGTGGAGTTAAGACCTCCTCTAAAGCTCTCTCCACGATAGATCATGAGCGAAGAATTGCGATTTCACGAGCTCATACCGCAACTCATATGGTTCATAAAGCATTCCGTGAAATCCTTGGTGAGAGCGCAACTCAGGCTGGATCTGAGAACGCTCCAGGGCGATTTCGTTTTGATTTTCCGGCCACCACTGCCATCTCTTCATTGATTATGGATGAAGTTGAAGGTCGAGTAAATGAAATCCTTCTTGCCAATGTTGAAGTAAGCGCTGAAATTATGTCTCAGGAGGCAGCTAAGGCGATCGGGGCCATGGCTCTCTTTGGTGAGAAATACGGGGATCAGGTCAGGGTTGTGAGCGTTGGCGATTGGGCAAAAGAACTCTGCGGAGGGACTCACGTTCTTGCCTCTGGAGAGATAGGTCTAGTGAAATTGCTCGGTGAATCATCTATCGGTTCTGGAGTACGCAGAGTTGATGCTTTAGTAGGGATGGATGCCTTTACATTTTTAAATAGAGAGCATCTTCTTTTATCTCAGATATCTTCAGCTTTGAAAGTAACTCAAAACGAGGAGATACCACTTAAAATTTCACAGATTCTTGCGGATCTAAAGGATGCAGAGAAGGAGTTATCAGGTTTTCGCGTTCTTGGTGCGATGAAAGAAGTTAGCGATATCAAATTTATTCCTATAAATAATTTCTCGCTCTTAGCTCACCATTTTTCAACTGCACTTTCAGCAGATGATCTCAGACAGATTGCTATCTCTACCCGCAATGACCAAAAAGAGTTGATCATTGCTCTATCAAGTGTTGTCAATGGAAAAATAGTTCTCGTTATCACATCGGATAAAGGTTCGATCGATGCTGGTATCAAAGCTGGATCTTTAGTTAAAGTGGCATCAGAAGTTTTAGGAGGGGGCGGGGGAGGAAAGGATGACTTCGCCACCGGAGGAGGCTCGAAAGTGGATCGGATCAAAGATGGATTTGCCGTTATTGAGGCGGAGATAAGAAAGGTTTCAACGAAGTAACTTCTCCTCTGGTAAAGATTTCACAGGAGAGAAATTTAAAGATCGGAGCAGCAATGGTGCCAGGGCGAAGAATGGGCATTGATTTCGGTCTTGCACGGATTGGAGTGGCCATTAGTGATCCTGAAGGCGGTTTCTCGTTTCCGCTTGAACTGATCGAAACCCCCATATGGGAGCGAACTCTTCTGCCGCTTATTGAAGAATATCAGCCCAAGGTTATTTATATTGGTTACCCACTTCACTTATCTGGCAATCAGAGCTCTACTTCATCGCTAGTAGAAGATTTTGCAAAAGAATTGGCTCAGCTATATCAAGGAATGATTTATCTTATTGATGAACGATTAACGAGTAAGAGTGCGGCCCTTGCTCTGCGAGAGAGTGGAAAAGGGGCGAAGGAATCCAAGAATGATATCGATATGGCAGCAGCTAGTATTCTTCTGGAGTTAGCCCTTTCTATTGAGAAAAATACCTTGACTTATGCTGGGCGATCTTTAGAGAGTGAACTCTGATGTTGAGCATCTCTCAAGAGAAGCTAAAGGGATATCAATTACTTAGCCTAGCCTTACTGCTTATGGTTTTTCTCACGTTAGGTTTAAGGGAGGTTGCTCAAAGGCCTGCATCTGCTCCTGATTATCGCGCTGGAATAAGTACTGCAGAAGTAAATTTCGTTGTTAATAGTGGAGATAGTGGAGCAATTATTGCTTCTAATCTTGAAAAAGCTGGAATAATAAAATCGTCAACAACGTTTTTTAGATTAGCGGTTGCAGATTCGCGCTCTGCTCGAATAGCCCCAGGCACTTATCAATTAAGTATGAAAATTCCTGCAAGGACGGCGCTGGATCAGCTTCTCGATCTTGAGCGAATCATTGGTCTGATAACTTTGAGAGATGGCGTCAGGTTAAGTGAGGTGAAGGCGCTCTTGAAAGATGATCGATATAAAGAGGTTGAAGCGGCATTTGCAAAGGTAGCTCCACCAACTGAATTTCAAGGGAGAGATTTAGAGGGGTATCTCTATCCCGCCAAATACTCTTTTACACCAGAGGCTAGCTCTGAGGATGTTCTCCGAGCAATGGTGAAGAGATTTAGCCAGGCGGTTGTTAATTTTGATTTCTCAGATAACCCAGCTGGCCTTTCTCCCCATGAAATTATCACGGTTGCATCACTTATTGAGGCTGAAGGAACACCGGATGTATTTGGAAAAGTAGCGAGAGTTATCTATAACAGATTGAAGATCGGGATGGCGCTTCAATTTGATTCTACGATTCATTACTTCCTCAACCAGCGAGGAGATATCTCTTTAAGACTTAATCAGACAAAGATTGCCAATCCCTACAACACCTATCTCAATAGAGGTTTGCCCCCAGGTCCTATTGGGAGCCCTACCCGTACAGCAATAGAGGCAGCTCTCAACCCAGAACCAGGAAATTGGCTCTATTTCATCACCCTTGCTCCAGGGCAAACTCGTTTCACCAATTCGTATGAAGAGTTTTTGCAGTGGAAAGTTATTTATCGAGAGAATCTACGTAAAGGGATTTTTGATGATTAAAGCCGCTGTATTAGGAAAACCAATTGGCCATTCACTCTCACCCATTGTCCATGGTTTCATCTATCAAAATCTAGATCTGGGCTATGAGTACTCAAAGATTGAGTTAGATGGCGAAGGCGCTTTAAAATTTCTACCAAAGGCGTTAGAGGAGAGAGGCTCTGATGGGTATAGCTGGAGTGGTTTTTCTCTTACTATGCCCCTTAAAGAAGTTGGATTTGATCTTGATTTGAAGGTTGATAGTTATGCGCGCCGATCAATATCAATTAATACTATTATCAGAGGTAAAGGTTTTAATACTGATGTGACTGGGGCGCTTCGAGTTTTACAAGAGCGGAAAATTTCTCCAAAAAAAGTACTGATCATGGGTAATGGTGCAACTGCTCGCTCCATGGTAATCGTGATTGAAGAACTATCAGAGATAGTAAAGGAATCGATATCGATTACTATCGCAAGACGTAATAGTAATAACGATCAGTTTTTTACAGAGAAAAATAATGGAGATATCAAATTTATATCAATTTCAGAGTTGTCATCTCATTCTTTACAAAGTTATGATCTCGTCATCTCCTCCCTTCCTGCGGGAGCTGCAGATCCGATCGCCGAAATATTTGAGGGATATGGTGGAGCGATCTTTGATCTGAGCTATCGGCCGTGGCCATCGGTTATCGCAGGGAACGCTAGAGGAGCTGTTATTTCTGGGATTGATCTCCTAGTTGCGCAAGCAGTCGATCAAGCTGCCATATTTTCGGGGATGGAATTTGATCGAGATCATATCTTTAGGCAAACTCTCTTATCCACAAACTTGTATGTAAAGGATAACTGATTCTCATCTCAGATTAACCTGCATGGTATGGATCCCTGGCAACCACATATCATTCTGGCGCTAACAACGCTTTTTATCATCTCCATATTTGATATTCATCAGAGGAGAATTCCGAATAAGATTCTTTTTTCTTCCATAGCGCTCCATTGTATTCTCTCCTTCTTTTACAGCTATAGCTTTAACAATCAAGTAGTAGCGCTCTTAATACTTTTACTTTTGATTTTTCTTATCGTTTTTGAGAGAAGCTCTCAATGGGTTCTTGCAAAAATTGGTATGGGGGATATCAAATTATTTCTCTATCTGATCTGGATATTTACAGGTGCTATCTCATGGAGAGTTTGGCTGATCACGCTCTCTCTTATCTCACTTTTTTTCATCTTTTGGTTGGGTGTGAGAAAAAAGGGATTGGATCATCAAATTGCATTTGCTCCTCTTGCATCAACTGCCACTCTCATCTCGCTTTTTCTCTACAATGAGTGATAAGAAATCAGCGTTTTGATAGGAGATGAGGCCTCCAATAAAAGAAAGTTCCCTAGAAGCTGGGATAAGATAGGCCAGTGAGATGGTTAACGGCAGGTGAATCCCATGGACCGGCACTTGTCGGGATATTAGAGGGCATGCCGGCTGGGATTGCGATTACCACCAAAGATATTTCCCAAGAGCTTTCACGAAGGCGTCTAGGTTTTGGTCGAGGCGCTCGACAGAAATTTGAAGAAGATCTGATCACTATTTTGGGTGGAATTCGACATGGCATCAGTCAAGGTGGGCCTATCGCAATTGAGATCGCTAATAGTGAATGGCCGAAATGGGAAAAGGTAATGTCACCTGATCCAATCTCTCTCGATGAATTAAAAGATTTAGCTAGAAATGAACCACTTACTCGCCCAAGACCTGGCCATGCAGATCTCGTTGGAATGCAGAAATATAATTTTGATGATGCGCGCCCGATTTTAGAGAGAGCTAGTGCAAGAGAGACAGCAACGAGAGTGGCGCTTGGTTCGGTTGCTCGATCTTTTCTCAGACAAGTTGCCGGGATAGAGATATTTAGCCATGTTATCTCGATTGGCGCCATCTCTTCCAAAACCGATGCCAGCGATCTTCCAACAGCAGCAGATAGAGAGCGAATTGATTCTGATCCAGTTCGAGCCGCTAATGAGCAGTTAAGTAAAGCGATGGTTGAAGAGATTGAGAAGGCGCATAAAGATGGCGATACCTTAGGTGGTGTTATTGAAGTTATCGCAGAGGGAGTTCCTTTAGGTTTAGGTTCGCATACTCATTGGGATCGAAGAATTGATGCGCGGATTGCTGCTGCGTTGATGGGAATTCAGGCAATTAAAGGGGTCGAGATTGGGGATGGATTTCTCTCTGCCAGCAGAAGAGGGTCTATGGCTCATGATGAGATCGAAAAAATTGATGGTCAAATTGTTCGAAAGAGCGATCGCTCTGGAGGTACTGAAGGTGGAATGACAACAGGGGAGGCGCTGAGAGTACGAGCTGCTATGAAGCCAATATCAACAATCCCAAAATCTTTAGCGACAATTGATACAGCAACTGGCGAAA
>JAQCKU010000067.1 GCA_027592195.1 Actinomycetota bacterium
ACCCTGATTACAAATCAATGGGTCAATTCCTACAAGAGACTTTATGGCGGTGGTGAAGCACCTGCCACTGTTTCATGGGGAGTCAATGATCGCTCTGCTCTGGTTCGAATCCCTATGTATAAACCAAAGAAAGAGGTATCAACTCGTATTGAAGTGAGATCCCCAGATAGCGCATGTAATCCATACCTGGCATTCTCAGTGATTATTGCCTCTGGCTTAAAAGGGGTGGAGGAGGGCTATCGCCTGGAGGATCAAGCAAGTGATCAGAGACTTCCTGCGAATTTAGATGAAGCGCTCTCTGCTATGGAAAAAAGTGAGCTGGTGCGAGAAGTTCTTGGGGAACATGTTTTTGAATTTGTTCTGAGAAATAAACGGGCTGAGTGGCAGGAATATCGAAGAGAGGTCACAGCCTTTGAGCTCGATCGCTATCTTCCAGTTCTCTAGCCAGCACTTCTTGCTTAATATCTGAGGATTTACCTTTACCTTCAACTGCCTTTAAGATGTGGCTATGAGATCTGTTCTTGCTACAGCGCTTAACCAGAGCTCGCTCCTGCTCCTTCGCTGCCGCGACGGGGCCAGATAGCCGGTTCCCTCGTCGCGGGGTTTAGCCGTATCGGCCTTTTATAAACCCAAAACGAAGGAGCTAGATCCAGATGTCTTATCCAGAACAGAAACCAAGTCCACTACCAGCAGCGCGCTACTCATCATTTATTCCGATTGAGCTCGATGATCGAACCTGGCCAAGTAAGAAAATTACCGTTGCGCCGAAATGGTGTTCAGTAGATCTTCGAGATGGCAATCAAGCTCTTATCGATCCGATGGATTGGCCGAGAAAATTAGCGATATTTAATCTCTTGGTGAAGATCGGCTATAAAGAGATTGAAGTGGGATTTCCATCTGCCAGTCAGACTGATTTTGATTTTGTCCGGAAAATTATCGAAGAAGATTTAATCCCTGATGATGTGGTGATTCAAGTTTTAACTCAGGCTCGAGAGAATTTGATCGATCGAACATTTGAATCGATCCAAGGAGCTAAGCAGGCAGTAGTTCATCTCTACAATTCAACATCTACTCTTCAACGACGCGTTGTCTTTGGTTTAGATAAAGCTGGAGTTAAGAAAATCGCAACAGATGCTGCTAGCTACTGTTTAAAGAAAGTTGACTCCGTTAAGTCAACGACCGTCTTCTTTGAGTATTCACCTGAGTCTTATACCGGTACAGAGATTGATTATGCCCGTGAGGTCTGTGATGCGGTGACCGATATCTGGCAACCAGATAAATCATGGAAATCCATTATCAATCTTCCTGCAACAGTTGAGATGGCAACTCCTAATGTCTATGCCGATTCAATTGAATGGATGGATCGAAACCTTAGCCGCCGCGATGGAATCGTTCTTAGTCTTCATCCTCATAATGATCGAGGCACCGCTGTGGCTGCTGCAGAGTTGGGATATCTTGCCGGGGCTGATCGAATTGAAGGAACGCTCTTTGGAAATGGTGAGCGAACCGGAAATGTCTGTCTCGTTACCCTTGGTTTAAATCTCATGAGCCATGGAATTGATCCAGAGATAGATTTCTCTGATATCTCCTCAATTAGAAGAGTTGTGGAATATGCCAATCAACTCCGAGTTCCTGAGCGCCATCCTTATGGTGGAGATTTAGTCTTCACGGCTTAGTATGATCGACATCAAGATGCTATTAAAAAAGGTTTTGAGCAGTTAGAGAAAGATGCCCAGGCGGCGAAAATCCCTCTCCAAGAATTTGCCTGGGCGGTTCCATATCTACCGATTGATCCAAAAGATATTGGCCGCTCTTATGAGGCAGTCATTAGAGTCAATAGCCAATCTGGTAAAGGTGGGGTTGCCTATCTCATGAAATCAGAGCATCAACTAGATCTCCCACGCAGGCTTCAAATTGAATTTAGCCAAGTTATTCAATCGAAAACCGACTCTGAAGGCGGAGAGGTGCTTGCAGATGCGATGTGGCAGATATTTGTTGATGAGTATTTACCCGCTGAGCTCTCCCGTGATATTCAACCCTGGGGACGATTCAAGTTATTAGGTATGTCGGAGAAATCTGAGATGGGCAAAGATGTAGAGCTCATCGCCAGAGTTTTAGATAACGGTCAAGAGCGCGAGATTCAAGGTATAGGCAATGGGCCAATATCTGCTTTCTGTAATGCGTTGCAATCAACAGGGGTGCAACTGCAAGTTCTTGATTATTACGAACATGCAATGGCCTCTGGAGGAGATGCGAAGGCAGCTTCATACCTGGAATGTGAGATAAAAAGTAATGGTTCTAACCCAATCTTCTGGGGGGTCGGTATTGATCCAAGCACCACCACCGCCTCGCTTAAGGCGATCATCTCTGCGGTTAATCGAGCTCAAGGTAAGAGTTAGATCCAGAGTTAGATCCAGAGTTAGATCCAGAGTTAGATTCAGAGTTAGTAGGATCAATAGGAAAGTAGAGCATTTTGATTAGGCAATTGTTGGCGATAAGAAACTAACCTGTCGTCGTGGCACTTTATCGGGATCAAGCGGTAGTTCTGCGGACTCATAAGCTTGGCGAAGCAGATCGAATCATTACTTTGATGACAAAATCTCATGGCCGATTACGTGCGGTAGCAAAAGGGGTCCGAAGAACTAAATCTAAATTTGGCGCCCGGTTAGAGCCAGCTAGCCATGTCGATATTCAACTCTATGTTGGAAAGAGCCTTGATATTGTTGTTCAAGTTGAGAGCATTGAAAATTATGGCGATGTCATTTCAGCTGATTATCAAAAGTGGACAGTTGCTCATGCGATTTTAGAAGGCGGTGAACGGTTTACCAACAATGAACATGAACCTGCAACTCAACAATTTCTTCTGATCACTGGAGCTCTCAAAGCGCTCGCTCATCAATCACATGATCCACTTCTCATTCTTGATGCTTATCTGCTCCGCTCACTCTCCATCGCTGGCTTTGCTCCCTCCACTGCAGATTGCTCGATCTGTGGTGAGATCGGACCGCATAAATACTTCTCTCTCGTTGGAGGTGGCTCAGTCTGTCCGCGCTGTAAACCATCAGCTTCAGCCACGCCAAATCCTGCAACGCTTCAATTGATGGGCGATCTTTTAAGTGGCAATTGGAATCGGGCCGACTTAAGCGAAGTTAAAAGTCGGAGAGAAGCTTCAGGTTTAGTCGCTGCATATCTACAATGGCATCTGGAACGTGGTCTGAAATCACTTCCATATGTTGAACGAAATGTTTTCACGACCGAGAGCGCTATTTAATATGTCCAAGCAGAGAGCTGATCAAAAATGGGTTAAACCCACGCCACATAAGAGCGGGGCAACCCCACCAAAAATAAAGAAGGAATCACTTCCGCGCCATGTTGCTCTCGTGATGGATGGAAATGGCCGCTGGGCGAAACAACGAGGACTTGAGCGGACTAAAGGGCATGAAGCCGGTGAGCTCGCTCTCTTTGATGTCGTCGAGGGAGCGTTAGAAATTGGCATTTCAGAGTTAAGCGTCTATGCCTTCTCGACCGAGAATTGGCGGCGAAGTCCTGAAGAAGTGAAATTCTTAATGAGCTTTAACCGTGATGTTATTCGTAAGCGGCGAGATGAGATGCATCAACGGGGTATCAAGATCCGCTGGGTTGGTCGAGAAGCCAAGCTCTGGCGAAGTGTCGTTGCTGAGTTAGAAGAGGCAGAGGAGCTGACGAAAAATAACGATCTCATGATTTTAAATATGTGTATTAATTATGGTGGAAGAGCAGAGATCGTTGACGGGGTAAATGCCTTACTTACAGACTTGCAGAAGAGAAAACTTAAACCAGGCAAAATTACAGAGAAAGTTTTTGCCAGATATCTTGATGAACCGAAGATGAATGATGTCGATCTCTTCTTCCGTTCATCTGGCGAACAACGGACCAGTAATTTCTTGATGTGGCAATCTGCCTATGCAGAGATGGTCTTTATGGATGTATTATGGCCAGATGTTGATCGCAGGACTTTATGGAAAGCGATCGAAATTTATGCCGAGCGTGAGCGGCGATTTGGGGGAGCAAAGTGAGCGATAAGCAGGTAGCAGAATTCTGGTTTGATCCAATCTGCCCATGGGCTTGGATGACATCTCGATGGATTCTCGAAGTGGAAAAGGTAAGAGATATCGATGTAACTTTTAATATCTTCTCGCTAGCTCATCTCAATCGCGAAAATGAACAGTATCGAGATAATTTCCCTAAATCATGGCGGACCACGCGGGTAATCATGGCGGCAAAAACCAAACATGGTCAGGAGTATGTACTCCCGCTCTATACCGCAATCGGCCTTCGAATACATTTGAAAAAAATGGAGATTGGTAGTGAGCTTCTTAGAGAGGCGCTTGTCGAAGTGGGTTTACCTGTTGAGCTAGCAGATGAGATGGATAATGAGTCTTGGAACCAATCGATCATTGAGAGCCATGAGCGAGGAATCACACTTGTTGGAAATGATGTTGGCACACCGCTGATCAAAGTGGGCGATTTTGCCTTTTTTGGTCCGGTTATTTCACCAGCGCCTAAAGGTGAGGAAGCTGGAAAACTCTGGGATGGCGTTGTAGGGGTTGCTGCCTTTCCTGGATTCTTTGAGATCAAGCGAAGCCGGACCGTTCGCCCTATTTTCGATTAATTCTTGGCTCGACTCGCCGAAGGTCAATTCTGGTCTTCGAACAGATGTTCGTATATTCTTCTCATGCCCAACCAGAGCGGTTCCACATCTCCGCAGATTCCATGATCTGCCGTCAGTGGTTTTCCGTACCTTCTGGACACGTATCGATAACCCAATCAAAATGGGAGAAGAAGAGGTAGAACCATGGCTCGTGAGCCAAAAAATGCGCCAGATCCAGCGAGTGCGCCAAAGAGTACAAATCCATCGGTTAATCCAGAACGAACCAAAGCCTTAGATACCGCTCTTGCCCAGATTGAGCGGCAATTTGGTAAAGGCTCAGTAATGAAAATGAGTGAGCGCGCTAATCAGATTGTTGAAGTTATTCCAACCGGCTCGATTGCTTTAGATGCCGCGTTAGGAATTGGCGGGTTGCCTCGAGGGCGTGTTGTTGAAATTTTTGGACCAGAATCCTCCGGTAAAACCACTCTTACCCTTCATGCAATTGCCAATGTTCAGAAGCAAGGGGGGATTGCAGCATTTATCGATGCTGAGCATGCCTTTGATCCTGAGTATGCAAAGAAGTTAGGTATTGATATTGATGCGCTCTTGGTTTCACAACCAGATACTGGCGAACAAGCTCTTGAAATTATGGATATGTTGATCCGTTCCGGAGCGTTAGATCTCGTCGTAATTGACTCGGTAGCCGCTCTTGTTCCTCGCGCTGAAATTGAGGGCGACATGGGAGATTCTCATATGGGCCTTCAAGCACGGCTTATGTCACAGGCGTTGAGAAAAATTACTGGAGCGTTAAGTCAATCAAAGACCACGGCAATTTTTATCAATCAGCTTCGTGACAAGATCGGCGTCTTCTTCGGCTCTCCTGAGACAACTACAGGTGGTAAAGCGCTGAAGTTCTATGCATCCGTTCGTCTGGATATCCGTCGCATAGAGACCCTTAAGGATGGCCAAGAAGCAGTCGGTAACCGCACTCGCGTTAAAGTTGTTAAAAATAAAATGGCTCCACCCTTTAAGCAAGCCGAGTTCGACATTCTTTATGGCATTGGTATCTCTCGTGAGGGATCCCTCCTTGATATGGGAGTTGATTTAGGAATCGTGAAGAAATCAGGGGCCTGGTATACCTACGAAGCAGATCAATTAGGCCAAGGTAAAGAAAATTCACGACAGTTCCTCCTTGATAACCCAGATCTCGCCAACGAGATCGATGGAAAAATTAGGGAACATCTTGCACCCACAGCTGTTGATCCGGCCTTAGTTGCAGCGATCGATGAAGCAACAGCGGATGTTGAGTTCTAACCAAGTAGTTGAAGAGGGTCCTTACTCAGATGCGTTAACTATCGCCATCTCGGCAATAAGTCGTCGCTCTCTGAGTAAGGGTCAACTCTCTGATCTTCTATCTAAACGTGGTTTTGCTGAAGATGTTAGATCTGCGGTCTTGCTTCGAATCGATGAAATGGGCTATCTCAATGATTTGGAGTTTGCCCGCACCTATAGTGAACGCGCGAGAAGAAGCAAAAAAGCTTCCAAGCGAATGATCGCCAATGGATTGCGGGAGCGTCAAATTTCTAAAGAGATTATTGAATGGGTCTTAGAAGATTTGAGTGAAGATGCTGAGTTTGATCTAGCCCAGGAATTTGCTATAAAAAAATGGCAACACCGACGCCCTGGAGATGATGAGGGAGCTAAGCGAAGAATTTCAGCAAGCCTCTTTCGAAAAGGTTTCTCAGGTTCAACTCTGGCTTTAGTGATCAACTCACTCGATTGAAATCTATAAGGCTTTCGCAGCAGTAAACTCCTCTTACTATGGGGAGAAAATATGTAATCCAGACCTTGGGTTGCCAGATGAATGTGCACGATTCTGAGCGGATCGCAGGCTCCCTTGATTCTGCAGGTTACATTGCAGCCCTTGATAACGAAGAGCCTGA
>JAQCKU010000068.1 GCA_027592195.1 Actinomycetota bacterium
AACTCGACCATATTCTGCCAAAATATCAATATCACTTATCCGAGCTGAGCGAATCGGTCCAATTTTAACCGGATAGATCGATGAATATAAAGCTAATAACCTCGTCATCCCACCTTCAACTTGTTCAATATAGATAACATCCGCGCTCTCCAGACCAACCTGCGGATGAGCAGGGTTCGAATCATCTATTTTGACTCCAAGAATTTTTACATTCTCACCTGGCAGTCCAGTAAGTAGATTGAGCTCTACCTGCACATCTGAATCCATCAAACTGCCAGGTGAATCTAACGATCCTGAACTACAGCTTGCTGTCAGAGAAAGAGCGATGAACACTAGAAAAACTTTACTTTGAGATTTTTTTGAGAAGAAACTCTTTCTCATATGGCAATATCCTCAAAAGGATAGGTAACAGGTAATGGAGCAGAGCCTGCTAGACGAAAAAGTTTAACCACCAACCTTCTGCGCTGGGCTTTCGTTGCAGTAACCGACTCACGATGGATACCAATCGCTGCTGAGATTTTCTTATTCACAGCGGTAAGTTTCTCTGACAATCCTGAATGTTCCACGGGAAAAAGATCATCTTCGTAAAGATAGCCAAAGGCTTCGGTGAGGGCCTGTTCGGCCTCTGATCGCTCTGAGATCTTTGCCTCTCGAGCCAAGTAAGCCGAATGAGTGAGGACTATTGAGGTAGCAGGATCAGCCTGGGCAAGATGGGCAATCTCAATCGCGATCGCAGCTCGTTGTTGTAAGAGCGCATCAAGGCTCGCCCATGAAGTCTCCACTCGATGATGAAGGCGATCAAGGCGTGAGGCGGTAAATGTTAAATACCAGATAAAGGCTGAGAGAAAAATAAAAATAGAGATCCATTCGTTTATCAATTTCCACCTAGACCTTTCATCATCCGATTCCAGATCCTAGAATCTGCAGCAAGTGTTACGGGCTGGCCTTCTTCTCTCACCATTTCATAAATATCGAGAATATCTTCTGCCACCACTGACCAATCAAATCTCGCTCCACCTTCTGGGCTCGCAGCTGCCATCTGATCGAGAGTACTTTGTGATGCTAGAAGTTGATTTGCCTTTATCGCTAAATCTTGGGCGCTGGAGTTTGCAAAGAGCGCCCCCCACTTCCCATCCTCCAAAACGGAGCGGAAAGCATCAATATCGCTTGCTAAAATTGCCACGCCTGTCGCCATCGCCTCTGCAAGGATGATTCCAAAAGACTCGCCTCCAGTATTGGGAGCAATATAGAGTTCAATAGATTTAAAAAATTGTCGCTTCTCTTCTTCGTTGAGTTTGCCTAAAAAAGTAATCCGGCCAGCAAGAGCGGGATCGACATCCTTTATGAAATCATCTTGATCTCCTGGCCCAGCTACCAAAACTCTAATATCGGGATGAACCTTCACAATTTCAGGGAGTGCTTCCAAAAGTAGCGATAAACCTTTCCGTTTCTCATCAAATCTTCCAATAAATCCAATAGTTTTTCCTAACTGCCACTCCAATCGAGGTGCAGCGCCAGCGAAAGATTTCAAATTTATTCCATTAGGGATAACTACCGCATCTGTCTCTAAATGAATCTGAAGCGTTTCACGAGCCACTTCGCTCACGGCGATTCGTGCATTTAATTTCTCTACTATCGGTTCTACAAAGGGCGCAATTGCAAAGGCAATTTTAATTCTAGGGGCAGAGACGTGAAAAGTTCCGACCATCGCACCCTCTGCGATCGAACAAGCTAGCAGGCCAAGACTCGGTATGGCAGGCTCATGAATATGGAGAAGATCAAAATTTCCTGATGTGATCCATTGACGTACCCGAGATGCCGCCACCGGACCAAAGAGCACTCGGGCAACTGCTCCGTTATACGGGATGGAAATGGGTTTTCCTGCTGGTACAACAAAATCTTCTACTGGAGAATTTTCGTCATAAACAGGAGCCAGAACTGAAACAAAATGTCCTTGAGCAATCAGATATCGAGCAAGATCGCGGATATGGACTTGGACTCCACCTGGACTATCCCACCCATATGGCGAGACGATGCCAATTCGCATTTTCTTTCTTGACTGCCTTGCCATTAATCTCTCAATTCAAAATCGCGATCGATAAATACTCGCTGCAACATATGCCAATCTTCTGGATCGCGATAGATATCGTGGGCAAAATTATCTGCAATCGACTGAGTGATTTCAAGAATCGATCTATTTTCTGTCGGGATTTCATCACTAAATTGAACATGGATCCCGTTTGCTTCATATGAAATATAGGCGGTAATTAATGGCGCACCAGTTGCTATCGCGATCTTGGCTGGACCTCCAGGTAACTTAGCTTTTCTACCAAAGAGATTAACTTCAATTCCAGTTCTTGATAAATCGCGATCTGCAACAAGGGCGATTAATCTTCCCTGCCTTGCTCTTGTCTCCAACGTTGTGATTACTTGAGAATCCAGATCTAAAACTTCCATCCCCATCGCTTCTCGATACCGGAGAAATTCACGGAAGAGACGCTCCGGTTTGAGATGCTCGGCAACGGTTACTAAAGGATGACCCTCGCCACAGAAAAAAGCACCAGCATGATCCCAATTTCCAGCATGAGGCAGAGCGACAATCAATCCTCGACCTTGGCCGAGGAGACGATCAAAAGTTTCGCGATTGGTTGTTCTTACGCTCTGGCGGAGACGCTCAAGGCTCCAGCCAGGAAATCTAAAGGTGTCGATCCAATAGCGCGAATAAGATGCCATCGATTTTTTGAGGAGTTTTTCTAGATCTTTTGCCGAAAGCTCTGGGAGAACAATTCTCAAATTTTCACGGAGGCGGATCACACCTTTACCATTTTTTTTCAGCGCATACTGAGCGATTGACTCACCTAAACGATAGGCAGAGCGCTCTGGAAGCCAGCGGATAATCAACCAAGCAGACTTGTAGAGAAGATAGCTCATGAAGCCTTCATAACGTGATGACCACGTTGAAAGACAGTAATCAGATTGATAACGACCAAGACCCAGAGCCCGATCTCAAGGGCAGGCTCAATTCCCAAACCATAGAAACCGGTTCCTACTAAGAGCACAATCAGCCGTTCGGCTCTCTCTGCAACTCCTACCTCGCAATCAATATCTAAAGATTCAGCTTTAGCCTTGATATAAGAAATGAGAAATCCAGAGAGCAGAGCGATAAGAAGCAAAGCAATAATTCGATCTAACTTTGCCAGATCACCTTGTAACGATAGCGGATCTGAAAGCGCCCAGAGAAGAAGTGATATAAGTAAAATTGCATCGGTAACACGATCTAAAGTTGAATCTAAGAGCGCGCCAAATTTAGAGTGGTGATCTCCAGAGAGACGAGCCATAACTCCATCAAATAGATCACTTAAGACCAGAACGGTTATCACCAAGGTACCCACAAAAAATTTCTCGGTGGTGAAGAAATATAATGATGCGACCCAAGAACTTACCGCTCCAAAAATGGTTACGGCATTGGCTGTAATTCCCAGCTTTAGCGCAAATTTAGCCGTCGGTGTAATTAGCTCTGTTACCACACTTTTGAGAGGAATCCGAAGCATTTGCAGATTCTAGAACTACTTTGACCTAGAGTTCTCATATGGCTGGTATAGAAAACCCCGAAAAATCCGTAATGAAGGAGCCGGGTAATCTCCACCTTGCCCTTTTTCTTCCAGGAAGCTCCAAGTATCTAGCTGATCTAGAGCCACTTTTCCAACGAGCAGGATTACGCCATTCATACCAAGTGATCGATAGCGCGAAAAGGAGTGCAGAGGATCTCCATAAATTCGACTGCGCCCTCTTTCTCTTTGAAGCCGATAGAGGTATCTCACAGGAAGAAATTGATTTCTTTCATAAAGTTCGTGAGATCCAAATTCCAACGTTGGTTGCTATTGCATCACTGATACCGAAACACGAACTTGATAATCGATGGGATTTCGATGACATGATCATGCTCGCTAATAGAGTTTTAGAACCTGTGATCGCTCCCTATCTTGTACTACATGATGAGAGCGGCCTGCCTAATGGATTTTTTGACTTAACCAGAAGAACAGTTCTCAATTACTCATCAGGGCAATTGTTTGAGGAAGATGGAGAGAGCGAATTGGCCTCGCTTGTAGAAGAATTTCAAAATGAATTTGATCAATTTGATTTCCAAGAGGAAGACTTTCTCTCTGGGCTCTACTGCCCCGCTATCCCTTTTATCCCAGAAAAAAACTTGGGCTCTGATCAACTTTTAAAATTTATTACCAAGCTTGGGCAAGCTCGTCTCTAACTTCATCGAGTAACCGAGGCAAAACCTTTGTTCCGCCAATAAGCGGCATAAAATTGGCATCACCACTCCATCTCGGAATAACATGTTGGTGGATATGTCCTGCAACCCCAGCGCCAGAAACTGCCCCTTGATTCATACCAAGATTAAATCCTTGTGGGTTGGAGATTTTACTTAAGACTTCCATCGCTTTAGAGGTAAGAGCAAATATTTCATCGCGTTCATCTTTACTTAATTCAGGGAGAGTGGCGACATGTCTATTGCTACAGATGAGAAGATGGCCAGAGTTATAGGGATAAAGATTGAGAACTACATAGCTATATTTCTCTCGAGCAACAATTAGTGAACTCTTATCATCTTGCTTTGGAATTTCACAGAATGGACAGAGTTGGGTATTGCCTTCTAACGGTCGATTCTCTCCAGAGAGATAGGCCATCCGATGAGGAGCCCAGAGCCGCTGCCATCTATCAGGCATTCCCACGCCGTTTATCTCACCGCTCATGATCTTAAACCTGAGCCCGATTAGCTATCGCGCTCTGAATCTCCTCGATCGCTTCTGCTATCGGAATGGCATTTCGTTGCTCGCCATTTCGGTATCGGAAAGAGACCGCTGCAGAATTTTCATCACTTTCACCAGCGATCATCATAAAAGGAATCTTTTCATTCTGAGCATTTCGAATCTTCTTCTGCATACGATCATCAGATCCATCAACCTCTGCCCTGATCCCTAAGGAGCGCATCTTTTTTACAATCTCTGCAAGATAGGGCTCAAAGGCTGGCGCCACTGGTATCGCTCGAACCTGTACCGGAGCAAGCCATGGTGGGAATGCACCTGCATAATGTTCTGTTAGTACACCAAAAAAACGTTCAATAGAACCAAATAAAGCCCGGTGAATCATGACCGGTCGCTGCCTTGATCCATCACTGGCTTGATACTCTAGATCAAAGCGCTGCGGCAGTTGAAAATCAACTTGAATCGTAGACATCTGCCACGTTCTTCCGATTGCATCTTTTACCTGGACTGAAATCTTTGGGCCATAAAAAGCTGCGCCTCCGTGATCCATAACTAGTTCTAGATTTTGTAGATCCGCTGCCGCTCTTAAAGCTTTGGTCGCAACTTCCCACTCTTCATCACTGCCTACCGATTTCTCCTCATTTCGAGTGGAGAGTTCCAGATAGAAATCAGTTAAACCATAATCTCGAAGTAGATTGAGAACGAAAGTTAATAGACTATCTAGCTCCTTGGCCATCTCTTCTCTACTGCAATAGATATGAGCATCATCTTGGGTAAAGCCTCGGGCCCTGGTGATTCCATGGAGTACACCAGATTTTTCATAACGATAAACCGTTCCGAATTCAAAGAGGCGCAGTGGAAGCTCTCGATAAGAGCGTTGTCTGGATTGGAAGATCAGATTATGAAAGGGACAGTTCATCGGTTTCATGTAATAACGCTGTCCTTGACGCCTAACCGTTCCATCCTCATGGAGCTCTTCATCAAGAACCATCGGTGGATACATACCCTCTGCATACCATTGCAGATGGCCTGATTTTTCAAAGAGCGCAGCTTTTGTTAAATGCGGTGAGTAGACAAACTCATAGCCCTCTTCTTCATGTCTTTTTCGTGAGTAATCTTCCATACTTCTTCGGATAATTCCGCCCTTGGGATGAAAAACGGCGAGACCACTTCCCACCTCTTCGGGAAAGGAGAAGAGATCCAACTCTTGCCCAAGTTTGCGATGATCTCGCTTCTCGGCCTCTAATAAAACTTCCAAATATTTATCAAGATCTTCAACCGATGGCCACGCTGTGCCATAGATTCTTTGAAGCATGGGATTTTTCTCTGATCCGCGCCAGTATGCACCAGCTGATCTCATTAATTTGAAGGCTGGGATGTATTTGGTTGAGGGAAGATGCGGGCCTCTACAAAGATCGCTCCATACCGCCTTTCCTTCTCTATCTAAATTGTCATAGATAGTTAGCTCACCTAACCCAACTTCAACGCTTGCTCCATCGCTTTCATCGTTATTGCTTTTGCTTTCTATCAATTCACATTTAAATGGTTCATGGGAAAGTTCTTTTAGAGCTGCGCCCTCATCAACTGCCCGTCGTTTAAATCTCTGCCCCTCTTTAATAATCTTTTTCATA
>JAQCKU010000069.1 GCA_027592195.1 Actinomycetota bacterium
ATGCTTGCTTTTGAATTAGTACTATCAAAAGGGCGGAGTATGGGAACTTTGATTTTTGATGAGATTGATACTGGCATTGGTGGCGAAGCGGCTCTAGTGATTGGTCAGAGACTTTCGCAACTATCAAAAGATTTTCAAATAATTGTTATCACCCATCTCGCACAGGTTGCAGTCTGGGCGGAAAATCATTATGTAGTCAACAAAACAAGTGATGGTCAATACGTTAATTCTTCACTCCAACTCGTTACTGGGCAAGAGCGAATAGGTGAAATAGCTCGAATGCTCTCAGGCCAGGGTGAATTGGATGTGGCAAAAGATCACGCACGTCAACTACTCGAACACGCGAAAAATGTCTAATTTTTTAATTATTTCGCCTTTACATGATAAGTTTTCTATCCGTGAATCTCTCTCATAAAACAAAGCACATTTTCGTCACGGGTGGAGTCGCCTCAAGTTTAGGCAAAGGCCTAACAGCCTCAAGTTTAGGTAGGTTACTTCGGGCACGTGGCCTCCGGGTTACGATGCAGAAGTTAGATCCGTATATAAATGTTGACCCAGGGACGATGAATCCATTTCAACACGGTGAGGTTTTTGTTACCGAAGATGGAGCTGAAACAGATTTAGATATTGGGCATTACGAACGGTTTCTTGATATCAATCTTCATGGCTCTGCCAATGTCACAACGGGTCAAGTTTATTCTCAAGTGATAGCAAAAGAGCGACGCGGAGAATATTTAGGCGATACCGTTCAAGTTATTCCTCACATCACAAATGAAATTAAGTCTCGTATGATGGCTTTTGATGGACCTGATCTAGATATTGTTATCACAGAGATCGGTGGGACAGTAGGAGATATTGAGTCTCAACCCTTTCTTGAAGCGGCGCGGCAAGTTAGACAAGAAGTTGGCCGTGAGAATGTCTTTTATCTCCATGTATCCCTCGTACCTTATATCGGCCCATCAGGTGAATTAAAGACAAAGCCAACTCAACATTCTGTAGCTGCTCTTCGCAGTATCGGAATTGCACCAGATGCGATAGTTATCCGCTCTGATAGAGCAATTCCTGATGCGGTAAAAAAGAAAATTTCATTAATGTGTGATGTTGATGCAGAGGCGGTTGTAGCGGCAGTAGATGCGCCCTCAATTTACGACATTCCTAAGGTTTTACATAGCGAGGGGTTGGATGCTTATGTTGTCCGTAGGTTAGGTTTAACTTTTCGAGATGTGGTCTGGGCAGAGTGGGATGATTTGCTCTCACGCGTGCATCAACCTCTCGCTACGGTAAAAGTTGGTCTGGTGGGAAAGTATGTTGATCTTCCTGATGCTTATCTCTCAGTTTCCGAAGCGTTACGTGCCGGAGGATTTGCTCACAAGGTTCGAGTGGAAATTGTATGGATCGCAAGTGATAGCTGCGCTACTGCTGAAGGTGCCAAAAATGCTTTAGCTGATGTTGATGCAATCTGTGTACCTGGCGGATTCGGCGTCCGAGGAATTGAGGGAAAGCTAGGGGCGCTCAGATATGCAAGAGAGAATTTGATCCCTACCTTGGGGCTATGTTTAGGATTGCAATGTATTGTGATTGAAGTGGCCCGAAATGTACTAGGCAAAGAAGATGCCAATTCATCTGAATTTGATCCTGAGAGTACATATCCAGTCATTGCAACAATGGCAGATCAGAAAGATATAGTTGCTGGCCTCGGTGAAATGGGTGCCACTATGCGACTTGGTTCATATCCAGCCAAACTTTTAAAAGATTCCATAGTTTCAGAGCTCTATGGCAGCGAAATTGTTACCGAGCGCCATCGCCACAGATATGAAGTAAATAATCTTTATAGGCAAGATCTAGCTACAGCTGGTCTGATTTTTAGCGGGTTATCACCAGATGGATCGCTCGTTGAATTCGTTGAATTAGCTAGAGATAAGCACCCATTCTTTCTTGGTACTCAGGCCCATCCAGAATTCAAGTCTCGCCCAACTAGACCACATCCACTATTTGTTGGTCTGATAGAAGCTGCGCTGAAGCGAAATGGAAAAATTTAAACTTCCTGATACCGCTCTTAGGTTTCTTGACCATCTCTCTGTCGAACTTGGACATAGTAAAAACACCATTCTCTCCTATAGGCGAGATCTCATTGGATATTTCAGCAATCATCAGATACTTAACGATGAATTACTGAGCATGTTCTTCGCTAATTTACAGAGATCAGGTGCAAGCGATAGTTCGCTAGCTCGAAAGATGAGTGTTCTTAGAAGTTATAGTAATTTTCTTCATCGCGAATATAAAACTCCTCTGGTTGAGATAAATCTTAAATTACGGCCAGTGAAAAAATTGCCAAAAGCTCTACCTGTTGAGGTTATCACGAAGATAATTGAAAGCTGCCAAGAGAGCGAAATTGGTCTGCGAGATCGAGCCATTCTTGAAATACTTTATGGGACTGGGATTAGAGTTTCTGAGGCAGTTGGTTTAAATCTTATAGATTTGAAGGATCATCTAAATAATGGTGAAGATATCTCTTTTGTTCAGGTGAGAGGTAAAGGATCAAAGCTACGACTTGTTCCCTTTGGAAAACATGCAGAGAAGGCAGTCGAAAATTATCTTGTAAGAGCTCGACCTACCTTGGCTAATTCTGCAGGAGAGGGCGCGCTGTTTTTAAATTCTCGAGGTAAACGTATTTCTCGGCAGAGCATCTGGCAGATCGTTCATGATGCAGCATCACGTGTGAAGATTGCAGAGGAGGTTTCACCACATAGTTTTCGACATTCTTTTGCTACCCATCTTTTAGAAGGGGGAGCTGATATCAGAGTTGTTCAAGAATTGCTCGGACATGCATCTGTTACTACTACTCAAATTTATACTCTCATCACCATAGAGGCGCTCCGTGAGACTTTCGCAGAATCACACCCTCGTGCGCGATAGATTATTTGCCGCGAAGCCTTCGAGCAATGATGCTCTGATCGCCTTTGCTCTCTAAATCTGCAATGACGATAGCGAGAGACTCGCGGACAATTCGACCACGATCAACAGCCAACCCTAAATCGCCTCGTAGCAGAAGTCTTGCCTGTTCCAAATCAAATAATTCATCGGGGGAGAGATAAACCGTAATTTTTTCATCATGGCGCTCTCGTCCTGAAGGTGATCGATCCAAAGGATTATTTCTACGGCGAGGGGTGGTCCGAACTCCTTTTTTCTGATCAGATGATTTTAGTTTTGGAGTAGAAGTGGCCGCAGGCTCGGTTGGGGTTACAACTTCTTCTTCTACAACAGGAACTGATGCCAGCGTTGTTTTTCTAAAAAGCTCATCAGCTCCAGGTAAGGTAACTCTCCGACTCATTATTTGCCTCCAGCAACATTTTTAAGATTTTCTTGGCTTTTTCCTAAAGCAACGCCCATTTGAATTATTTCACGAGCTAGGCGGCGATAAGCAGCAGCTCCTGATGAAGAACTCGCATACGTGGTAATGGGTTCGCCCGCAACAGTCGTCTCAGGAAAACGGACCGTTCTTGAAATAATAGTGTCCATTACTTTGTCAGGAAAAGCTTCAACAATGCGTTCGAGAACTTCACGGCTATGAACGGTTTTTTTATCATACATAGTCGGGAGAATTCCAAGAATTTCAAGATCTGGATTGGTATTTTTCTGGACTTTACCAATAATATCTGCCAAAAGCGCAACGCCACGGAGTGCAAAATATTCACATTCAAGTGGAACAAGTACAGTATCTGATGCAGTGAGAGCGTTAATAGTTAAAAGTCCAAGTGATGGCTGGCAATCGATAAGAATGACATCGTAATAATCAGTCACTGAATCTAAAACACGCTTAAGAACTTTCTCGCGCGCGATAACAGAAACTAGCGCGCCCTCTGCTGCAGCTAAATCTTCGTGGCTTGGAATCATATCCATTCCGGGAACAGTAGTTTTTAAGAGAAAGTCTTCAATTTTCGTCGATTCATCGAGCATTAAATTGTAAATTGAGCCCTCTAGATTCCGTGTTGATACACCTAATCCAACAGAGAGTGAATGTTGCGGATCAAAATCAACTAGGAGAACTCTTCGCCCTACTTCAGCCAGTGCTGCTCCAAGATTGATAGTGGTCGTTGTTTTTCCAACGCCACCTTTTTGATTGACAACTGAGATGATGGTGGCATTGCCGTGGTCAGTAATGGGAGTTGGCTCATAAATTTCTCGAGGTTTCTTCCCGAGAACCGCTGAGGTAGTCGCCACATCTGTGGCCTTAAATGTCGATTTAGCGCTCAATCGTTTTACCTCTCTAACAACTTTCTCGGAGCCTATTGGTGTTGCCTTGCCAATGCAAGCTCCATAATTCAAGTAAGTTTGGGGGCTATGGAGAGCCAGAGCGCAGTTATCAGCGAGCCACGCCTGCCTGGTTTTAGAGTTCATTTAGAGAATTTTGATGGCCCCTTTGATCTTCTGCTGCAGCTTATTTCTAAGCATAAAATGGATGTTACCGATGTGGCGCTCTCGGTTGTTACCGATGATTTTATCTCGCATATCCGATTACTGGAGGAGGAGGGGAAGGGTTGGCAACTTGATCAAGCTACTGAATTTCTCGTAGTTGCAGCAACCCTTTTAGATTTAAAAGCCGCCAGATTGCTACCAAGCGGTGAAATTGATGATGAATCAGATCTGGCCCTCCTTGAAGCTCGTGATCTTCTATTTGCCCGTTTACTTCAATATCGTGCCTTTAAAGAGATTGCCGCTATCTTCGAGAAACGGATTGAAGTAGCAGAGCGCTCCTTTGCGCGAGTAGTCTCCTTAGAGGCCCATCTCGTTGATCTTCTCCCAGAGGTGATTTTGGGGCTCTCGCCTGAGCGTTTCGCGGCCCTTGCAGAGCGGGCCCTAGCCCCTCGCGATGAGTTGACGCTCTCGGTAGCCCATATACACGTGCCCTTGGTGAGCGTGGCTGAAGAGGGTGAGCGGATTATCGAACTTTTTAAGGTTCGAAAAACCATGACATTTCGGACAATTTGCCAGAGTGCAGATTCAACCCTGGTTATTGTTGCTAGGTTTCTAGCCCTTCTAGAGCTCTTTAAAGAGGGCGTGATCCGGTTCGAACAGCTGGTGGCACTTGGTGATATAACGGTTCATTGGACAGGCGCTGAAGGACGAAAAATCAAAGTTTCTGATGAATTCGATACTCCAGTTTCAACTCTAGAAGAAGGTGATAATGGATAGAGATGAGGCGATAGGGGCTTTAGAAGCCATTTTGATGGTTATAGATGAACCAATCTCTGCCACCATTCTCGCTCAGATCCTTGAGGTTCCATTAGGTGAGCTGGAGGAGGTGTTAAGAAGTCTTGCCCGTTCTTACCTGGAAGATTCCCGTGGGTTTGAATTAAAGGAGATTGCCGGAGGATGGCGGTTTTACAGTTCACCAGCTTATGCCCAATACGTTGAAAAGTTTGTTATCAGTGGCCAACCAGGAAAGCTTACCCAGGCTGCTCTGGAAACCCTTGCAGTTATCGCCTATCGCCAACCCGTATCACGGGCCAGAGTCTCCGCGATTAGAGGGGTTAATGTTGAGGCAGTCATGAAAACATTAGGCGTTAGGGGATTGGTGGAGGAGAGTGGAATTGAATATGAGACGGGCGCTGTCCTTTACTCAACCACCCCCTATTTCCTTGAACGACTTGGGTTGAACTCCTTGAACGAGCTTCCAGAAATCGCTCCTTTCTTGCCGGATATTCACGCCTTAGATGAGGTAATTTCAACACTTACCGATTAACCCCTACTCTTAGCCGGTGAGGTTAAATAAATTTATCGCCCAGAGTGGATACTGCAGTAGAAGAAAAGCTGATCAACTGATAATAGCTGGCAAGGTCGCTATCGATGGAAGAGTAACTTCAGAGCTTGGAACTCAAGTAGATCCGATAAACAATAAAGTTACTGTTGAAGGTTATGCAATTGTTAGTCCAATAACTAAAGTGATTATAGCATTTTATAAACCTATAGGAATTTTGTCTAGCATGTCTGAAGAGGAGGGTCCATCTCTTATCCGTTATACCGAGAAGATGAGTCCGCAGCGGCTTTTCCACGTTGGACGACTGGATCGGGAAAGTGAAGGGTTACTACTGCTAACCAATGATGGTGAGTACTCGCACCAAATAAGCCATCCAAAATTTTTGATAGAGAAAGAGTATGAAATCATCGCGATTTCAGAGATTTCAGATGCAAAGATCAAGGAGCTCTCCAAAGGTGTTTTTCTGGAAGATGGTTTAATGAAACCTCTCAAAATTGTTCGATTAGGAAAACGAGGGGTTCTCATCACGATTCATGATGGCAGGAATCGAATCCTAA
>JAQCKU010000070.1 GCA_027592195.1 Actinomycetota bacterium
TAGAGTTGCGACAGATTTACCTTTAATTAAATTAGATAACGAGAACGCTTATATAAGGGCGAAAATCGAAGATGATCAGAGAGAACATCTTATAGAGTTAGAAATCAATCCAAATAAAGCAAATAGAGCGAAAATAAATCAACAACCTGTTAGAAGCCAACGCGAGATTTTAGGATTAGTTCAAACAACATCTTTTTCCCCAGAGGATTTAGATTTAGTTAGAGGCGATCCTTCAACACGGCGACGGTATATCGATCACCTATTAATTCAAGAAAGTCCACGACTCTCAGGAGTAATAACAGATTATGAGAGGGCTTTAAAACAAAGAAATAGTCTTTTGAAATCCCGAGCTCCAATTTCATCCCTGCAACCATGGGATAGACACCTAATTGAATTCGCCAGTGAATTAATAGCATCACGGATTAAATTATTAAATACGCTAGCGCCATATCTATTAAAAGCTTATAAAAATATATCAAACAAGAAGGATTTCACAGTTTTTTATAAATCAAATTTAGAGAATTTAACAGAGGATAAAGAGAGTAATAAGTTAATTCTCTCTGAAAAACTTGAATTAGTCAGAGAACAAGAACGAGATAGAGGAATCACTCTAATTGGCCCTCACCGCGATGATTTAAATCTACTCTTAGGAGATACACCTGTTAAAGGGTATGCATCACATGGAGAATCATGGTCTGTGGCCTTAGCTTTAAAACTGGCTTCTTATTTACTTTTAAAAGACCAAGGATCAAACCCTATTTTAATTTTAGACGATGTTTTCTCTGAATTAGATTTAGATAGGAGAGAAGAGTTGGTCGAACTATCAAAATCTTCAGAACAAACATTGATTACAGTGGCGGTTGCCGAAGACCTACCTAAAAAATTAGAGATACAAAATACATACCAGGTTAAAAATTCAATAGTGAAAGAAGTTTCTCTATGAAAAAAGATATCGCAAATGATCTATACAAATTTTATAAATCCTCTTCAATATTTAAATTTAAAAAACAGAAAACATCAAAAATTAATGAGAATGCAGGCAATAGCGATGATCCACAATTATTAAAAAATGTACTTAATGATTTAATAGAGAGTCGTAGTTGGCAACAACCAATAGCAGAGGGAAGTTTATTTACCCAATGGGGAGAAATTGTTGGGCTTGAAGTGTCATCCCATAGCGAACCAATTACTTTCTATGATGGAAAATTAACTGTGAGAGCCTCATCAACTGCGTGGGCCACTCAACTCACCTTATTAATTCCAGAACTCCTTCAGAAAATTAAAACAACCGCCCCAGGAGTTTTAGTTGAAGAGTTAGTTATCGTTGGTCCACAGAGCCCAAGTTGGAAACGCGGAATCCGCTCTATCAAAGGAGCGCGCGGGCCGCGCGATACCTACGGTTAATATCAATCGCTAAGACGAAGGGCTAAATACTGGTTTCAGAGGGGCAACTCCCCTTAGTTAAGTAGGTTCCCTCAAAAGTAGGAAATAAAGAGCTCCAACCGCCCTTCTAGCCCTTTTTTAAGGTGTTACAGAGTTAATTTACCGATAAGATACGCGAGCTTATGAGAACAAAAACGCCTGGAGCGCCCGATACAGCGGTTAAAAACTACGACGCCTCAGCAATTACCGTCCTTGAAGGGCTAGAGGCTGTCCGTAAACGGCCAGGAATGTATATCGGATCAACAGGTGAGCGAGGTCTTCATCACCTTGTCTACGAAGTAGTTGATAACTCCATTGATGAAGCGTTAGCAGGTTATTGTGATCAGATAACTATTACGCTCTTAAAAAATGGTGGCGTTGAGGTAATTGATAATGGTCGAGGAATCCCAGTTGATCTCCACCCCATTGAAAAAAAACCAGCCTTAGAAGTTGTTTTAACAGTACTTCATGCAGGTGGAAAGTTTGGCGATGGCGGCTACTCAGTCTCTGGTGGATTACATGGTGTGGGTATCTCTGTTGTAAATGCGTTAAGTGAAAATTTAGAGGTGAGAGTAAATCGTGATGGTTTTACTTGGGAACAAAGTTATAAATTAGGTGTTCCTCAAGCACCGTTAAAAAAAGGTGAATCAACAGATCAAACTGGGACACAAGTTAGATTCTGGCCATCTGAAGAAATATTTGAAACTACAGATTATTCTTTCGAAACACTCTCCACCCGGTTTAGAGAAATGGCATTTTTAAATAAAGGTATAACTATTAACTTAAATGACCAAAGAGATGGTCATGTCAATGAGAAAGGCGAACAACTTTCAACCACTTATAAATACGATGGTGGTATTAAAGATTTTGTTAAACATTTAAATCTCACAAAAGGTGAAACACATAAATCAATTATCTCTTTTGAATCTGAGGATAAAAAGGCAAAAATTGCACTCGAAGTAGCGATGCAATGGAATGATGGATTTGCTGAATCTGTATATACCTTTGCAAATACAATCAATACCCATGAAGGCGGAAGCCACGAAGAAGGATTTAGAACTGCTTTAACCTCTTTAGTTAATAAATTTGGTGAAGAGTGGGGATTTATAAAGAAAAAAGAGGACCGATTAACTGGAGATGATGTCCGTGAAGGGTTGACAGCAATTGTTTCGATAAAAATTGCTGAACCTCAATTTGAAGGACAAACTAAAACAAAATTAGGAAATACAGAGGCAAAATCTTTCACCCAGAAAGTTGTTAACGATCAACTTGCTGAATGGTTTGAGAAAAATCCTGGTGAAGGCAGAGAGATTGTCCGAAAATGTATAGATGCTGCAGCAGCGCGAATGGCAGCAAGAAAAGCAAGAGATCTCTCAAGGAGTAGAAAAGGTCTTTTAGAGGGGCGAGGAATGCCCGGAAAATTGGCAGATTGCCAATGGACTGAACCAGAAAAATGTGAACTTTATATTGTCGAGGGAGACTCTGCAGGTGGTTCTACCAAAGGTGGTAGAGATTCTAAATACCAGGCAGTCTTGCCAATCCGTGGAAAAATATTAAATGTCGAGAAAGCGCGAATTGATCGGGTTTTACAAAATAATGAAGTTCAAGCTCTTATTACAGCCCTTGGCACAGGAATACATGATGATTTCGATGTTGCAAAACTGCGCTATCACAAAATTATTTTAATGGCTGATGCTGATGTTGATGGACAACATATCCGTACCCTTTTACTCACGTTACTTTTTAGATTTATGAAACCTTTGATTGAACAAGGCTACGTTTACCTAGCGCAACCACCGTTATTTAAAATTAAATGGGGCGGGAAAGAACCAATCCAATATGTATTTTCAGACCGTGAGCGAGATAAAGTTATTAAAGATGGTTTAAATATAGGAAAAAGACTTCCTAAAGAAGATGGCATTCAACGTTTTAAAGGTTTAGGTGAGATGCCAGCTAAGGAACTCTGGGATACAACAATGGATCCAGAACATCGAGTATTAATGAAAGTTACCTTAGATGATGCTGCAGCTGCAGATGATTTATTCTCAGTTTTAATGGGTGAAGATGTTGAGCAACGAAGACAATTTATTCAACGTAACGCCAAAGACGTCCGATTCTTGGATATTTGACATGCAAGAACCAACAACAAATCAACGGGATCGAATCGAGAATGTCGATCTTCAAGTTGAGATGGCCCGCTCATATCTTGATTATGCAATGTCTGTCATTGTTGGACGGGCTCTTCCTGATATTAGAGATGGGTTAAAACCTGTACACCGTCGCGTTCTCTATGCAATGTATGACGCTGGATATCGCCCAGATAAGGGTTACTATAAATCTTCACGTATCGTCGGTGATGTTATGGGTAACTACCATCCACATGGTGATGGCGCTATCTATGACACCTTAGTTCGTCTCGCACAACATTGGTCACTTCGCTATCCACTTGTTGATGGAAATGGAAACTTTGGATCTCCAGGAAATGATCCAGCTGCTGCTATGCGTTATACCGAAGCAAAATTAGCGCCACTTGCTATGGAAATCATGCGAGATATTGATGAAGAAACTGTTGATTTCATAGCTAATTACGATGGTAGATCAGAAGAACCAACTGTTCTTCCAAGCCGATTCCCCAATCTTTTGGTAAATGGAAGCGCTGGTATTGCTGTTGGCATGGCCACCAATATCCCACCCCATAATTTGCGCGAAATATGCTCTGCTGTTCAATGGGCTTTAGATAATCCGGAAGCATCAGCAGAAGAAGCTTTAGAGGCAATCTTAAAATTGGTAAAAGGACCAGATTTCCCAACAAAAGCTCTAATTGTTGGGTATAAAGGAATTGAAGATGCATATCGCACCGGACGTGGTTCTATCATCATGCGTTCAGTGGTTGAAATAGAAGAGATCAATAAAAGAACTTGTCTCGTAATTACTGAACTTCCATACCAAGTAAACCCAGATAATCTAGCTCTTCGAATAGCAGAACTTGTCAAAGATGGAAAACTTAAAGGAATTGCAGATGTTCGCGATGAAGGAAATGAGCGTCTGGGACAAAGGTTAGTTATTGTTTTACGTAATGATGCCATTGCTAAAGTTGTATTGAATAATCTCTACAAACATACCTCGCTACAAGAATCATTTGGCGCCAATATGTTGGCATTAGTTGACGGCGTACCAAGAACCCTACGTATTGATGAATTTATACGTTATTACATTGACCATCAAGTGGAAGTGATTGTAAGAAGAACAAAATATCGTTTATCTGAGCGAGAAAAAAGAGCCCATATCCTCTCAGGATATCTAAAAGCACTTGATGCACTTGATGCGGTTATCGCTTTAATCCGTCGTTCAGCCAACTCTGATGAGGCAAGATCAGGTTTAATGAAGCTTCTTGAAGTCGATGAAATTCAAGCTAATGCCATTTTGGATATGCAACTTCGAAGACTTGCAGCTTTAGAGCGACAGAAAATTATTGATGAATACGAGATTTTAGAAGCTGAAATAAAGGAGCTAAAAACAATCTTAATATCTCCTGAAAAACAACGTTTAATAATTAAAAACGAACTTATTGAGGTAGCTGATAAATATGGAGATGATCGAAGAACTCAGATTATCGCCGGCGATAGTGATTTATCTGTAGAAGATTTAATTCCAGATCAAGAAGCTGTAGTAACTATTACAAATAATGGCTATGCAAAGCGAACCAAAGCAGACCTCTATAGATCTCAAAAACGTGGCGGTAAAGGGGTGCGCGGTGCATCATTAAGACAAGATGATGTTGTTGAACATTTCTTTGTGGCATCAACTCATGATTGGTTACTCTTCTTTACAAATGAAGGAAGAATTTACCGATCCAAAGTTCATGAACTACCAGACTCAGGCCGTGATGCAAGAGGCCAACATGTTGCCAATCTTTTAGCACTTAAACCTAATGAGAAGATTGCTCAAGTAATAGCCATTAAAGACTATCTCTCTCTTCCTTATCTAGTTATTGCAACTAGATTTGGTATGGTTAAAAAATCGCCACTTCCAGAATACGATTCAAATCGCTCTGGTGGATTGATAGCTATCTCTTTAAAAGAGGGAGATGAAGTTGTCTCAGCATCTGTAATTACAGATAAAGATGAACTTCTTCTCATCTCTGAACAAGGGATGTCACTTCGTTTTCAAGCAGATGATCAATCACTCCGGCCAATGGGAAGGTCAACATCTGGCGTTATTGGAATGAAATTTAAAATAGGAGATAGGTTATTGGCTATGGTCTCTATCTCAGATGAGATCAAAGAAGATCTTTTCTTACTTACCGCAACCGATGGCGGTTTTGGAAAACGAACAAAATTAAATGAATATCGGATTCAAGGCCGTGGTGGAATCGGAATAAAGGCAGCAAAAATTGATGAAGGATCTCGCGGTGTTTTAATCGGAGCGCTTATCGTGGGAGATAACGATGAGATTCTTTTGATTACTTCTGCTGGATCAGTAATGCGCACACTTGTCACTCAACTCCGAGAAACAGGTCGCGACACCATGGGGGTTCGATTAGTTAATCTCAACTCTGAAATCACCGTTGTTTCGCTAACAAAGTCAGCTGATAGTGAGTGATTTTGGCAAGAGTTACTCTCTCAGGTAGCCTTCGGCGTCCGTGAAAGCGGGCCTATAGCTCAGCCTGGTTAGAGCGCTTCCCTGATAAGGAAGAGGTCAGTGGTTCAAGTCCAC
>JAQCKU010000071.1 GCA_027592195.1 Actinomycetota bacterium
CTCTGCTAAAACATATTGTGATGTGTGAATTGCACGGCGAAGCAGGGAGGTATGGACGATATCTGGGTAGAGATCCCTCTCGCCAAGAAGTTGGCCGCCGCGCTTGGCTTCAGCGATCCCCTTCTCTGTAAGTAGTACATCTACCCACCCAGTAAATAAATTTTTTGCATTCCATTCGCTCTCACCATGGCGAAGCAATATGAGATTCATGAGATTTGACGACATAACTCTATTCTGCCATGTCGATCGTGGTTGATATGGCGGATATGGCTATCTTGATCAGCGAAGTTCACGAGATAGCGCGATAACTAGATAACTAGATAACTAGATAAGGTGTTGAAAAGCTTCTAAGTTGGAGAGGGATTCTCCGCGAGATACGCGCCAAGCCCACTCTCGTCGAATAGCACCGGTAAATCCAAGTTCTAAAAGCGGATTAAATGCCGAATCACTATATTGGAGAACAGCTCCAATAACGCGATCGAGTTCTCGATCTGTCACAGCCTGGTGAGGTAATCGCCCCACCAGATAAATATCTCCCATCTCATTGACTGCAAAGGCAACCGAGTACATCGTTGCATTCTTTGTTAATAGCCAGTGATAGACCTTTTCAATATTTTCATCTGGTCTTCTAATGACGAAAGCGCTGATACTTAAGGCATGATCGCCTAAAACCAGCGCGCAATGGGTCTCTAACTTTGCCTCACCAGGAAGTGTGAGTAAAAATGTTTTCTCATCGACTTTCTCAAAATCTAGATGGTGTGATTCGATAAACTCTTCAACAATTGCCTTACTTCTTTTATTCTCCATCATTAACCAGTTATCAATTTATGCAAAATCACGGTTAAGAATTTCACCATGTACTCTCTGGCTATCGCTAAGAACTCCATCATAAACATCAAGAATTGTCCGCGCAGTCTGATCCCAACCAAAATGAGATGCATGATCAACTGCCCCCATCGAAAGAATCAATCGACGCTCAGGTTGTGCAATAAGGCGCATTAAAACCGCGCTCCAGGCCTTAGGGTCATGGCCATCTACAAGCGATCCAGAGAAACCATCAGCAACCGCTGCACGTAGCCCACCAACCGCTGTTGCGACCACTGGAGTTCCGCAGGCCTGCGCTTCAAGTGCAACTAATCCAAATGATTCGCTATAGCTGGGAACACAGACCAAATCTGAGACCCGATACCAATCAGCGAGATCTTGCCGCGCCACCGGAGGCATAAATGTGATCACATCAGCAACACCAAGCCATCTTGCTAAACTTTTTAATCGCTCGACTTCACTAGAGCCAGAGCTAGATCCAGAAGCCCCGCCAATAATCAATACCTCTAAAAAGTTTCTTAGTTTAGGTGAGTGAGCGATCATCTCTGCAACTGCGCGAATTAATACATCTGGTCCTTTATGTGGCTGAATCCGACCAATAAAACTTAAAACGATCTTCTCCGCTGCAATTCCCAGTTTTGTCCGGGCGCCCTTTTTCCCAATACCTACTGTAAATTCCTTGAGATTTACCCCGGGGGTTGCCACATAAACATTTTCGGGGCAGGCGTTATAGAGCGAAACTAAACTTGCCGCTTCAGAGTCGGTATTGGCAATCAGCGCTTTCGCACTCTTTGCCAACTCTTCTTCACCAATAGCTCGCGATAGCGGCTCAGGGCTTTCATTTTCTGCCAGTGATAAGTTTTTAACTTTTGCGCTGGTATGGAATGTATGGATAAAAGGAATTCCCGATTTCTCTGAGACTCGCTTTGCAAGCATTCCAGATATCCAATAATGCGAATGAATTATCTGATAGTAACCTTCACCCAGCTCTTTTAAGTTTTGAAGAAAATCTCGCTCAAGCTGATCCATCAACGCGACGATATCGCTCTTGGTCACATCTTTATATGGCGTTGCATAAAGATGTCTTACCTGTACCCCTGGTGCAATCTCCACTACTTTGGGTAGATCAGGAGAGCTGGCTCTGGTGTAAATATCCACTTCAACACCGCTCAGTGCCATCCGCTTTGCGCTCTCAACAACATAGACATTCATCCCACCAGCATCTCCACTACCAGCTTGCTCCAGTGGTGAGGTATGAAGCATCACCTTGGCAATGCGGCGGGGAGAGTTATTTCCTTTTTTCATCTAACACAAGTTTACTCGCGCGAACCGATCCCACAACCTGCCCATCGCCAAAAATTTCTACCGGATCAAAATTGAGTTCAACGCCTACACGAGCTAGCGCAGCTGAAATCAGCGCCTTATCCCCTCTATTTGAGCCATCGCTCATCTTCCATACAATCGTTGCTCTCCCTGCTATTGCAGCGACCATCACGCCCTCTGCGCCATCTTTCATAAAGAGCCCGGGCTCTAAGCGCATTGATTCGGTAACAATTCTTCCCTCACCGCTGATGAGTTCAGGATGTTTTAGGCATGCGCCAACAACCTCTTTATGAATCAGATCATGAGAGTTAACAAGGTTATGAATTGATTGAGCTAGACCAAAAAGTGAGATCAGAAAGAGCGGCGCTCCACATCCATCAAGAGATATCTCAGTAATTTTCTCACCGGATAAATTCTCTAACTCTTTAACAATAACTTGTTGAAGTGGATGTGAGGGATTTTTATAACTTTCAATATCCCAGCTATTGATAAGAGATGTTGCCACCATCCCGGCATGTTTACCGCTGCAATTGGCAGAAAGTGAAGTTGGCTTTTTATCGCCCCAGCTTCTCCGCTCTTTTATACCCAATGGTTTATCAGCGGTATTTTTGAGGGCGCGCTCATCAAGGCCAACGCTACGTAAAATCTTTAAGACAATCTCTTGGTGGCGCTCACTTCCAGCATGGCTTGCAGAGATCAGTGCAATTTCTTCGCTACCTACTTTGAGCCCTGATCGCACCATCGCTGAAGTTTGAATTGCTTTAATTGCAGAGCGAGGAAAGATAGGTGATTGATAATCACCTAGTGAAAAATTAATATCACCGCTCTGATCAAGAATAATTAAATGTCCACCATGGAGTGATTCAATTCGATTACTCCGGGTAACCTCGATTAATACTTCCCCGAGAAGCTTATTTATCTCTGACATTTTTACTCTCTGATCACTATTGCGAGCGCGCCATCGATGACCAGATATGGGCCTGCAACGCTTTCCCAGGAACTCCCATGTCATAGGCGAAGAAGAGCTCACCTTCCACAAGTCCATAGAGTCGAGATCCCTCCGTCACAGCTTTTGCCGTTGGCGCCAGATATCCGCCATCAAATGCCAGTTGAATCTTTGGCCCTTCAAATCGACCAAGCCACCCTTCAGCAATTCCGCTGCTATGGGAGATGATCACCTCAAGAGTGTTATTTGGTTTAACCCGCCAAAACCCCGTCTCTAAAGCAGCAGGTTTCACAATCTCTTTATTCTCATCGATAATCCAAGAGCGGGAAAAATAAGAGAGAAATGGGCGGCCATCATGGCTAAAGCTGACCTCTTGCGCGAAATCAAATTTATCTATCCCCTCAAATTCGCCATGGCCTTGGCCGCGCCAGCTTCCAACCAGCCAAGCAAGTGGATTGAGATCAGGATGGAGCCCCTCAGGAATGGTAAATGCCATTATGCGATCTCTTCATTTTTCACACCGTTAGCTTACCTTCTAGAGACAAAGTAAAGTCGGCTTCATGCCAAAGCGCCTGATTATCAAATTAATTGCCGGTAAAGAAGATCCCGAGAGATTATCGGGCGCGCTCAATGTGGCAACAACTGCCCTTGCATCAGGAATTGATATCTCACTCTGGCTCACCTCAGAAAGTTCTTGGCTCGCACTTCCTGGCCGAGCAGAAGAGATTGCTCTACCTGGCTCTGCCGATATTGCATCCCTGCTTCAAGAAATCATTGAAAGCGGCTCGGTAACGCTCTGCACTCAATGCGCAGCGCGGAGAGATATTAAAGAAGAAGATTGTATTGACGGAATTTCTATTAAAGGATCAACATCTTTTGTTGAAGAGATCATGGACGATAACGCAACAACGCTTATCTATTAAAAATTACTACGCTATGGGAACGATAATTTCTTGGGTAGCGCTTAGTCCATCACCGGGAAGAAATTGAACATCTTTTTCCAGAGCTGCTGGAAAAATCTCTAAGAGCGCATCGGCAGGTGTCATCCGCTTAATAACCGCTAAAGCAATAGGCCCTAACTCATAGTGGCGAGCGATTGTTCCGACAAATCCCACAACTTTTCCATCATAAATTACTTTATCGCCCTTAGTTGGAAGATCTACCCGCGATCCATCAAGATGAAGTAGGACCAACCTTCGCGGTGGGTGTCCTAAATTAAAAACTTTTGCCACCGTCTCTTGGCCGCGGTAACAACCCTTCGACATATGTACTGCCTTATCAATCATCCCAAGCTCATTAGGGATAGTTTTATGATCAGTTTCAAAACCAATGCGAGCCCTACCGATAGCAACTCGCTCTGCCTCTATAACCCAGATCCCAACCTCCATATTTGCCGTAGCAAAAGCTTGCTTGGTATCGGCTAACTCTGCTCGAGGAACCAACGCATATGGACCACCGATCAAATCACTCTTACCGGGCGCTTTTAAAAGCGCATAGTGATCACTCACATCTTTCACTTCCACCTTGGTACGAAAGATCATCCTCTCTAAATACTGAAGCAGCGGCTCGGCATATTCAGGATCTAAAAAGAGATAACTACTCTCTCCATCATCAACGAGAATAAATTGTTGCTCGATTCTGCCGTTGGGATCAAGAATTAAAGATTCACACCACTGACCTGGAAGAAGGCTCTCTAAATGCTGCGTCGTTAAGGCATGAAGCCAGGTCAGCCGCTCTGGCCCCTGCACCTGTATAACGCTTCGGTGAGATAAATCAGCCCAGGCGCTTCCTGCCTCAAGGGCTTTCGCCTCTTTTGCAATCTCGCCAAAGTGCCAGATAGCTCCCTTATCCGGACCATTTTCGACAAGTACTGCGCTCATAATTTCACCGACTTACTCGCTGCAATCAGAGCAGGTTCCATAGATCGCAAAATGAGTCACATCGGTTTTAAAACCATAATTATCAAAAAGTTCATTAACAAAGGTAGCTGCGCTATCAATCGGCGCATCGCCAACAGATCCACATTTTCCGCAGACAAGATGGAGATGAGTTAACTCCTCCGCAGCATGATAGGTCGCGCCACCATGTCCAAGGTGGGTATGTTGAACAAGACCCACATTCTCTAACGTCTCTAAATTTCGATAAACGGTGGAGAGATTAATTCCTGGATGGGTTAACTTCACCCGCTCGGCAACTTCTTCAGGGGTGGCATGGCCCAGTTCTCGAACTGCTTGAAGAACTAACTCTCGTTGCGGAGTTAAGCGAAGTCCTTTTTCACGGAGTTCATGAATCTTTGGTAGATCTCCTGCTGTAGCCATGGCACAAGTCTAGATCGCTACCGGAGAAGTTAACGAATTAACGCTTAAACGCCCTTGTAAGAAGAAGATACATCTCGCATCCAAGGCAGAAATCAAAGGCAGAATTGAGAAATGCTGCAGCAAGTGCAAAGCCGGTTGCAATAAAGAAGGTGAGATCACTACCAATAGCTACGCCAAGAAGTGCAAAGAGAGCGAAGAGAAAACCTACCGCCTGCGCAAATTGTGGCGGCCTCACATCCTCTGTTGGTACCGGGCCAGTTAATCGAGGCTTGACCAATGTTTTAAAGATAAATGCATAGGGAGTTCTCTGTGGCCCAAAAGTTGCGCCCATTCCAAATGCAACTGCCTGCCAGATAAGCAGGAGCGGCTCTTTGAGAACTATGGCAAGAGTTAAAACCAGAACCGTTATCGCTGCGCCAAATCGTGGACCGCGCGCATCAATTAAAGTTTCAGCTCTGCCTAAACTATTTTTATCTTCACTAATTAAATGTGTTGGATTTTCAAAATTCATTTCACTTGCCTCTCATAAAAAGTTGTTGGTGACAATTACCTAAATCGGGTAAACAACTAATTGCGACAGAGCGAGCGCGTCATACGGCCAAAATCAATAGTCCGACGTTGAGTGAGATTTCGTCGTTGGCAGCAGAACATAGGTAAAAGGATAGATAGCAAGGAGAGAGAAGG
>JAQCKU010000072.1 GCA_027592195.1 Actinomycetota bacterium
GATGGATTTGGCGAAAAAGGCTCACTAGCTCTGCCACCGGCAAGAAGTTTTGCCATATTAACCTGTATGGATGCTCGATTAGATCCAGCCAAATATGCCGGTCTCGTTGAAGGCGATGCACATGTGATTAGAAATGCTGGGGGTAGAGCAAGTGATGATGCAATCCGCTCACTTGTGATTTCATACAAACTTCTTGGAACAAAAGAGTGGTTTGTTATCCACCATACAGATTGTGGAATGGAATTCTTCTCAGATGTAGTGATGCGTGATCTTTTAAAGAAGAGTCTTGAAACTGCCGCACTTGGCGAAAAAGGCTTTTATGATGTGGGTAAAGGTCCAGGAAGCAGCGAAGCTGATTTTATTGATTGGCTAACAATTTCAGATCAACAAGGGGCAGTTATCGATGATGTGAGACGGATACGAAACCACCCACTTGTTCCTAAAAATATCCCGATCTATGGCTACATCTATGATGTCAAAACTGGGACTTTAATCGAAGTTGGCGAGGCAAAGAAGATCGGGGCTGCCTCTTAGCCCAGAGTTTTCTCTTGAAAACCTCAGATTCGATCTCTGGTAACCCTGCCAGAGAGGCTGATAGAAAGATTAGAAAGCCAGAGGTGCGCCGAGCGAAATCAGCGCACCTCTGGCTTTTTTATCACCTTAACTCGCACTCTATTTGAAGGTACTATCAGGAGTTAAGGAGAGAGAAAGGTCGGGAAGGTAATGCAACTCTGGGTCTGGTTGGCAGCCGTTGGCGCCTTAATGGTCATTGAAATGCTCACGGTTAATCTTCTCTTTGCCTCTCTTGCTTTCTCCGCTTTTATGGCTGCAATTGCCAATGGACTTGGATTTGATATGGGAACTCAAGGTTTAGTCTTTGCACTCGCTGCTGGTCTTTCCTTATTTATCCTGCGCCCACTAGCCCTTAAACATCTTCGCAAACGCCCTGCCAATCACTCAACCAATGTAGATGCTCTTATTGGAGCGCCGGCAGTTGCTCTCTCTGATATTAACGATTTAGCAGGAGAGATAAAATTAAGTGGTGAGACCTGGAGCGCACGAGCTGATGGTCCACTGATCTCAAAAGATTCACGGGTTGAAGTAATTTCAATCGAAGGTGCAACCGCGGTAGTAAGAGAGAAGAGAAATTAAGATGTGGAACTATTCATTTGGTGGTTTGGTATTTTTTGTCATCGTATTTGTTGTTGTATTAACAAGGTCGATTCGGATTGTTCCACAGGCTAGGGCAGGAATAGTTGAACGGCTTGGAAGATTTCATAAAACTCTAGGAGCTGGTCTGACCATACTTGTTCCCTTCATTGACCGCCTTCGTCCACTGATTGATTTGCGAGAGCGCGTAGTCTCCTTTCCTCCACAACCTGTCATAACCGAGGATAATTTAGTTGTTTCTATTGATACTGTTATTTATTTTCAGGTCACTGATCCAAAATCAGCGACCTATGAAATTGAGGATTACATTCAAGGAATCGAGCAGTTAACGGTTACCACTTTACGAAACGTTGTCGGAGGGCTTGATTTAGAATCTGCTCTCACTTCACGAGATTCAATTAATGCCACTCTCCGTGGGGTACTAGATGATGCCACAGGAAAATGGGGAGTAAGAGTTAATCGAGTAGAGCTCAAAGCAATTGATCCACCGCCCAGTGTTCAAGAGTCAATGGAGAAGCAGATGCGCGCAGAGCGAGATAAGCGCGCGGCGATTTTGACTGCAGAAGGTGAGAAGCAGAGCCAGATTTTGACTGCAGAAGGTGCAAGAGCTGCAGAGATTCTGCGAGCAGAAGGTGATGCAAAAGCTGCAGTTCTGCGAGCAGAAGGTGAGGCTGAAGCTATTAAAAAAGTATTTAATGCAGTTCATGAGGCTAATCCAGATGAGAAAGTACTTGCTTATCAGTATCTGCAGCAGTTACCAGCTATCGCTAATGGAACGGCAAGCAAGGTATGGGTGATTCCGGCAGAGCTAAGTAGCGCAGCTGAACAGATTGTTAAAGCTTTTAAAAAGTAAAGCAACTCTCACTTAAGGTTACTTTACTTCTGTAGGACTTCTATAGGACCTCTAAAGGTTTTGTTCTTCTTAACCTTTTGCAATCCTCTCTGCGCTCTTACATTAATCAGTAAAATTTGCCACTTATTTGCCACTTATTTGCGCTGGTAGCATTACCTTAACTTCAAATAAATAGAAATTGAGACGGGATAGATATGAGTGAAACTGTAGCAAAGTGTCCGGTAGCCCATGGTTCGCTAACAACGGTTGGCAGCTATAACGAAAAGTGGTGGCCAAATGCGCTTAACCTTGAGATTTTGCATCAGCACGACAGCAAAATTAATCCACTAGGTGATCAATTTAGCTATCACGATGAAGTTAAAAAACTTGATTTTGATAGTTTGAAAAAAGATCTTCATGCCCTCATGGTTGATAGCCAGTCATGGTGGCCAGCAGATTGGGGACATTACGGCGGGCTCATGATTCGTATGGCTTGGCACTCTGCAGGTACCTATCGGATCGCAGATGGTCGCGGTGGTGGAGGAACGGGAGTTCAGAGATTTTCACCTATCAATTCTTGGCCAGATAATGCCAATCTAGATAAGGCGCGAAGACTTCTATGGCCAGTAAAGAAAAAATACGGTAATAAAATCAGCTGGGCAGATTTAATGATTCTTGCTGGAAATATTGCTTATGAGTCCATGGGTTTCAAGACTTTTGGTTTTGGATTTGGGCGAGAAGATATTTGGGCGCCAGAGATTGATACCTACTGGGGAGCAGAGAAAGAATGGCTAGCGCCAAGTGATTCTCGGTACGGAGATCTCAATGACGCCTCTACGATGGAAAATCCGCTAGCAGCAGTTCAAATGGGTTTGATCTATGTAAACCCCGAAGGTGTTAATGGCGTTCCTGATCCGCTTCGAACGGCAGCACATGTTCGAGAAACTTTTGCAAGAATGGCAATGAATGATGAAGAGACTGTTGCGCTCACAGCAGGTGGCCATACCGTTGGTAAAACTCATGGAAATGGAAGCGCATCCAACCTTGGACCAGTACCCGAAGCTGCTGATATTTCAGAACAAGGCCTTGGCTGGAACAACACCAGTACACGAGGGGTGGGAAGAGATACCGTAACGAGTGGACTTGAAGGAGCTTGGACTACTCATCCAACGAAGTGGGATAACGGATACTTTGAGCTCCTCTTTAAATACGAGTGGGAGCTGACGAAATCTCCTGCCGGGGCATATCAATATGAACCAATCAACATTAAAGAAGAAGATAAGCCAGTAGATGTTGAAGATCCATCTATCCGTTACAACCCAATGATGACCGATGCTGATATGGCAATGATTAAAGATCCTGCATATCGGGCGATCTCAGAGAAGTTCTATAAAGATCCAGAATATTTTAGCGATGTCTTTGCTCGAGCTTGGTTTAAATTAACGCACCGAGATTTAGGTCCAAAAGTTCGATACTTAGGACCTGATGTACCAAGTGAAGATTTAATCTGGCAAGATCCAATTCCAGCAGGAAATAGTAAGTACGATCTTGCAGAGGTAAAGAGCAAGATTTCTGCATCAGGGCTATCTATCTCCGATATGGTGACAACAGCATGGGACAGCGCTCGCACCTTTAGAAATTCAGATAAGCGTGGCGGTGCAAATGGTGCGCGGATTCGTTTAGCCCCACAAATTGATTGGGAAGGAAATGAACCTGAGCGGCTAAAACGAGTTCTTGCAACTCTTGAGCCAATTGCTAAAGCAAGTGGTGCAAGTATTGCAGATCTGATTGTTCTAGCAGGAAATATTGGCGTGGAACTTGCTGCAAAAGCGGCAGGGTTTGAGATCACTATTGCATTTAGCCCTGGCCGTGGTGATGCCAGTGCAGAGCAGACAGATATAGAGTCCTTCAAGCCACTTGAGCCGATACATGATGGATTTAGAAATTGGCAGAAAAAAGATTATCTCGTTTCGCCTGAGGAGTTATTACTAGATAAAGCGCAATTGATGGGTTTAACTGGCCCTGAGATGACCGTTCTCATAGGTGGAATGCGTGTTATTGGAACTAACTTTGGTGGCAAGCAAGAAGGTGTTTTTACTGATCAAGTTGGGGCTTTATCCACCGACTTCTTTCTAACTCTCACAGATATGTCCTATATCTGGGAACCAGCAGGTGAGAATCTCTACAATCTTCGAAATCGGAGTAATGGAGAGATTAAATACACTGCAACAAGAGTCGATCTGGTCTTTGGATCAAACTCAATTCTTAGGGCATATGCAGAGGTTTACGCTCAAGATGACAATAGAAAGAAATTTGTTGATGATTTTGTAGCTGCCTGGTGCAAGGTGATGAGCGCTGATCGGTTCGACCTTAATTAATTATCAATTAACGCTCATTATCCCCATCAATCGCCATGATCTCTCCTAATTAGGGAAATCATGGCGATTGGAGTACTCTTCGGAAGTTGATGCATCTGCGTCAGTAATAAACGAAAGCCAGACAAAGTTTCTGGTTTATATGTAAGTCTTATCTTTACCTGATTACGTCAGTCAAATCGAGACATACATGTCGAGTTGATTGGTACGTATTTTCATGTCTTCTAAAAATTCTCCAGTAAATCCTGCTGTAACGAGCTCAACTTTTGCCAGCCTTGGGCTCCGCTCAGAGTTGATCAAAACACTTGATTTGCAAGGAATCACATCACCCTTTCCCATTCAAGAAGCGACCATCCCAGATGCGATTGCCGGCTTTGACATCCTAGGACGCGGCCAGACCGGTTCAGGAAAGACTCTGGCTTTTGGTCTTGCTCTTCTCAATAATATTTTCGGCAAGAGCGCTAAGCCCAATCAACCGTTGGCACTCGTCCTTGCCCCAACCCGTGAATTAGCGCAACAGATTGATGATGTATTAAAGCCCCTAGCCAAATCCATTGGCCATAGCACTGTAGTGATCGCAGGGGGAGTTCCTTACGGCAAGCAGATTAATGCGCTGAGTCGAGGCGTCTCAATTCTTGTGGCTACCCCAGGGCGCCTTAATGATTTAATTGAGAAGAAAGAGGTGCGCTTAGATGCGCTTCTGATAACCGTTCTCGATGAAGCAGACCATATGGCTGATATGGGCTTTCTACCAGCTGTTAAAAAGATCTTGGATAAGACTCGCAAGGGAGGCCAGCGCTTACTATTCTCAGCCACTTTAGATCGTGGCGTGGACTCTCTCGTCCGTCAGTATCTTAAAGATCCTAAATCTCATACCGTAAAAGAGCTAGAAGCTGAAGAATCCACGATGGATCATTATGTTTTTGTTATGAAACCGACAGATAAAGCCAGTATCACCTCTCAGATCGCATCAAGAGATGGCAAAACACTTCTTTTTGTGAGGACGCAGCATGGTGCAGATCGCCTAGCAGCTAATCTTGCAAAGGCCGGAGTCATTGCAGGATCACTTCATGGTGGAAAATCTCAGGCAGTTCGGAACAAAACTTTAGCTCGCTTTAAAGAGGAAGATTCTGCTGTTCTTGTTGCAACAGATGTGGCAGCGCGTGGAATCCATGTTGATGGAATTGACCTCGTTGTCCATTTTGATGCTCCAGCAGATCATAAAGATTATCTCCATCGATCAGGACGTACAGCTAGAGCTGGACAGGTCGGTCGAGTCGTCACTCTTGCAACCCATAAGGAGCAACGAACAATAGGCGGGATCACCTTGCGCGCCGGAGTTGAACCATGGGTTATGGGAATTTCTCCTATGGATGAAAGGCTTGTAAAGATCACAGGAGCCAAAGAGCCCTCTGGGATTCCCTATATCGAAAAGGTAGAGAAGAGCGAGAAGGTTCAGCGAGGTTCTGGAAGAGGCAGATCTGCTCCCTCCTCAAAAGCAAGTGCTAAACCTCGAAGAGGGCGCACTCGCTCCCGCAATCGCTACGCCTAAATTTCATCCTCAAAGCCAGTTGATTCTGGCAATGATTAGCGCGCCTACCCTTTAGTAGCTCTCTTCCAGCTGACTCTTGCAGAGCGCGACGAATTCGTTTTTGGAGCTAAAGATTTGTTCGGAT
>JAQCKU010000073.1 GCA_027592195.1 Actinomycetota bacterium
CAACACAATGCAAGTTATCAACTTTGCCTGCAAAAATTTAATGAGGATTTTCTTAATTTTATATTATTGGAGGAGATCAATTTTATGAATCGAGTCGGCGTAGATATTGGTGGGACTTTTACCGATGCGATTTCTATATCATCAGATGGAAGAATTTCTACCTCAAAATCCTTAACAACATCAGGTCGATTGGCCGATGGTGTCGTTAACGCGATCTCAGGACTTGAGCTTGCATCTAAAGAGATTGATTATTTTGTACACGGAACTACTGCCGGTCTTAATGCGTTTTTAGAACGACGCGGATCACGTATCGCACTTATTACTACCAAGGGTTTTCGAGATGTTTATCAGATTGGTCGAGCAAATCGCCCTGATATGTATAACCTTAAATATCAATCACCAAAGCCATTGATACCTCGAAGTGATATCTTTGAAATGAATGAGCGGATGAGCCCTGAAGGTGAAACAATCCTCGAAGTAGATCTAAAAGAACTCGAATCAATTGCCGGCAGAATCGAAGGCAAATTTGACGCGGTAGCCATTGTTTTACTTCACTCATATAAGAGCGCAGAACATGAAATCCAGGTCGAGAAGTTTCTTTCCAAGAGATTGCCGAGCGTCTTGGTAGTGCCCTCGCATCAAGTTGCTCCAGAATGGCGAGAGTATGAGCGAACCAGCACAACCGCGCTCTCTGCATATATCGCCCCCATTATCGATGAGTATCTACTTCAACTGGGGAAGAAATTAGAAGAAATTGGAATGAGAGCGCCGATTAGGGTTATGCAATCTAATGGTGGAGTAATGAGCGCTTCGACAGCTAGAGCGAAAGCAATTCAGACCCTCTTCTCAGGACCAGTGGGTGGAACTATTGCTGGGGTTGAGATTGGAAAGAAGCTAGATTTCGATAAGTTGATCTGTGTTGATATGGGGGGCACCTCATTTGATGTCAGTCTAGTTATTGATAAAAAAGCAGATGTTGAATCTCAGACTGAACTTCAAGGCCTTCCGATTCTCTCACCGACGGTGAGTATGCATACGATCGGAGCAGGTGGCGGATCGATCGCTTACCTTGCCGGCGGCGCGCTGAGAGTTGGACCGAGATCAGCAGGTGCGATGCCTGGACCTGCCTGTTATGGCCGTGGTGGAAGTGAGCCAACAGTTACAGATGCCAATTTATTTTTAGGACGCTTGCCTCAGATTGCAAAACTGGGTGGCAATCTGCCATTGGATTCAGATGCTTCCCAGAGAGCACTTGATTCAGTTGGTACCCAATTAAAACTTGCACCTGAGGAAGTTGCCAGTGGAATTATTTCGATTGTAAATGCCGCGATGGCAAATGCGATTCGAGAGATAACCGTCTCCCGAGGAATTGACCCAAGAGATTTCTCTCTCGTGGCATTTGGGGGAGCAGGCCCGCTACATGCAATTGCTATCGCAGAGGAACTTGAACTCAAATCGGTTGTTATTCCAGCTAACCCTGGCGTGCTCTCTGCCTGGGGAATGTTGCAAGCAGATACTCGACATGATCAAGTGCTCAACTTCTACTCACTTCTTCATGAAATTAGCCTTCCACAATTTGAAGAAGCTCTCAAAAAGTTAAGAGTTCAGTCAAAAGAAATTCTTGACTCGGAATCAATTCCAGTTAATCTCCAAGAATTTCGACCGGCAGTAGATCTTCGCTATGTTGGACAGGAATACACCGTCACCGTTGAATGGAGTGATGAGTGGAGCGTGGCGAAAGCCTTGGCTGAGCTTCCTAATATGTTTGAAGCTGAGCATCTCTCTCGCTATGGACATAACAATCCTGGTGAATCAATTGAATTAGTGAATATCAGAATGAGCGCACTTGGATTAAACGGTATAACTAGTGAGCAGTATCTTCCAGAATCTGAAACAAAGAGTGAAGAGATGGTTTATCCAGTTTATTTCAATAAAGAGTGGACTGATTCAAAAATCATACAGCGAGATCAGGTAAAAATTGGCGGAAGCGTTGCTGGTCCTGCTGTTATCTTGGAACCAGATTGCACCACTTTATTACATCCAGGTTGGCAGGCAAAGGTTGCAGTTGGTGGACATATTGTTATTTCAAGGAGCATCTAATGGCTATAGATCCAATTACCGTTGAAGTTATCCGTAACGCATTTGATTCAATTGCAAATCAAATGAATAATAACTTGGCCAGAAGTGCCTATACGCCCATTATTTATGAGATGAAAGATTGTTCTGTTGGTTTATTTGACGGGCGGGGCGCTCTCTTGGGCCAAGCACCTGGGCTTCCAATTTTCTTGGGCGCACTTGAGGCAGCAATATTTTCAACGCGAGATCACTTTGGTGGATGGGATGTCTTTAAACCAGGAGATGTTTATGCCATCAACGATAGCTATCTGGTAGGAAGCCACCTCAATGATGTCTCCATCTTCTCGCCGATTTTTTACAAAGGCGACCTTGTAGGTTTTGGCGCAACAAAAGCTCATTGGTTAGATATCGGCGCTAAGGATCCAAGCCAGGCTATGGATGCAACTTCGATTTATCAAGAAGGCTATCGAATTGGACCTACTCGGCTATATCGAGAAGGCGTTGCGCAAACTGAGATTATGGATTTTCTTACCCGTAATTCCCGGCTACCTCGATCAATCTGGGGAGATATGCATGCACAGATTGCAGCATGTCGAACGGGAGAAAATCGACTACAGGCACTGTACGACAAATTTGGCGAGAAGATTATTCGAGAGGCGACAGAAGAAATCTGGCGACAATGTGAAGTTCTTGACCATGAAGTTGTCAGCAAAATTCCTGATGGAGTCTATGAAGAATCTGGTGCGCTCGATTCAGATGGACCAGGGGGCAAACCTGTTCCAATCAAGGTGAAAGTAACTGTTAGTGGTGATCAGATTGAATTAGATCTTCGAGGCTCATCCCCACAGACAGGTGGGCCGCTCAATTGCGGTGTTGCTCAGACAATTTCTGCAGCTCGCTTAGCCTTTAAATTCCTCGTTAATTCAGATGTTCCAGCAACTGCAGGAACTTTTAGAAATCTTAAAGTACTCACTGATATTGGTTCGGTATTTCACGCTCAAGAGCCGGCAGCTTGTCAGTATTACTACCCACATTTAGGTTTGATGATTGATCTCTTCATCAAAGCTTTAGCTCCTGGGATCCCTGATCGGGTTGTTGGTGGGCAACCATCTGATGCAATGAATATTTTATTCGTTGGTATCAACCCGAAGACCGGTGCAGAATTCTTTACCGGTGAAGCTACAGGAGTTGGCTGGGGCGCTCATGCAGAAGGCGATGGTGCAAGTGCTCAAATTAATTACGGTGGTGGTGATTTAAAGAATTACCCAGTTGAAGTCTATGAGAGTCGTTATCCGATTCGAATCCATCAATATTCATTGGGAGTAAATACCGGTGGGCGCGGTAAGTACCGCGGAGGCCTTGGAGTTGTTCGTGAATATGAGGTATTGACCGAAGATGTGACAGTTTCGCTCTGGTTTGAGCGTCATAACACTCCTGGTTGGGGGCTTTTTGGCGGCGAAGAGGCGATCTCAACAACAGTCTTAGTTCAAAAGGAAGCGAGTGAAACGCCTCAACAGATCTTGAAAGTGAATCGATTCCCCCTTTCACTTGGATCCAGAGTTTGGGTAAAAACAGGGGGAGGGGGTGGATATGGTCCAGTTGGTGAGCGCGATCAGAGCGAGATAGATAGCGACTTGCTCAATGGTTATGTGACGGAAGAGTTCTACAGAAATTAATGACCAATTATTTTAATAAGGTAAAACTTATTAAGAGATAAACCAATAAACAGCTCAACAAAAGAGAAAGGAATCAAGGGTGCGGAAAAAACTTCTTAAGTTTGGAGCCCTCTTATCCGTAGGTATCTTTGCCGTATCGTGTTCAAGTAGCGATAATGGCGCCTCGGATTCATCCCCAGTAACGGCGGTATATTCAAATATTGCTGAGACTGCAACGCTAGATCCAGCAATTATTTTCAGCTCTGATGGTTTTGTCTTCGCAAGAAATGTTTATGAAGGACTTGTCGAATATAAGCCAGGATCTGTTGATATTCAACCGCTCCTTGCCGAAAGCTGGGAGACATCAAGTGATGGTCTAACGTTCACATTCACATTACGTTCAGGAGTAAAATTCCACGACGGATCAGATCTCAATGCTGATGGTGTGGTAGCCGCTCTTAAGCGAATTCAGGATGTTAATCAAGGTCCAGCATCATTTATGACCAACATCGTGGCTATCACTGCTGATGGCGCAGATAAGGTAGCGATCCAGCTGAAGAATGTTGACTACACATTCCTTGGCAAGCTTCCAAAGCTTCCAATCGTCAGCGCTGCTGCGATTGAAGCGAATAAAACTGGAGCCGATCCACTTGCATCAGAGTGGTTTGCAGTAAATGCAGCAGGAACAGGTCCCTACAAGCTCGATAACTGGCAGAGAAATCAAGCAATCAATCTTGTTGCTTTTGATGGCTACTGGCGTGAATTCGAAGCTGGTACACCATCGGCTGTAACACTTCGTGTTGATCCAGAAATTGCAACTGCAATGCAGTTGCTAGAAGCTGGTGAGATTGATTTTATGGGAGCCGTTGGCCCAGATGATTCAGCTAGAGCTCAGAATATGGAAGGCGTTCAAGTTCTTGAATCTCCTTCATATTATGGCCAGGTAATGCCTATGAATGTAACTCGCGGTCCACTTAAGGATGTTCGAGTACGTAAAGCGATCGCCTTAGCATTTGATTACCAAGGCATGGTTGATTTCTATCAAGGCTTTGCAGAACCATCAACTGGTCCACTTCCAACTGGGTTTAGTGCAAATATCGCTAATCGACCAAGATATCAGCAGAACATTGCTGATGCTAAAGCACTTCTTGCCGAAGCTGGATATCCCAATGGATTTGAAATTGAATACATTGGATTAAAAGGTCTTTCTTACTTTGAGTTCGCAGGAACTTTAATTGAGCAGAACCTCAAAGAGGTTGGAATTACAGTGAAGCAAACATTGATTCCTTGGCCAGAGATGGCTGCTTCTTACTCGAAGCGCGATACCGCTGGTGATATCAGTTTCCTTAATATGTCGGCATTTACCAATGATGCAGGCGCCTATTTAGGACAGGCATATCTCTCAACAAACGTTGGAGATAAGGGCGGATATAACTGGAGCTTCTATGAAAATAGTCAGTTAGATGGAAAAATCAGCCGTCTATCTCAAATTGCTGATCCAGCTGAACGCCTATCTGCAACAGAGAAGCTCAATGAAGAGATTGCAGAGCTACATCTTGCAATTTATGTGACTCAACCAAAGCTTGCTCAACCAGTTAAAGCTGGATGGACAGGCTTTTATGACAGTCTCGATGCAAACTATTCAATCCGTTTCTTCTACACTCGATTTAACGGTTAAATCGGTTAGTAACGGTTAGTTTGTAGTGATTGGGGGTTCGGTTTTTGTTATCTATCTTTAACCGAACCCTCAATTCTTCTCCTTATCTGAGACGAATCAAGCTGGTTTTTAGCCGCGTATGGTGGATGCTGATTGTGGTCTGGACCGCGGTAACTCTCACATTTATTATGTCGAGATTGATCCCGGCAGACCCTGCTCGATTAGCTGCAGGTTTGCAGGCTGGTCCGGAACAGGTAGAAGAGGTTCGTCGCCAATTAGGTTTAGATCTTCCTGTTTTTCAGCAGTATATAAATTATCTCTCCGGAATAATAAAACTAGATCTTGGTAAATCAATTCAAACACGACAACCTGTTATTGATGATATTTTTCGTTACCTACCAGCAACTTTAGAGCTAGTTTTTGCCGCCTTCTTTATCTATGCAATTTTTGGA
>JAQCKU010000074.1 GCA_027592195.1 Actinomycetota bacterium
TAACAACGTGTTGTTTTATTGGTTCCGTAATCAATAATTCTACGTTTGTAGAAATTGATTCCATAATGAAGGAAGACCATGTCATGATAGTAAAGAGAATATTTCAATGATACAAATTTTAATGATGCAAGTAACTTGCAATTAGTGAGTTAGCGCATCTTCGCTAGTAAAATTTTTTATTCGAATATCGAAAGTATCTCGTAGTCAGCCTAATAACCAGTGAATTTCGATTTCTTGCAACCCAGCGATAAATGAGATGGCTCAATCTGCCAAATTTTTTGATCATCCAGGAGGCCCTAGTATTTCCTCGAGCGTTTAGGAGAAAGGCGATGGCATCAGCCCCGCTTAGTTTTAATCCAGAAGTGAGAATAACGACTTCCTGCTGGCACTGTTGATATGTGATACCAGCCTTGGTCCACTGATCTTTTTCAAAATCAATCTGCTGAAATGGCGCAGCATCAAGTTCTACCTGCTGCTCAACCCAGCGAAGAGACTCGAAACAAAATCCGCACTCACCATCAAAGATCACGAAAATATTAGCCATGGCTGGGAATTACGATCCTCTCACTATGGCTTAACTGCCTTGCTGGCAAACCTTTGAGAAGATGAACTTTCGCTTCACCATGAACAAACCATGAATCTTCACCACCGCGCTTTACCAAGGCTGTCAGTTCATCAATTCCTAGCAAGATTGATCCATCAGGCACCTGAGTAAGTCCTCTAGCTGCGCTATCTGGAATCCATTTAAAGAATTTGTTGTAATGTGGAATAACTCGAAGCTGCGGAGTCAGCCCCAACCCTTGAGTTGAATCTTTTTTAAAGAAACCAAAATTTGGAACCTGAGAACTTAAGACCATCGCACCAGCGCTACAACCAGCTAAGGATCCTCCCGTCTGCCAATTACCTTCGATCGCGCTCCAGACTGGAGTATCAATAAGCGTCTCTGCCAAATAATGTGGATCTCCACCTGATATATAAATTAGAGCACCATCTTCGATCAGCTTCACTAGTTGAGGGTTTTTTGCGCTTTCGCGATCATAGATAGGTAAGAAAATCTGTTCTACGCCAAGTGCATCAGCTTGAGACTTACCAAGGCTCTCCCAATACTTTAATCGCTCTTTACTTTCACGCCCGGCAGCCGTTGGTAGCTGGATATAAACCGGACGCTTTCCTTTATTAACACCATCCTCCAACAACAACTTTTCAAGATCAACCATCTGGGGTAAATACTCACCAGATCCAACCAGCGCTAATGACCCTTCTTGAGTGGACACCGCCCCACTCTAACGAGAAAGTAAATCAGGCGCCCTTCCATATAAAGTTCATAAAGTATGCCAAACTCACTCGATGGCTTATTCCCCACTAGCAAAAGTTGGATCCTTACTTAAAGCCTCTCATTTTGGCCCAACGCTTCTTGTTATGACAGTATCTTTTGCGATAGCGCTGCCTCTAAGTAATCTGAGTGGGGCGCTACAAATTGCCATCGCCATCTTTGCTGGTCAACTAACGGTGGGCTGGAGTAATGAAGTTATCGATTTTCCGCTCGATAAAGCGGCAGATAGAGAGCACAAGCCCTTAGTAAGCGGAGAGCTCTCTGACTCTCTCTTAAAAAAATTGATTCCAGTAGCTCTTGCTCTCGCAGTTTTACTCTCTTTAATGAGCCCCTTAGGAGCTGTTGGAACACTTCTTCATCTACTTGGAATTTTCAGCGCCACCTCATATAACCTAAAATTAAAAGCAACAATTTTCTCGCCTCTTCCTTATTTAATCTCATTTGGGGCTCTACCGTGGGCCATTTATCTTCCAGCAGGTAAGACTCCCCCGCTCTGGCTTTACTCAACACTGGCGCTATTTTCTCTCGCATTTCATTTTCTCAATGTTATTAAAGATCTGCAATGGGATTTAGATCAAAAGGTTTTTGGACTTCCACAACGGTTAGGTAAGAAAAAAAGTATTGCAATAGCTATCGGACTTGCGATGATGGGAACTCTCAATATCATTTTTTCGATATGGTAATTGAGTTTAATAGTTTTGCACCTGTGGGATACTTTGCTCTCTCATGGCGCGCAATATCATCAATATCGAAGCGGTCTTCAAAGCTTTTGGTATTCGCCCACTTCTTGACGATGTTTCTCTTGGTGTCTCAGAGGGAGAGCGAATTGGAATCGTAGGGAGAAATGGTGGAGGCAAATCAACGCTTCTAAAAGTATTAGCTGGAATTGAACCTACCGATGAGGGTCGAGTCTCCAGAGCCAATTGGGTAAAGCTTGGAATGTTGAGTCAATTTGATACCGCAGATTCTGATGCCATCGTTCGAGATGTAATTATTGGTGATGCAAAAACTCATGAATGGGCCAGCGATTCTAAAATAAGAGAAATCTTTTCAGGGCTATTTGGCGGATATGACTCAGATTTAATGGATCGATCTTTTGGATCTCTCTCAGGTGGAGAGAAACGGCGAGTAGGAATTGCAAAACTACTCATCGAACCGCTAGATATCATTTTATTAGATGAACCCACAAATCATCTTGATGTTGAAGGCGTTGACTGGCTTGCAAAACATCTTCGAAAGCGAGATGACTTAGCAGTTGTAGTCATCACCCATGATCGTTGGTTCTTGGATGAAGTATCGGAAACGATCTGGGAAGTTATTGATGGTCGTGTAGAGGCATACGATGGTGGATATTCTGCCTATGTTTTAGCGAAAGCAGAACGTATAAGGCAACAGAATACAGAAAACGCCCGTAGAAATAATCTTATTCGCAAAGAGCTCGCCTGGTTACGTCGAGGCGCACCTGCTCGGACAACGAAACCAAAATTTCGAGTTGAGGCTGCCAATCAATTAATATCTGCTGAGCCTGCCCCTCGCAATGCAACCGAACTCCTTAATTTTGCGGAGAATCGATTAGGTAAAACGGTATATGAAATTCACCATGCTCGACTCGAAATAGGTGAGACAACGTTAATTGAATCACTCAATTGGAATATTGGCCCCGGTGATCGAATCGGAATAGTTGGCGTTAATGGTTCGGGTAAAACCACTTTGATGCGCACCTTAGCCGGTGAATACCGATTCTCAGCAGGAAAGATGCAGACTGGGATAACAGTAAAAGCTGCCCTTCTCTCTCAACATTTGCAGGAATTAGATCCTTCGCTACGGGTCATCCAAGCGGTAGAGCGAGTTGCGCTACAAGTTGAGCTTGGTGGTGGTCGTGAAATCTCAGCATCTCAACTCTGTGAAAGATTAAGTTTTGATTACGAGGGTCAGCAGAAGATGGTTCGAGATCTTTCGGGAGGTGAGAGGCGACGCCTTCAATTAACCCGACTTCTTATGGAGAGCCCTAATGTTTTATTGCTCGATGAGCCCACCAATGATTTCGATGTAGAGACCTTAACTGCTCTTGAGGATCTATTAGATAACTATGCTGGAACTTTGCTGGTCATCTCGCATGATAGATATTTTCTTGAGCGTGTATGTGACCGATTTGTTGGTTTGCTAGGTGATGGATCACTTCGCGACCTTCCCAGGGGTATAGATCAATATCTTGAAATGAGAGTCCAGCAGATTAAAACAAAGATCAAGAACGCTCCCAAGAAGGAGATCTCTGATGCAGAACAGATGAGATTAATGAAAAAAAATATCGGAAAAATAGAGAGAAAAATTGAAAAAGTTCAAAAAGAAGAGCGAGAGTTATTACAGAGACAAGAGTTAGCAGCATTTGATCACCAGAAATTAATTGAGATTGAATCAGATTTAAAGAGAGTGCAAACTCAACTTAAGGAACTAGAGAACGAATGGCTCGAGTTGAGTTTGCAGATTAACGGATAAAGATTTGCATTATCGATCCACCGCAAAAATTTTTAATCTAATCCTTGAAAAAAGCTGGGATTGGAAATTCTGTTTTGCTCTTTTTATGAGCTGCGATAGCAATTTTTACAGAGACCAAAAATATCTACAGTATGGCTAACATCTTTAAAGCCATGGTCTTTTGCAATTTTCTCAGTCCATGTCTCAATAGTTGGCCCTTCAACTGTAATAGTAATTCCACATTGGCGGCAGATTAAATGGTGGTGATGACCTTCTTTCTGGCCACACCTTCGGTAAATCGTCTCACCTTCCGCGTTTCTGATCGCATCAATATCTTCTTGCTCAGCCATTTTCTGTAAAGTTCGATAAACAGTGGCTAGACCAACCTTCACCCTCTTTTTAGCTAATAATTGATGGATCTCCTGTGCGCTACGAAATTCATCAATACCCTCTAAAACCTCCAGAATTGCGCCCTTTTGACGAGTTGCTCTGGTGTTGACTTTGATGGGGGCAGATTTAATAGCCATAGCGAGAGCTTAACTCATCTCTTTTGATGCATTAAGTTTACGACTCAGCGCAGCAGCAGCGATCATGACTATAAAGATCAAGATCACAAGAACCACAATTAATGCTCCAGGGGCTAAATCAAAGTAGAAACTGAGAATGACCCCTGTAATGGCCGTTGTTGCTCCAATAAAACTTGCCATAAGTCTGGTACCTGAGAAACTCTTTCCAAGTTGCTGAGCTGAAGCAACTGGAATGATCATTAGAGCACTTACCAGCAATAGCCCAACTACCCGCATAGCAATAGTAACCGTTACTGCAGTCATAACTGCTAAGAGAATTGATAGCGCCTTCGTTGGAATACCTGAAACTTGAGCAAACTCTGAATCGTGACATAGAGCAAAGAATGGTTTTCGTAAAATTAAAGTAGTAAAGAAAATAAAAATAGCAAGAGATACAATAATGAGAATATCTAAACGGCTAACCGTAGTTAAAGATCCAAATAAATATGAGAGAAGATTGACATTTGATTGTTTTGCAGACAATCCAATAAGCAGTACTCCTCCGGCAATTCCACCATAGAACAAAATAGCTAGAGCTAGATCGCCACTGGTATTTCCATATGATCTAATCAACTCCAAAATGACCGCTCCAATAGATGCCACAATGACAGCTGTGACAACGGGATTGGTCTGTAAGAGGAAACCAAGGGCAACACCGGTAAGGGCGATATGACCCAGTCCATCCCCCATCAAGGAAAGACGACGTTGAACGAGAAAAATTCCAACTAATGGTGCGCATAGACCAACAACAAAGGCGGCAAGTAGTGCGCGTTGCATAAATGCTGGCTCTAAAAATTCAAACACGCTGTGGTCTCACAAGATTGATGAGCGGTTGCTCGGAGTAGATGTATGTGGGTGATCATGAAAGACATGACGATCAAGTGCCTCTGCTTCGGCAGGTCCGTCATAGTAGATTTTGCCGTCACGAAACATGATCGCTCTCGTAATGAGCGCCCGTAATGGGCCTAGATCATGTGAAACTAAAATGATCGTCGTTCCACCATCGACTAAATGCTTAAGGGCGCTAGCAAAGACATTCTGTGTCTCTAGATCAACTCCGGCAGTTGGCTCATCTAAAAATAGAATATCTGGTTCACCGGCTAAAGCTCTAGCAATCAAAGTTCGCTGATACTGTCCACCAGATAAATTATTTACAGAGTGATTGTAAACA